>NZ_CP073015.1:2713658-3064238 GCF_018080005.1 Flavobacterium sp. CS20 | reverse complement strand
TGGGTTAGATGACCCTGTAACAGCAGACCCAACCAATTCAATTTGAGTAAATGTTCCCACATCAGTAAATGTGTAGGTATTGTTATTTAAATCTAACACAATATCATAAACCCCAGCTTGAACGGGTATATCGCCATTTGTAATCGACCCAGATGGAAAAGTATCGCCACCCCAACTGACTGCCCAATCTTGGTTTTGTCTGAACTTAGCTGGTCCAGTAGTTAAGGTTAATCCATCAATTGAATGTGTTCCATCGCCATTATCAGTCAACATAATGTCAGGAGTTGGATTGGTAGCATCTGGCCATCCATTAGCGGCTGGACCAACAATACCAACTGTCTGTGCTTGCATCATAAATGCAGAACACAAAATTGCAATAAGTAATATTTTTTTCATAAGTTATTGATTTATAAATTTATCCAAATTTAACCTTTTTAGTTTTAAAATACAAATTTTACTTCATTGTAACTGCTAAAAAAGTATTCATTACTTTTGAAAGAAAAAAAATGAACCCATCAAAAGAAAAAAGTTTTTCTCGATTATTAAAAATCATGGATGAACTCCGCGAAGGTTGTCCATGGGATCGAAAACAAACCATTCACACATTAAGTCACCTAACTGTTGAAGAGACTTACGAACTTACCGATGCTATAATTGAAGAAGATTATGATGCTATAAAAGGTGAATTAGGCGATTTGCTTTTGCATATTGTTTTTTATTCTAAAATTGCTTCAGAAAGAAACAAGTTTGATATACAAGATGTTATCAACACCATTTGCAAAAAAATGATAGAGCGTCATCCACATATTTATGGAGATGTTAAGGTTGAAAATGAAGAAGATGTCAAGCAAAATTGGGAAATGATAAAATTAAAAAAAGGGAACAAATCTGTTTTAGGTGGCGTGCCTAAAAGTTTACCCGCTATGGTCAAATCTCAACGCATTCAAGACAAAGTTGCCAGTGTAGGTTTTGATTGGGAAAAATCAGAACAAATTTTAGACAAAGTTAAAGAAGAAATTAGCGAGTTTGAAGCAGAAGCAAAAAATAAAAATCAATCTGAGATGGAAGCTGAACTTGGCGATGTGTTTTTTGCACTTATCAACTTTGCTAGACATCACAACATTAACCCCGAAAGAGCTTTAGAATTGACTAACAAAAAATTTATCAAACGATTTAAATTCCTTGAAGACCAAACCAAGAAAAAAAACCTCAAACTTCATGAAATGAGTTTTGATGATATGAATAAGTATTGGGAAGATGCTAAAAAAATGTAACATAATCTTTGATATTATTTCATTATTAATATATTTGTTAAATAAAAATTTTTAATATGAAAAAAATAGTTTTTGCATTATTTGTTTGTCTTTCAACTTTATCTTGGAGTCAAAATAAAACATTTTCAGACCAAACCATAGAAAAGTTTGCCCAGGCTTATATAGAAATTAGAAATGAAAATATGTCGTTTCAACTTAATAAATTGACAGCTATTGAAAAAGCAGGACTAAGTGGTGATGAATTTACCGATATACACCTAAAATTATTAGATTCTGACAAAAAAAATCAACTGACAAAATCTGAAATTGATAAATACAATTTGGTCAAAAAAAATATTGAAAACTTAAAAGAAGACATCCAAAAAAACATGGAGCGTTTGATTGAAAATCAAGGCTTAAAAGTAGAAACTTATCATGCCATTGCAAAAGCATCTACTCAAGATAAAACACTGAAAGAAAAAATACAAAAATTAATTCAGTAACCTATTATTTTAGGGTTAAACAGTAAGCCGGCTCAACAGTCGGCTTTTTTTTGTTTAAAATCAATATTATGCATTCTAATTTGGTATAACATAAAGTTATCGAAAACCTTATATAAATTTCATAAAAAACAATACTTTTGCGTAAAATATAGAAACGATGAACAACACAAATGAACGCGTAAAATGCCTAATAATAGGTTCGGGTCCAGCAGGTTACACAGCGACTATTTATGCCGCAAGAGCAGATCTTAAACCTGTTTTATATACTGGCATGGAGCCTGGTGGTCAACTCACAACTACAACCGATGTAGATAATTTTCCTGGTTATCCTCAAGGCATTGACTGACCAAAAATGATGGAAGACTTAAAAGCTCAAGCCGAAAGATTTGATACAGATGTAAGAATAGGAATGGTTACCAAAACAGAGCTAAGCAAAGAAAAAGGCGGCATTCATAAAGTTCAAATTGACAACAATAAGTGGATTGAAGCCGAAAGCATCATAATTTCAACAGGTGCTTCAGCCAAATACCTTAATATTCCAAGCGAACAACGCTTACGTGGTGGTGGCGTTTCTGCTTGTGCCGTTTGTGATGGCTTCTTTTACAAAGGTCAAGATGTTGCCATTGTTGGTGGTGGCGATACCGTCGCAGAAGAAGCAACTTATCTCGCTAAAATCTGTAAATCGGTGACCATGTTGGTCCGCAGAGATGTTATGAGAGCGTCAAAAGCTATGCAACACAGAGTTTTTAATACCAAAAATATCGATGTTAGATTTAACACAGAAGTCGATGAAGTTTTGGGCGATCAAGTGGTAGAAGGACTGAGAATGGTTAATAACGAAACTCAAGAAAAAGAAGAAATAAAAATCACAGGTTTATTTATAGCCATTGGTCACAAACCAAATACCGATATATTTAAAGGTCAATTAGATATGGATGAGGTTGGGTATATCATCACTCAACCCAAAAGCACCAAGACTAATATTCCTGGTGTATTTGCCAGCGGAGACGCTCAAGACAAAGAGTATAGACAAGCCGTAACCGCAGCTGGCACGGGTTGTATGGTCGCTCTTGATGCTGAACGCTATTTATCTGCTGTTCAAAGCGTAGATGAATTAGTTGAAGAAGCTAAATAAGTTTTAAATCTTGATCTAGTTTTACTTGAATTGCGATATAAAAAATCTCTTTATCAATCAAACCTTTTAAGCGAATAAAATCTTTTTCTGTAGTAACAATTGGCTTAGTATAAGACTGAATGTCTTCAATTTCAGCTTTTGAAAAATTATGATGATCGGCAAAACGCAAGTGTTCAAAACTTTTGTGTTTTGATTGTAAATAATCCAGTAAAGGCTTGGGGTTTGCAATTCCAGTTATCAAATAAAAATCATCAAGAGTTTCAAATTCCATAGAGCGATTCTGACTTTTGAGAGTTTGGCTATATTCAATTTCAGAAAAAACTAAAGTTTGGTTAGACTTTAAATTCATTTTCTGCTTTATATTGCTTTTGACGGTACTTGAAATATCAGGTGGACATTTTGTAACAACGATATAATCTGCACGTTCTACAGAAGTTTTAGACTCTCGCAATCGTCCTACTGGCAACAAAAAATCTTTGTAAAAGGGCTTGTCAAATGTTGTCAATAAAATATTTATATCGGGTTTTACTCGTCTGTGTTGAAAAGCATCATCTAAAAATATTATCTCTATTTCAGGATAAAGCTTTTGAATATTTTCTAAACCATGTTTACGGTCAGCATCAACAAAAATAGGCACTGATTTAAATTTGTTTTTAAATTGAAGCGGCTCATCGCCAACATCAATAGCTTTCATATGCAAATCAACTTCTAAAAACCCTTTGCTTTGGCGATTGTAGCCTCGGCTTAAGACTCCGATCTTATAATCATCTTTATATTTTTTAATTAAATACTCAATCATAGGAGATTTGCCCGTGCCACCAACACTTAAATTTCCTACGCTTATCAGTTTAACATCAAAAGTGTAAGATTTAAACAAACCTTTGTCATATAAATAATTTCTCAAAGCAGTCACTGCATGATAAATTATCGAGAAAGGAAATAATAAAAATTTTAAAATATTTAGCATTATTCATAGCACTTCAGGTATAAAGCCTATTTCAATAAAAACGAAATTAATAAGAAAACAAACTAAATTTATACCTTAATCATATAATTACGAAAGTATAATATTTAAATTTACAATTTAACTTAAAAGATAAATTATGACTATTAAATCCTTAATAAATAATCTTTACGCCTATGCACCTTTAGATTATGCAGAAGATTTTGATAATGTAGGATTAATTGTTGGAGACGAAAATCGTGTTATAAACGGTGTTTTGGTCAGTTTAGATACCAATGAAAAGGTTGTTGATGAAGCTATAGCTTTGAACTGCAATCTCATTTTAAGTTTTCATCCAATCATTTTTTCGGGTATAAAAAAACTTAATCCCAATAATTATGTCAACAAAACAGTAATCAAGGCTATCAAAAACGATATTGCAATTTACGCCATTCACACAGCTTTAGACAATGCATTTCATGGGGTAAATAAAATGATATGCGACAAACTAAATCTAAACAATCCCGAGATACTTATCCCTCAAACTGGCACCATCAAAAAATTGACAACATACATTCCAAAAAACGATGCTAATTTTTTAAGAGAAAAACTCTTTGAAGTTGGTGCAGGACAAATTGGCAACTATTCACATTGTAGTTTTAATATTGAAGGTCAAGGAAGTTTTAAAGGAAATGAAAACTCAAATCCTGTGGTAGGTCAAAAAGGAAAAACCCATTTTGAAGATGAAATTCAAATCAACATTACCTATGCCAAACATCTTCAAAATCAAATTCTTAACCAACTATTCAAACATCATCCTTATGAAGAAGTAGCTTATGAAGTTGAAACTTTAGAAAACACCAATCAAAATATAGGCATAGGAATGCTTGGGTCATGGAAAAATCCTATAAAAGAAAATGCATTTTTAGAATTGCTCAAAAATACGTTCCATATACCCGTCATAAAACATTCAAAATTATTAAACAAACCCATTCAAAAAGTAGCCGTTTTAGGAGGTAGCGGTGCTTTTGCTATACCAAATGCTATCAGAGCCAAAGCCGATGCTTATGTTAGTGCTGATTTCAAATATCACGATTTTTTTAAAGCTGAAGAAAAGATAATTTTAGCCGATATAGGACATTATGAAAGTGAGCAATACACAAAACAACTTTTATATGCTTATCTTAAAGAAAATTTCACTAATTTTGCAACCGTTTTATCAAATACTAATACAAATCCCGTTCAATATTATTGATTATGGCAAAAAAGAAAGAGATTAGCGTTGAGCAAAAACTAAGAGCTCTATACGATTTGCAACTCGTAGATTCAAGAATAGATGAAATCAGAAACATGAGAGGTGAATTGCCTCTTGAAGTTGAAGATTTGGAAGATGAAGTTGTATACCTCAACAAAAGAATTGATAAAATTAAAACCGCTTTAGATAAAATTGACGAAGACATTAAATCTAAAAAGATTTTTATCAGCGAAACTCAAGATCGCATAAAAAAATATAAAAAACAGCAAGAGAATGTTAGAAATAACAGAGAATTTGATGCTTTAAGTAAAGAAATTGAATACTTAGAACTTGAAATTGAATTGGCTGAAAAACACATCAAAGAATTTTATGCTCAAACTGAGCACAAAAAAGAAGCCTTAGAGCAAACAGAAGCTAAGTTAAAGGATAGACAAACACACCTTGATCACAAAAAATCAGAGCTTTCAAACATTCTTAAAGAAACTGAAAAAGAAGAAAAAGCCTTAGAAAAAGAATCAGAAAAACTAAAAATTAAGATTGAAGAAAGATTAGTTAATGCTTACGAACGAATTAGAAATAGTGTGAAAAATGGCTTAGCCGTTGTTACCATAGAACGCGGTGCTTCTGGTGGTTCGTTTTTTACTATTCCGCCACAAGTTCAGGTTGAAATTGCTGGACGAAGAAAAATTATGACAGACGAACATAGTGGTAGAATTCTCGTTGACCAAGAGTTGGCTAAAGAAGAAGAAGATAGGATGCAGAAAGTTTTTAAGAAATTATAATCCTTTTTATTGATTCTGATGTTTTTTAAAATCTCACTCGTATATATGGAATTCATAAAATAACGTGAGTTCTTCGATATAAATTCCAATAAAATATTTTCATATAAAATACAGATATTTAACCATTTGTCATGTCGATAGTGCGAAGCATGAGCGATGAAACATCTCAGTAGGATGAGATTTCTTCTCATACTTCGTTCGAAATGAGAAAATTTGCTTACAAAAATACGTAATCATCTGATTTACAGATTTCAATAAATCGAACTCTCGTTCAAATTGGATTTATTTTCATCTACCTGATAAAACCATTAATCTTAAATTTTGATATTGTGCTTATCAATTAAAGATTGATTGCAATGTTTCCAAAAATTAAAAATTTCAACAGCTTGATTCAAAATAAAGGTTTCTCCATTTCGCAACCTTAATTCTAGTGTTTTAGGGTCATAAGGTGGTTTTATATTCAATTGAGCAAAACGAGATGATAATTTATGTATTTGGTTAGCTACTTCTTCGAGGTTTTCTTTTTCTATCATCTCTTCAAAGATTTCAAGTTCAGACACATTCTCCGCTAATAAAAATCGAAGCATTTCCATAAGAGCATCCTTATCATCTCCAGTATATGGGACCAGATCTTTGAGGCTGTAACTAAAGTCAAGATCTTTTTTTGTTTCGGGGGTTGATTTTATTTTTTCTTCATCAAAAACGTAATAATCTTGAATATCAAAGTTAAAAGCTTTGATTATTAATTTGATAATATCTTGCTTATTAAATGGCTTATAAAGTTGAAAATCAAATTTTTTTAAAATATTTTTTTGTTCATCAGACAACAAAACGTTGGTAATACAGATTACAGTTTTGCTGAGTTTCAAATTGTTTTTAGCTAATTCATCAATAAGATCAACTCCACTCATCTCTGGCATTTTCATATCAAAAATAGCCAAGTCATATCGATTTTCTTTCAGGTGATTTAGTGCTTGTAAAGAACTGTTCATGACTGTCACTTTTGCACCGTAGTTGGTAAAAATTGTTTTAAACAAACTGGTAATCAACTTATCGTCATCAACAGCAAAAATTGTTTTCCCATCTAATATATTGTCAGGTAATTGAAGTGTTTTTTCTTCTTCTCTAACATCTGATGGTTGAGCATTTTCTAATTTGAGCAATACTTCAAACTTACTTCCTTTGTTTACCTCACTTGTCAGCTTTATTTGTCCACCTAATTTGTTGACCAAATTTTTAACTATGCCTATTCCTAATCCTGTTCCTTTCATTTTGCTTTTATGAGTTCCCGCTTGATGGTAATCCTTAAAAATTGTCTTTTGTTCATCTGAGGTCATTCCTACTCCAGTGTCTTCAATAAAAATATTGATCTCTGATTTTTGGTGATTTATTTCATTTTTTATAAACCCTATTTTTATGAAACCCTTGTCTGTATATTTTAACGCATTATGCACTAAATTGTATATAATTTGTTGTATTCTGTATCGATCTGAATTGACATAAACTTTTTCTTCGGGAATTTCAAAAAAAACTTCAATGTTTTGATTTTTAATCAATGGCTCAAAGTTGTGTTTAATCATTTCGAAGACTTCATTTAAGTTGAAGACTTCTTTTTTAATTTCAATAATACCAGCTTTAATTTTGGAAATGTCCAAAATTTCATTAGTCATTTGATAAAGATAATTGGAGGCTGTTTTTATAGCTTTTACATTATCGTCATCTTCATTTAGTAATTCTGTATATCCTATAATTGAAGTGAGTGGCGTCCTCAATTCATGACTCATTGTTGAAAGAAATTTTTGATTCTCTTCAGTTTCTTTTATAGCCTTTTTTTCGTTTTCTTTTAATCTATCCTGGTAATATATACTTTTATTGATGTCTGTTATTATAACATAAATCGAAAAAACACCTAACAACAAAATAATAAAAATAATAAGGCTACTTTTCCATAAATAACTTTCAGACTTTTTTGAAAAATTATTTACGTTAGCATTAAAGGTGTTAAATTCTTCTAATAAAATATCATTGAGTATTTTCTCTATATATTTATTGACTTCAGTGTTTTTTTGAAATATTTCGTTTTCTCTTTTGTTTAAAACATCAATAATATGCTGTCTTTTTTGCTGGACACTTTCAAAAATCGAAATAATTCTCTTCTCTGGTAAGTTGTTTATTTGCGTTATAGTTTGTAAAGTATCAATTGATGTAGAGACGACAGTGTCATTATTAGCTTCTATTTGTTCTTTTACTTTTGAATCGTTATTGTCTTTTTTTGCTTCGGCATTCTTTTTATTGGATGAACCAAACAGACGTTGAAAAAAGTTTTTGCTTTCCTCTTCTTCTTCGCCAATTTCATTAAAGTTTTTGTTTTCATCAATGGAATGCTTATAAATTTCTGAAGTGACTTGTTTTATTATAGTTACTGAATCTTTTCTATTGATTTCAAGGTCTGCCAACTCTTTTTTGAGCAAACTCTCTAAATCATTTAAAAATTTTGATTGATTTTTTTCTTTGATACGCTGTAATTCTAAGTATTCTACTTGAACACTTCGCAATAGTTTTGGTATAGTGTCTAACTTAGAGACTTCAATTGTTTTAGAATTTTGAAGCTCAGTTTTGATTGAATCAATATTTTGTTCGATTCTTGCAAGAATAGTATCTGCCTTTTTAAAAGAAAATTTTATGGAATCTAATAAATATAAATTGTTAAGCTTGTTAATATCAATTGTTATGTCCTTTAAATAATTTGAACGTTTTTGAGGATAAGCACTTTCTACTACAAGTTTGTTTAAGGAAGTTAGACTAATATAAAAGTATAATCCTACTCCTGCAATGCCTAAAGTAATGAGGGCAAACAACCAAATGGTCTTTCCTTTAAGTTTGAACATCCAATATCTTTTATTAAAAAGTTGACTAAATTTAATATTTTAACGTGAGTTCGACCAAGAAAATTACAACATTTTGAGCAACTACAAATTAAAAACATAGCAATGTGTATTATCAGAATACAATATGTATAAAAAATATACACTTTAGTTTTAAAAAACTCTCAACAATTATTATATCTATCTGATTTTCAATACTATATTATTTTTAAATTAAGTGGTAGTGTATTTGTTTATATATAATTAAAAAAAATATATGGAAGCAATTACAAAAAGCTTGAGTGATTTTAATCAAAACTATTTTTATATTTCACGTGAGATAATGAACAAGATTTTTTATAACTCATTGGGTTATATCGTTATCTCCATTTTAATTTTAAGCACCACAATACTTGGATATGCTTTATATCAAGGAGTTGAAATAAACCTTATACCTTCTACAAGCAATTTTGGAAATGTATTTATAACAGTTGGATATATAATTTTAGCTTTTAAAGTAGCTTTCATGCTGTTCTTATTTTTTACCTTTTTAAAGTATAAACCTATAGAAGGAATAAAAGACCATGAGCTTCCTGAATGTACAGTTGTTATTCCTGCATATAATGAAGGTCGATTAGTTTATAAAACCATACACAGCCTATCAAATAGTGATTATCCTAAAGATAAGATACAACTTATTGCCATAGATGATGGCAGTGAAGATGATACTTGGGAATGGATGAAGAAAGCAAAAAAAGACTTGAAAGATGGCATAATCATTTTGCAACAACCCAAAAACATGGGCAAAAGAGAAGCTTTGTATCGTGCATTTAAAGAAATAACTACAGAAGTAGTGATAACAGTAGATAGCGATTCAATTGTAGAAAAAAACACTATAAGAAATATCGTAAGTCCATTTGTTGTCAACGATAAATGTGGAGCTGTAGCTGGTAACGTTAAGGTGCTAAATACAGAAGAAGGCATAATTCCAAAAATGCTAAATGTTAGTTTTGCCTTTAGTTTTGAATTTATTCGATCAGCACAAAGTGTTTATGGTTCGGTTTTATGTACACCAGGTGCTTTATCTGCCTATAGAAAAGAAGCGGTTGACAATTGCTTAGAAAAATGGTTTAATCAAAAGTTTTTAGGAAAAAGGACTCAAATTGGAGAAGACAGAGCCATGACTAATATGATTTTAAAACAAGGTTATGATGTAAATTTTCAATCAAACGCTAATGTAATTACAGAAATTCCTAAAACATATCAAAAGCTTAGCAAAATGTTTATCCGCTGGGAACATGACAATGTGAGAGAAAATATCATGATGAGTAAATTTGCATTTCAAAATTTTAGATCTACCCAAAAATGGTCATCTAGACTGTTGCTAATCAACCAATGGGTAAAAATGATAACAGCTTATCCATCTGTTGTGTTTATGCTTATTTTTTTAGTTTTAAAACCGTTTTTATTTATAGGTGTAAGTCTATTTAGTATTTTGATTTTTGCAAGTATTCCAGCACTGTTTTATTACTTGAAATATTCTAATATCAACCAATCTTTACTATCATACAGTTATAGTGTTTTTTATGCCTTCAGCTTGTTTTGGATAACGCCTTACGCAATAGCTACAGCAGGACAAAATGGATGGTTAACGCGGGCTAAAATAAACAACAAGCATAAGCAACAAAAGTAGTTATTTTCAAATACAATTTATACCTTTGAAAATAAAAATTGAAAACGGTTTACCTAATAGATGACGATGTTTTTTTTAACCAAACATTAAAAAAACTTTTAGAGAAAAAGAACTATAATGTAGAGTCTTTTTATAACTCGGTTAGTTTTTTTGAGCATTTTAAAAATCACGATCATCCAGACTTGATTGTGACCGATTACCGATTGCCAGAATTGGATGGATTACAAATCACTCAAAAAATAAAAAAAATAAATAGCACTATTCCTGTTATATTGATAACAAATTATGGAAATATTCAAACAGCCGTAAAATCCATAAAATTAGGTGCTTTTGAGTTTGTTAGCAAGCCTATAAATCCTAGTGAATTTCTTAAAATTGTACACCAAGCTTTAAAAACAAATGAGAAAAGACTCTCTGAAAACAAAATTGAAAATAATTTTATAAAAGGCACTACAACCAAAAAAATCTGGTCTCAAGTAGATATTGTAGCACCAACCAACTTATCGGTTTTAATAACAGGAGAAAGTGGAACGGGAAAAGAATTAGTAGCCAAATATATCCACCAAAACAGCAAGAGAAAAGACTCTAATTTTGTAGCAGTAGATTGTGGTGCAATACCAGATGAAACTGCTATATCTGAACTATTTGGTCATGAAAAAGGAGCTTTTACTGGTGCGTCTCAAACCAAAATAGGTCATTTTCAATATGCTAATAATGGAACTATTTTTTTAGATGAAATTGGTAATTTATCCTATGACTCACAAGTCATACTTTTAAGAACTATTCAAGAGAGAAAAATCAGAAGATTAGGAAGCAACAAAGACATCGACATAGATGTAAGAATTATTGCTGCAACTAATGAAAATCTTGAAAAAAATATCGAAAATAATAACTTTAGGTTAGATTTATTTTATAGGTTGAACGAATTTCCTATAACCCTACCACCACTAAGAGAAAGACAAGAAGACCTCAATATATTTATAGATTTTTTTGGAAAAAATGCCGCTGAAGAACTAAATAAAGAATACAAAGGTATTGACAATAATCTGCTTCAAGATTTTAAGAAACATTCTTAGCCAGGTAATTTAAGAGAATTAAAAAACTTTATAAAAAGAGGTGTTTTGTTATCTGAAAATGGAGTTATCAAAAAAGAACATCTTGCTGGATTTCAAGTTGAACCCATTAGCCATCTTGAAAGCAAAGAAACCCAAAAACAGGATTTAAAGTCTCAAAATGAAGAGTTAGAAAAAAAAATGATTCAAGATACGCTAACTAAATATCAATTCAATAAAACTAAAACCGCAAAAAAATTAGGTATCACAAGAGCTACTTTATATAAAAAAATCAAGCTATATAATCTTGATTAAATTTGGCAATAATGACCGTGGCTATGGACAGTTGGGGATTTTTTGTCCTAACTTTTCAATTTATCACTGGTCTTTATTTTATTCATTTTCGTTTTTTCAAACAACTAAATCCTAATTGCTTATATCCTTTATTGCAAGTAGTGTTTATTTTCATTTTACAAGACAAAGTTAATTGAAGGTTGCATTATATGAAAACATTTTTTGGTTTTTTCAGCCTTCTGACTAACGTAAAATTATATTACTGTAAATCAGTTGTTTATATCTTATTCAAATATTCAATTTTCAATCCAAATTTACAACTTCATCCACTATTGCTCTTATACAATGTTGGTAGCTGGGCTTTTTTCTAATTCTGCAAATTCATATTCTGGCTTTGCAACAAAAAGGTCTCCTTCAACTGTTTCAAGTTTATTCATAGTCGCCTTAATAGCGTGTTCTGATTGGTCAATTCCAATCCATTTTCTTCCATTTGTTTGGGCAGATTTTAAAGTTGTTCCTGAACCACAAAAGCAATCAAGCACAATGCTGTTTTCATTGGAAGAAGTCCGAATAATTAAGTCTAACATTTCAGGATTTTTTTCAGTTGGATAAGTTGGATATTGTGGGTCTTTATATTCCCAAATATCTTGAACTCTTTTCCCTTCTCTTTGGTCTGCGAAGATTATTTTTCTTGGGTTTCCTGTTGACGACCATTCTATTAAGCCTTCTTTGTCCCATTGTTCTAAAGTTTCAACATCTGTCCGCCAATGCCTTCCTTTCGGCGGTAAAACACCTTTAAAAGGTTGATTTGATTTGCCGTTTTCGGTTTCACTTGGTGCGTGGATAGGAACTGTTGTGTATCTTCTACCTTGTTTATCCTTTTTTGGAAAGAGTTTTTCAAAATCCTTTTCAGTATATTTTTCTCTTGGCTCATTCCAAATTGGATTACTTGATTTTGTGTAAAAAAGAATTAAGTCTTTTACATTACCATAACCAAGTCTGTTGAAATTTTTCGGATTGCATTTTATTCTTGTAATATCGTTTCTGAAATTCTCAATTCCGAAAACTTCATCCATTACTATCTTTACATAATGACCTATTTTGTAATCAATATGCAAATAAATAGAACCTTGTTCAGACATCAATTCTTTCAACAAAAGGAGTCTCTGTCTGATAAAATCCAAGAAATCGTTTCCAACTAATTTATCAGAATAGGCGACATCTCCATTTCTTGAATTACTAATTGTTGAAGCTCTACCATCTGTAATTGTAAAGTTTCCACCTGTTGCAAAAGGTGGGTCAATATAAACCAAATCAATCTTACCTTTCAAATCTTTTTCGTTCAGCAAGTAATTCAATCCTTTAATATTGTCAGATTTTATTAGTAAGTTTTTCATAAGCTTAAATTTGATAAAGAAACTCTCTTAATACAAGAGCACTCATTATGTTATAATCTTTGTAGGTTTCCGTAATTGACTTATACATTTTATTTTTTCCTTCAATAAATAAAACTCCATCAAGAATGGCAATTTTCACAGCTTTTACACCTTTTGCCTGAATGGTGCTAATTGCATCATTGAATTGAGCATTTTGGTGTCCGCCAAAGTCAGTTAAAAATTTAGCTTCACCAATCACAAATTGCTTGTTAAACCGACCGACAAAGTCTAATCCTTTGTTGTGATTATAACCTAAATGTTCTTTCGCAAAATTCATCATTGCATTATCTCCCGCATCTAAAATTGCGTCTTTGTCATTGCTTAAAAATTCATCTAAAGATACTGGTTCAACTCCTAACGATTTTCTTTTTAACCAATCACGAAACATAGGGCTAATTTGTCTATTAGTTTCTTTTGGTTCGCTACATCTTTCAAATATTTTATCAAGACCCATTTCATAAAGACGACCACAGATTCGGTTTATCGTTCTTGGATTTCTGTCAATAGCCGAGCCATCTCGTTTTAAATATGCAATGTAACTGTCTTTGATAGGGAATAAGTCAAATTTCAACAATTGTCTTATCAGTAAATCATTGTCCTTTTTCTTGAATGATTTTTCAACTTCTGCCCAAATATCTTTATTTATTTCCCTTATTCCTTCTGGAATAGTTGGATAAACTAGAAACAAATCGTCCAAATACGACCTTTGGTTTGCATACTCTATGCTTAGTTTAGTCCATTTATTCATATTACAAATGTAGTATTTTTATTTAAAAGTAGTCGTTCTTTAGCCTTCTGACTAACGTAAAATTATATTACTGAAAATCAATTATTTCTATAATTTGTTATTGAAGTTTTCAGTTATATGTGCCACAACTATATATTTTCTTTTCAACACCATTTGTTTCTTTTCAAGGAAAAGTTTTTTTAAATACCTATTTATTTTATATACCAACATGTTAGATGAAAACCTCATTTATTGTCAACAGTCATTTAACTGATTGACAACTTATAATAAATAGCTACCAAAGACGATAAATTTTTGTTTTATATTAACAATGTTCTATCAATTCAAACTCATAATTATATTTAATTTTACTGAAAAACATAAATAGATGAAAAAATTACTCATCATACTTTTAATATCTAATTTCTCATTAGCATGCAATAAAGTTGAGAAAAAAACAGACGCTCAAGACCATAATTATTCAAACTATATTGACAACCAAGATTTAAAATTTGCCTATTTTGCTAGCGGTTGTTTTTGGTGTGTAGAAGCTATTTACGAAAATGTAAAAGGCGTAAAAGAAGTGATTTCTGGCTATTCTGGAGGACATACTAAAAACCCAACCTACGAGGAAAGCAATACTGGAAAAACAGGTCATGCCGAAGCTGTAAAAGTGATATATAACAGTGATATTGTAAGCTTTAAAACTTTAGTTGATGTGTATTTTGCATCACAAAATGTAACTCAAATCAATGGTCAAGGTCCGGATATAGGAAATCAATACCGTTCTATACTATTTTATCAAAATGATGAAGAAAAAAACATCATTGAAAATAAAATAAAGTCTATTCAACATCATTACGATAAACCCATAGCGAGAGAAGTCAAACCTTTTGAAAAATTTTGGATTGCAGAAGAATATCATCAGAATTACAAAAAGAAACACCCTAATAACAGATATATTCAGAATGTGTCAAATCCGAGATTTGAAAGGTTTAAAGCCAAAATGCCTAATGTTTTAAAATAAAAAATAAATTACTCTAATTTAGTCAACCCAAAAAAATATGACAAAATGTGAATGGGCAACAAAACATCCACTTGAAGAACACTACCACGACACCGAATGGGGCGTGCCTGTTTATAACGACCAAAAATTATTTGAACTGTTGTGTTTAGAAAGTGCTCAAGCGGGTTTGAGTTGGCTGACCGTGTTGCAAAAAAGAAATAATTATAAAAAGGCTTTTCATAATTTTGACATTGAAAAAGTAGCTCATTTTTCGGAGCAAAAGGTAGAAGAGCTTTTACAAAACAAAGGCATTATCAGAAATCGATTAAAAGTGAAAGCCTTTATCAATAATGCCAATTGTGTTTTAAACCTTCAGAAAACACACGGAAGTCTATCTAAATATTTATGGAAGTTTGCTAACCATCAACCTATCCAAAATGCGTTCAAATCTGCATCTGAAATTCCAACAAAAACCGATATCTCTGATTTAATGAGCAAAGATTTAAAGAATAATGGGTTTAAGTTTTTAGGCTCAACAACTTGCTATGCATTTATGCAAGCCGTAGGTATGACCAATGACCATACTACAGATTGTTTTAGATATGAAGATGTTAAAACCCTAAATCAACACCTATGACCCAACTGACAAATAGAAAAACAATTCCTATCCCAATTCTATAATAACCGTAGTGTTTAAAACCATAGGCGACAACCAACTTGATAAATATTTTGACTGCAATAAAAGCACTTACAAAAGCCACTATCATTCCTATCAAAAGAATTAATATTTCGTGATTTGTAAAAGAAACTGGCGTTTTATACAAATCGTAACCTGTTGCGGCAATCATAGTCGGAACAGCCAACAGAAATGAAAACTCCGTAGCTTGGGTTTTATTGAATTTATTAAAAATCCCACCAATAATAGTTCTTGCTGCTCGTGATGTTCCTGGAACCATAGACAGACATTGGAACAAACCAATAAACACCGCATTTTTAATTGGGATTTGACTCAAATCAACGACTTGCGTTTCTTTTGCCACTACTTTTTTATCAATTAAAATCAAGACAATACCGCCAATGATTAAGGCTACTGCGACAACAGTCGGGTTAAACAAATAACTTTTAATAATATCATACGCCAACAACCCTATGATAGCTGTTGGAATAAATGCGACCATTAGCTTCACATAAATATCAATGCCTTGAAGAAAGCGTTTATAATACAAACCAATAATCGCCAAAATGGCACCAATTTGAATAGACACAATAAATGAATCTACAAAACCACCGTCTTCTGTAATCCCAAGAGCGGCTTTAGCGAGTATCATATGTCCTGTAGATGAGACTGGCAAAAACTCAGTAAGCCCTTCTATAATAGCTATGATGATACTTTCTATAATAGACATAAAGATGGTTTTGGGTGCAAATATATTATTTTAGAAAGTAGCTATATGTCAAAGATTAGAGAAAATGAATTATATTTAAAAATTAATTTTTAAAACCAACCAACCATGTTTAAAATCAAAACCGAATTCAAATGGACTATCATTTTTATATTGATGAGTTTGCTGTGGATTTACTTAGAAAAAATATCAGGCTTACATCACGAGTATATTGAACAGCAACCTATTTACACTAATCTCTACGCCATTCCTGCTATTCTGATTTATGTATTAGCTTTAAAAGAAAAAAAACGTAAGTTTTATAACGGTGTTATGAATTACAAAAATGCTTTTATCAGTGGACTTATATTAACTTTAATGATCAGTTTACTTACACCACTTAGCACTTATGCTTCGGTAGAATATATCTCTCCAGAGTTTTTCGGTAATGCCATTGAAAAGAGCGTTGAATTAGAAATGATGACTAAGCCGGAAGCCCTTGATTATTTTAACACACAAAATTATATGCTTCAATCTTTAATGTTTGCACCAATATTTGGTATAGTTACGACGGCTATTGTTGCCCTTTTTGTTAGAACTAAATCAAAATAAAAATATGTCTAAAATTACCTATTTTGAAAAACAAAATACTATCCTGATTTGGGTGGTTTGTATTATCGTCCTCATTATCATTTTAGTTATTGGCTTTAATGTTGAAAACATCACCAATGATGAAGGTGAAACTATACCGATTGGTCTTACTTTTTTTAATGTTGCTCTTATTTTAGTAGCCTTCCTCCTATTTTATGATATGAAAATAGTTTTATCTAACGAATATTTGAAGGTGAAATTTGGCATAGGCGTTTTTAAAAAAGAGTTTAAACTTCAAGAGATAGATCAATCAAGTATTGAAATTTATAAACCTTCAATGTGGTATGGTATAGGTTGGCGTTACAATTTGAAAGGCGATATGTTATTTAATACAAAATTCGGTACAGCCGTTCGATTTAAATTGAAAAACAACAACAAGTCTTATTCTATTGTAACCTCAAATTATAAAGAATTAAAAGAAAAGTTGACAAAAGCTACTGAAAATACGTCTTTAGAAAACAACTCATAAAATTTAATGTTTAAGATTGTATTTGTATTTTTATAACAAAATCTATTTTATGTCAAGCATTGTTAAAACACAAAATCAAAACGTTACTTATCTGTATCTTAATCGTCCTGAAAAATTTAATAGCTTTAATCGCGAGATGGCGTTATCAGCGCAACAACATCTCGATGATTGTATAAGAGACAAAACAACAAGAGCTATTGTTTTGATTGGTAAAGGCAAAGCATTTTGTGCAGGTCAAGATTTACAAGAAGTTGCCAATCCCGACGAAAACCCAGGGTTTAAGAAAATCCTTGAAGAGCATTACAATCCCATTGTCACTCGCATTCGAAATATAGAAATCCCTGTAATTCTTGCCGTTAACGGCGTTGCGGCTGGTGCTGGTGCCAATTTAGCATTGTGTTGTGATATTGTTGTGGCTTGTGAAAAAGCCAGTTTTATACAAGCTTTTAGTAAAATTGGGCTTATTCCAGATAGTGGTGGCACTTATTTTTTACCTCGCCTTGTCGGTTTTCAACGTGCTTCTGCCCTAGCGATGCTCGGTGACAAAATTGATGCCTTTGAAGCTGAACGTATGGGGATGATTTATACGTACTATTCTTCAGAAACTTTTGAAAATGAAGTCGATAAACTGGCACATCGTCTCGCCAATATGCCGACCAAAGCTTTAGCCTTTATTAAAAAAGCTATGAACCAAAGTCTTGAAAATGGTTTAGAAAACCAATTGGCTTTAGAGTCTAAATATCAAATTGCTTCAGCTCAAACCGAAGATTATCAAGAAGGTGTGAATGCATTTGTTGAAAAGCGTCAACCCAAATTTAAGGGGAAATAAAAATAGCGGTCTTAAAACTTTTGTCATTCTGAATTTAGTTCAGAATCTGTTTTAAGACCGCTATTTAAACTATAGAGTTTAGTATTTTAACGTGAGTTCGATATAAATTCCAATAAAATATATTCATATAAAATACAGATATTTAATCATTTGTCATGTTGACAGAGCGAAGCATGAGCGACGAGACATCTCAGTAGGATAAGATTTCTCCTCATTCTTCGTCGAAATGACAAAATTTGCTTACAAAAATATGTAATTATCTGATTTACAGATTTCAATAAATCGAACTCGCGTTATTTTAAACTCTTACGTGTCCATCGCCATAAACATAATATTTATTGGTTACCAATTGTTTAAGTCCTAGTGAATCACGGTGATGTAGTTTATCGGTTGATATAGCCAACTCTGCACCAACGCCCATTTGTCCGCCGTCAGTGAAACGAGAAGAAGCATTTTGATAAACAGCGAGAGAGTCAATTTGTTCCATAAATTGAGTCACTTCATCGGCATCTTCTGTCATAATGATAGACGAATGTTTCCCTGAGTATTTATTGATTTTCTCAACAGCTTCATCAAAGTTTCTTACAGAAGATAGAACAATTTTCATAGCCAAAAACTCCTCATACCACGTGTCTTCATTTTCAACTTTTGCTTCGTCTTTAAGCACTTGGGAAACTTTGGCATCTGTTAAAATTTCAACTTTATGAGATTTTAGTGTATTCCCTAAATCAACAACTTTCTGTTCAAAATCGGGCAATTTTTCATCGATTAACACTTTGTCTAAAGCGTTACAACCTGAAATTTTATCAGTTTTAGCATTGATTAATACTTTTTTGGTTTTATCCCAATCTGCATTTTCAGAAACATATAAAAAATTGTTACCACGACCACTGATTAATACCGCACAAGTGGCGTGCGTTTTAACAAAATCAATCAATCTTTCACCGCCTCTTGGCACGATTAAATCTAATTTTTCAGATGGATTTCTTAAAAACTCTTGGGTTTCTTCTCTATTGATGTGCATCAATTTTATCCAATCTTTGGATAAACCATTTTCTTCTAAAGCTTTGTGCCAGCATTCTTCTAAAATAATATTAGAATTTACCGCTTCTTTTCCACCTTTAAGTAAAATTTTGTTATTGGCTTTAAAGGTCAAAACAGCGACTTCAATTGTAACATCAGTACGAGATTCATAAATGATTAATATTGTTCCAAAAGGATCGGTTTTATTGATAATTTTCAAACCATTATCTAAAGTGGTGTCTGATATCACATTACCAACGGGATCATCTTGATCTTTCACTTCTTTGATGGCTTGTATCATTCCGTCAACTTTTTTGTCGTCAACCACAAGTCTGTCGTAAAGTGCTTGATCGTCTCTATTGAAAGCGTCCAAGTCTTTTTTGTTAGCTTTTATGATATCTTGTCTTTTATCCTCTATAATATTCATCATAGATTGCAAAACGTTGTTTTTGGTTGTTGTATCTAATAATTTCATAATTTGATTTTTAAATTTTGATTAAACAGAAAATTTAGTCCCAACTTTTTTGCCATCCAAAATATCTAAAATGATATTTTCTTCTTTTCCATTAGCAATATAAGTTGGTATATTTTTACATGCAGTTTCTTTAGCAATTCTTAGTTTAGATTCCATACCACCACGACCTTCGCCTTCGCCTTTTTCAGATTCTTGAACGTATTTTTCTACGTTTTCATGCACTTTTACTTCGTGCAATAATTCAGAAGATTCGTGTTCTGGATGTCCGGTATATAAACCGTCAATATCGGTCAACATAATCATTGTGTCAGCATTTACTAAATCAGCAACAAGGCTTGCTAACTCATCATTGTCAGTAAACATTGACATAGACAGCGAAACGGCATCATCTTCATTAGCAATAGGAATAACACCTTCTTTTAGAAGTCCCTCGTAACAATTTATCATATTTTGGCGATATTTACCAGGGGCAAAATCTCTTTTGGTAGCCAAAACTTGAGCACAACGCATACCAAAATCATGAAACATAGTATAATAATGTCTCATCATTCTTGGTTGACCTACCGAAGAATAAATCTGTCGCCTCACAGAAGGGTTTTCTTCATTGCTTTTGCCGAGAACTTCTCTACCAGCAATAGCAGAACCCGATGACACTAAAACAGTAATGATATCACGTTCGTACAAGTAAGCGATTTGTCTGACCAAATTTTTAAGAATAGGACCAACAATACGATTATTTCTATTGGTCATCACATTGGTTCCTACTTTTACAACTATTCGTTTTTTAAACATAGATTATAAGTTTTATTCACCTAATTCTACAGCTCTGTTGAAAGTTGCATAAGTCGCATCTTTAATAAGTTCTTTTACGTTATTATCGTCCATAGAATCGAGGGCTGCACGAGTTGTTCCGCCTTTAGAAGCTACACGATCCATCCAGGTTTCTGGCGATAGGTCTGAATCATTAAACAATTTTACCGCACCTTCAAAGGTATTGCTGACTAACACTTTAGAGTCATTATCTGAAAAGCCCATTTTTTTGGCGACTTCAAGCATAGATTGCATAAAGTAAAAAATGTAAGCTGGTCCACTTCCAGAAATTCCAGTAGATTTATTGATAAAATCTTCGTCTTTAACGTGAATTGATGCACCAGTGGTATCGAGTAGGTTTCTTATCATAAGCAATTCAACTCTTGAAACGCTATCAGATTCAGTAAAAGAAGTAACGCCTTTACCAACCTTAGCAGGAAGGTTTGGCATGGTACGCACCACCTTATCAATACCTAATAAATCTTGAATTTTAGCAATGGTCACACCAGCCATTAGGGATACAAAAATTTGTTGATTGTTGACGTAGGGTTTTATGTTTTTAAACAAATCTTCGCAGTGATAAGGCTTTACAGCTATAAAAACGATGTCTGCATCAGGCAAACAATCTTCTATTTTTTCATAAACATCAAATTGTTCATCTTTTCTGAGCAATTCAATAGTTTCTGTAGAAACATCGTGAATCATTAATTTGCGTCTGTTGAGCAAAGCCGACTGAGCCATACCTTCAGAATAAGTAAGCCCCATATTTCCAGCTCCAATAACTAATACTTTCATATTTTAATTTTAAAATTAATAGTTGCCATATATACTACAATGATTATGCAGAGTAACGAATTAGAGTAATAAGTTTGCTTAACATATAATACAAATATTCTTTAAAACAAGACTATAACTGATATCAGCTTAGTTTTTAAATATTTTATTATTTATAAAAACACCTGACATTTCGGCATAAAAAAACCTCAGCAAGCTGAGGTTTTATATCTTTTTGATAGTTTTTAAAGCTTTTTCATACCTTGTTCAATCATGTTATAAAATTGATCGAGTTTTGGTAAAACTATAATTTTTGTTCGTCTATTTCTCGCTCTTCCAAGTTTATCACTGTTAGATTCTAAAGGCACATATTCACCTCTACCAGCTGCTACCATTCTACTTGGATCAACATTATACTCATTTTGAAGAACTCTCACAACGGAAGTTGCTCTTTTGGTGCTTAAATCCCAATTATCTTCAAAGCATGGTTTTGAAATAGGCACGTTGTCAGTATGACCTTCAACCATAAATTCAAAATCAGGTTTTGCTTTTATCACTTTGGCAACTTTTCCAAGAACTTCTTTGGCTCTGTCTGTTAATTGGTATTGACCGCTGCCAAAAAGTAGTTTGTCTGAAATGGAAACAAATACAACACCTTTTTCTACGTTAATTTGAATATCTTCATCGTCCATATTGCCAACGGCACTTTTCAAACTTGTTACCAATGCTAATGTTACACTATCTTTTCTATTGATAGCATCACGCATAGTTTTGATTTGAAGATCTTTTTCTTTCATACTTTCTAAAGTCTTCTCTAAATTTTCAGCACCTTTTTGCGTTAAAGTAGTTAAATCGCCTTGCGTGCTAATTAAAGCTTCATTGGTGCGTTGTAATGTTTTAAGCTGTTCTTCGTAAGACTTAGTCAAAGCTTTTTTCTCATCTAGACAAATATTAAGCTTCATTGTAGCATTATCAAGCATAGCTTTAGTTTCTTGATACTTATTTTCGACTTCAGCAAATTTCTTTTTAGAAACGCAAGAAGACATTACAATAGATAGCATAATTAAACTAACAGTTACTCTCATAAGTTCTAATTTTTTATAATGGGTTTATGACAAAAATAAGCAATTAAAGTCTTTTATGATGTGGGATTAACATTAATTTTGTGTGAACCATTTTAAAACCTTAAATCCATATCAAATTATCTAACTACCAATGACGTTTTTTTGCTTGGCTTAAACATAGTCGAAATCAAGTTATTTACTATTGTTGATCAGTAGCAAACCATTCAGCAAAAGCGGTTTCAGTTTCTCTTAATTTTATAGAATGAAGCTTGAGATTTTTATGCAATTTGGCTTGGATTTTATTTGCAAAATCAGCTACCATATTTTCGCTTGTTGGTTGGTAATTAACTTCAACAATTTTGTGTCCAGAAGACTCTAATTCTTGAGCTAAAGTTTGATGAGGTGAGTTAATATTAAGCATAATGGCGTGGTCTAAAACATCAACTATTTCAGATTTTACAATATGTTTTAAGTCGCCAAAATCTATCACCATTCCACATTTTGGATTTGTGTTATCTTCAATTGGCGAACCCATCACACAGACGTCAAGTTTGTAGCTATGACCGTGTATATTTTTACATTTGCCATCATAACCGTGTAAGGCATGAGCCATTTCAAAGGTAAACTGTTTTGTGATTCTAATTTTACTCATCATTTAAATACTTGCACTTTCAGTTGGAAACCTACGGTCAATTTTTTTCATTAAACCTTGAAGCACTTTACCAGGACCAACTTCGATGTATTGTGTCATGCCGTCGTTGAGCATATGTTGCATAATTTGTGTCCATCTTACAGCAGATGTAAGTTGTTCAACCAGATTTTTTTTGATGTCTTCAGGATTTTCAACGGCTTTAGCATTGACGTTTTGATAGATTGGACACTGTGGTTTTGAAAAATTGGTATTTTCAATAGCAGTAGCCAAGGCTTCTTTGGCAGGAGCCATCAAAGGCGAATGAAATGCTCCACCAACAGGCAATACTAAGGCTCGTTTAGCTCCTTTTTCTTTTAAAGTTTTGCAAGCTGCATTTATTGCTTCTACTTCGCCAGAAATCACCAATTGACCAGGGCAGTTATAATTTGCTGGAACAACAATGCCTTCGGTGCTATCACAAACGTTTTCCACAACATCATCTGCAAGTCCGAGAACCGCTGCCATAGTAGATTCTTGAGCTTCGCAGGCTTTTTGCATAGCTATGGCACGCTGATGTACCAGTTTTAAGCCATCTTCAAAACTTAAAGTGCCATTAGCCACCAAAGCTGAAAACTCACCCAGTGAATGACCAGCCACCATATCAGGTTGAAATTTATCGCCTATAACTTGACTTAAAATGACGGAATGTAAAAATATTGCAGGTTGTGTGATTTCAGTTTGTTTGAGGTCTTCTGCAGAGCCTTCAAACATCGTTTTTGTGATATGAAAGCCTAAAATAGCATTGGCATCTTCAAAAAGTTGTTTGCCTATTTTTGAATTTTCATAAAGATCAAGTCCCATACCTGAAAATTGAGCACCTTGTCCTGGAAATACGTATGCTTTCATATTTTTTATTGTTTGGATTACAAAAGTAGAGCCATTTTAGTGATTCTACAAATCAATTAAGATGCAAGAAATTTAAACTTAAAACAACGTCCTTAACTCTTTTTTAATCAGTTGTAAAGCTATGTCATTTGGTGAATTTTGTTGGTCGAGTAAATCTCTTAATAATGTTTCTCGGAGTTTGAATGCATCGCTAATGTTTTCGCTCATATTGGTTTTTCTGATTTTAGAAATCGTGCTGTTTTTAGCGGTTTTAATCACATTCCAACATTGATTGCTCACATATATTTGTTGCACTAAATTGTGCTCAAATTCTTGGTCGATGGTTTTAATAAGTAAGTCTTCGTAGGCATTTTTGTCATTGCTTATGGGTGTAACTCGGTTGAGTAAATTACCTAAAGATAACCGTTCTGAGAGTAGAGCCAATCTTTCATAAGCTTGTATGCGAATAGGCAAGGTTTCTTTTTGATATTTAAGTCGAATATCTAAACGTTGTTTTTGCTGAAGATGCTCGATATGGGTTTTAAAAAAATAAAAAGCTATACCACCAACAATTAGGCTTGATAAAAAGAAAGATACTAAAATTGAAAAATTAAAATCTGTCATTGTTTAAAAAAATTTGGGTGTAAAGATAATCATTGATAAATACAATTTAGTTAGGTTTAATACTAAACCTATTTTATTAATTGATCACTTTTAGTTTTTTCTATAATATAATTCAAATCTTAAACAGAAATTTTGCAACATTTGAATTGACTATTCAAACAAAAAGATTAGATTTGTCAAAAAATGACAAGTCTTATGGAAACCACATTTGGAGAATACATCCGACTTTTAAGAAACGAAAACGGACTTACTTTAACTCAGCTTGCACTTAGACTGAATTTAGACTCTGCAAATTTGAGTAAAATTGAAAATGGAAAAAGAGATTTTGATGAAAAACGCTTGCCAAAACTTGCAAAAATCTTTAAATTAAATCTAAATGAATTGAGGAACGAATATGTAACCGACCAAATAGGAAAACATATTTACGAAACAAATTGCACAAAACAACTTTTACAAGTCGCTGAACAAAAAGCAGAATACAGAAGAGCGCTTAATAAATCACTTCAAACACAGTAATTATATGAATTTAGTATCATTTTTTGCGGGAGCTGGCGGACTCGATTTAGGATTTCAAAAAGCAGGTTTTAATGTTGTTTGGGCGAACGAATATGATAGAAACATTTGGGAAACCTACGAAAAAAATCATAAGAATACTATTCTTGATAGACGTAGTATTGTAGAAATAAAGTCTGACGAAGTTCCTGAATGTGATGGAATTATTGGTGGTCCACCTTGCCAAAGTTGGAGTGAAGCTGGGTCAAAACGTGGGATAAATGACAAACGAGGACAATTATTTTTTGATTTTATCAGAATATTAGAAGCAAAACAGCCTAAATTTTTTCTTGCGGAAAATGTTAGTGGAATGCTGTTAAACAGACATAGTGAAGCTCTAAAAACGATAAAACAACTTTTTGAAAATGCTGGTTATAATTTATCTTTCAAACTGTTAAACGCATCAGATTTTGACGTTCCTCAAGACCGTAAACGAGTCTTTTTTATTGGTATTCGGAAAGATCTTAATTTCAATTTTGAATTTCCAAAACCATTAAAAGAAAAAGTAACGCTTCAACAAAAAATTGCTGATTTACAAAATTCAGCTGTTCCTGCAAAGGACGGTAATAAAACCAATAAAGAAAATTGTAAAGTCCCAAATCACGAATATATGATTGGTGGTTTTTCATCTATGTTTATGTCTAGAAATAGAGTGAGAAGTTGGAATGAACAATCTTACACAATTCAAGCAGGAGGGCGACACGCCCCTATTCATCCACAAGCACCAAAAATGAAATTCATAGAACAAAACAAACGTATTTTTGTGCCTGGGAAAGAGTATTTATATCGTAGATTAAGCGTCAGGGAATGTGCAAGAATCCAGACTTTTCCTGATGATTTTATTTTTTATTACAATCATATTGCAACTGGATATAAAATGATTGGCAATGCTGTTCCTGTTAATCTCGCAAATCATATTGCAATTAGTATAAAATCACAAATTGAAAATACAGAAAAGAAACAAAAAACAGTTTCTAAAAGAAATATGAAGCTAGAAAATATTTTATCTTAATTTATGGCAAGTCAAACAGTAAACGGTAAGGCTTTTGAGTATGCCCTGCTTACTGAGTTTTATGAGCGTTTAAAAAACATAACAAGTGTATCAATCACAAAAAATGAACCTTATATAACTGCTAAAGGCTTCTTTGAAAGTTTTAAAGAGCAAGAGCAAGAAACTTTTAATATAACAGCAAGTGCTTCAATTAATTTTCTTATAGATATCGAACCTAGATTATCAAATGGAATTAATGAAGATGATATTTTAGTTTTAGAATTAGTCAGCGATCAAGCTGGACAAACTGGAGATGTTCGAGATGTTTTGATAATTCGCTCTTTACAAAAATGGGAGATTGGTATTTCTGCAAAAAATAATCATAGAGCTGTAAAACATTCAAGATTATCACAAAAGATAAATTTTGGTAAAAAATGGCTTGGTGCTTCTTGTTCGCAAGATTATTTTGAAGAAATAAAGCCAGTTTTCGATATGCTTACAGATTTAAGAGATAGTGACAAATCAATTAAATGGTCTTCAATTGAGAATATGCACGAAGTGGTTTACATTCCAATTTTAAATGCTTTCAAAAAAGAATTACTTCGTTTAGACAAAGAAAACCCAAATATAGTGGCAGAAAATTTGGTTCAATATTTAATTGGAAATCAGGATTCTTACAAAGTGATTAAAGGCAATAAAAAAGTTGAAATTCAAGCTTATAATTTGCACGGAACTTTAAATTTACCATTTGAAAAAGTAAAACCAAAAGCAAAAATTCCTAAATTGAAATTGCCGTCAAGGCTAATCGACATAGTTTATCAAGAAAACTCAACAACGACTTTGCTAGTTTCTCTAAATGAAGGTTGGCAAATATCTTTTAGAATTCATAATGCGAGTTCAAGAGTTGAACCATCTTTAAAATTTGATATAAATTTAGTGAGTGCACCATATACTTTATTTACAAATCATATATTTGTAAATGGCTAAGCTAACGCAAAAAGCCGTAAACCTTTCAAATCTGATTCAACATAAACTAAACCTTCCCTAAGAGTATGCCTTTGAGAAAGATGCGTACTTCAGATATAAATATATAAGGGTGAAGCAAGAAAAAGGGGTAATTTTGAGTATTCTTAACACTAACGGATATCGATAAAAAAAATGGAGTTCTTCAAATTCCTTACATTACTTGTCCTTAATCTATCAAAATACGTTTTGAAATTAAAATACAATCTCAGCTTAAATTCATTAAGGTTTATTTAATTTTGAAATTTTAAAAAAACTGATAATTTGCAAGCATATTTAGACGAATTGAATGACGCCCAACGCGAACCCGTATTGCAAAAAGATGGGCCAATGATAGTTATAGCTGGTGCAGGTTCGGGTAAAACCAGAGTGTTGACCTACCGCATCGCTCACTTGATGAATCAAGGTGTTGATCCTTTTAATATTTTAGCATTGACTTTTACCAACAAGGCGACTCGTGAGATGAAAAATCGTATTGCCAAAATTGTTGGTTCAAGTGAAGCAAAGAATTTGTGGATGGGAACGTTTCACTCTGTATTTGCAAGATTACTGAGATTTGAAGCTGATAAACTGGGTTTTCCATCCAATTTTACCATTTATGATACCCAAGATTCTCAGAGATTGGTCAATAGTATCATCAAAGAAATGAATTTAGACAAAGATGTTTATAAATATAAACAAGTCTATTCCAGAATTTCATCTTATAAAAATAGCTTAATCACCGTTAAAGCTTATCGGCAAAATCCCGAACTTCAAGAAGCTGATGCCATGGCAAAACGACCACGCTTGGGTGATATTTATGAAGAATACGTCAAACGTTGTTTTAAAGCTGGAGCAATGGATTTTGACGATTTATTGTTAAAAACCAATGAGTTATTAACGCGATTTCCTGATGTTTTATCTAAATATCAACACCGTTTTCAGTATATTTTGGTGGATGAGTATCAAGATACGAATCACTCTCAGTATTTAATTGTAAAAGCTTTAAGTGATAGATATCAAAACATTTGTGTGGTTGGTGATGACGCCCAAAGTATCTATGCGTTTAGAGGTGCCAACATCAATAATATTCTCAATTTTCAAAGAGATTATGATGAGGTAAAAACTTACAAACTTGAGCAAAATTACCGTTCGACTAAAACTTTGGTGCAAGCGACGAATTCGGTGATAGAAAAAAATAAAAAACGTCTGGAAAAAGTAGTTTGGACTTCAAATACACAAGGCGATAAGATAAAAGTTAATCGTTTACTCAATGATGCTGAAGAAGGGCGATATGTAGCTTCAACCATATTTGAATTGCAGATGCAAAATCAATTGGATTACGACCAGTTTGCCATTTTGTATCGCACCAATGCTCAAAGTCGAGCTATGGAAGACGCCTTGCGAAAAAAAGATATGCCATATCGCATTTTTGGTGGTTTGTCTTTTTATCAGCGTAAAGAAATAAAAGATACTTTGGCTTATTTACGACTAATAGTTAATCCCAAAGATGAAGAATCACTCAAGCGAGTAATCAATTATCCTGCTCGTGGCATTGGTCAAACCACTTTAGATAAATTGGTATTGGCGGCTAATCACTACAAGCGTTCTATTTTTGAAGTCATCGAAAATATTCAAAAAATTGACTTACCTATCAATAAAGGTATCCAAACCAAGCTGATTAATTTTGTGAATATGATTAAGAGTTTTCAGATTACGGCTCAAAAACTCAATGCTTTTGAGCTCACCGATTTGGTGATTAAAAAAACAGGTTTACTTCAAGAATTCAAAAAAGACGGCACGCCAGAAGGAATAACAAGAGTTGAAAATTTAGAAGAATTGCTCAATGGGGTTAAAGATTTTGTAGAAGGACAAAATGAAGTGGAAGACGCCACAGGTTCAATTAGTGAATTTTTAGAAGACGTTGCTCTGGCAACCGATTTTGATAATGAAAAAGGCGATAGCAATCGGGTATCATTAATGACGGTGCATTTAGCAAAAGGCTTAGAGTTTCCTTATGTCTTTATTGTAGGTATGGAAGAAGATTTGTTTCCTTCGGCTATGAGCATGAATACACGAAGTGAACTTGAAGAAGAACGCCGATTGTTTTATGTGGCTTTGACACGAGCCGAAAAACAAGCTTACATCACTTATACCTTATCCCGCTACCGTTGGGGAAAATTGATTGATGCAGAACCAAGTCGATTTATTGATGAAATTGATGATACAGCATTAGAATATAACATCTCAGAAGATTCTTATCGCTACAAACCCCAAATTGACGCTGATATTTTTGATGAAGTTGATAAATCTAAACTACGTCAAACCAAACCTAAAAAAGGGACACCACCACCAAGTCATAAACCCACTGAAAATCAATTAAGAAAATTGAGAAAAGTTAAACCGATCACATCTCAAACTTCTGTTAATGAAGTAGTTATGTCTATAAAGTCTGGGCAAATAGTTAAACACGGCAGGTTTGGTAAAGGAAAAGTTATAGGCGTTTCTGGCATTGGTCAAGACAAAAAGGCTGAGATAAATTTTGAAGAAGCTGGCTTAAAAAAATTGTTATTAAAATTCGCAAAATTAGAAATTTTAAAATAATATTTTACTAAGTTGGTTTTTAATTTGTTTTTTTATTAATATTTCACGTAATTTGCATATGTTTTAAATTAACCAAGCATAAATCTAATTATAAATTTTAGTAAAATGAAAAACTTAATCTTATTATTATCTGTTCTCTTATCGACCATAGCTTTTTCTCAAGAAAAAAATGATAGCGATAAAAAATCTCAGTTCGATGATTACAATCAGTGGTTTATAGAATTTGGTGTAGGTGGAAATAAAGCAGGAAGAACTCTTACAAATATTTCAAACCCTTCACTTAATATCTTTGAAACTGCCAACACAAAAACCTTTTCAGGTTTGCACGCAGATCTAGCTGTTAGATATATGTTTAACGATAAATTTGGTTTAAGATTAAAAGGTGGATACAATGATATTTCAGAAAACGAAGATGAATCAACATTTGAATTTAATTCGACTTATATCCAATCAAGTTTAGAAGGAGTTTTAAACTTAGGGAGCGTATTAGACTTCCAAAATTGGACTCAAAGATTTAACTTGCAAATATATGGTGGTTTTGGCGTCGGTGTTTTAACCACTGACTTTTCAGATGGTGAGGACTACACAGCCACTGCTGTTATAGGTTTTACCCCAATGTATAAAATTAGCGATAAAGTCTCACTCAAGATGGATTTCATGGGGCTTGCTAATGCCACTCAACAATTTAATTGGGATGGATTTAGTCATACAACTACAGGTTCGGTTGATGGCTTAATGCTCAATGCGTCTATTGGTTTAAATATTAATTTGGGCAAAAGCCAAAAAAATATTGATTGGTATCATTTAGAACATAGTGAAAATGCAGAAACACAATCTTTAAAAGAAGAAATTAACGACTTAAAAGATAAGCTTTCAGACACTGATCGTGATGGTGTTCCTGATTACCTTGATAATGAACCTAACACTGTCAACGGTGTTGCTGTGAACACTAAAGGAATTGCTATAGATCAAAATCAAAATGGTGTTCCTGATGAGTTAGAAAAAGAACTCAATAAAACTTATGCTACAAAATCTGATTTGAATAAATCTAAAACATCAGGTGGTAGTGGTACATTTAAATCACTTGTTGAACAAGGTTATGTTAATGTTTATTTTGGATTTGACAAAGTCTATCCTGAAGTCGCTTCAATTAATGATGTTAATTCCGTTATTACTTTCTTAAAACAAAATCCTAACGAAACTATTCAGCTTATCGGATATACAGATAGCATAGGCAATAAAGAATACAATAAAATTTTATCTGAAAAAAGATCAAAATATATTAAAGACATTTTAGTCTCTGCTGGCATAAGTGAGTCTCGTATTGAATCCATTGGTTCAGGTGTTAACCCAAATATAGATTCAAACACAACTTACTCTAGAAAATTAGCTAGAAAAGTAATGATTAAACTTAAAAAGTAAATCTTTTTAATATCTAAGCTCATAAAGAACAAAGTGAACAATTCACTTTGTTCTTTTTTTTATTGTTTAAATTCAATAAGAGACAATTTGAATGAATAATATCGTTAATAAGATGAATGTATAATACTGACTTACCTACCTACAGCAGGCTGGTATTTTAAAAACCACGTATATAAGGGAGACATTTAAAATAACGTGAGTTCGATATAAATTCCAATAAAATATATTCATATAAAATACAGATATTTAATCATTTGTCATGTCGATAGAGCGAAGCATGAGCGACGAGACATCTCTGTAGGATGAGATTTCTCCTCATTCTTCGTTCGAAATGATAAAATTTGCTTACAAAAACATGTAATCATCTGATTTACAGTTTTCAATAAATCGAACTCACGTTAATTTTAATACCAAGCTCCTTTAAAAAAAGATTTAGCTTCTCTCCTCGCCTATTCTGGTTAAAAAATTAAATTTGCAGCATGAAATTTAAAGACGAAATCAACAGGCGACGTACCTTTGGTATTGTGTCGCACCCAGATGCAGGAAAAACAACATTAACTGAAAAATTATTGTTATTTGGCGGTGCTATAAACGAAGCTGGCGCTGTAAAATCAAATAAAATCAAAAAAGGTGCGACGAGTGACTTTATGGAGATTGAACGCCAACGTGGTATTTCTGTTGCCACATCTGTCTTAGGATTTGAATATAAAAACAATAAAATCAACATCTTAGATACGCCAGGTCACAAAGATTTTGCAGAAGATACCTTTAGAACTTTAACGGCTGTAGATAGCGTTATAGTGGTGATAGATGTGGCAAAAGGCGTTGAAGAACAAACCGAAAAGTTGGTGAAAGTTTGTCGTATGCGCAACATCCCGATGATTGTGTTTATCAATAAACTCGACCGTGAAGGTAAAGATGCTTTTGAACTACTCGATGAAATAGAGCAAAAATTAGATTTGAAGGTGACGCCTTTGAGTTTCCCAATTGGAATGGGATATGATTTTAAAGGGATTTATAATATTTGGGAAAGCAATATCAATTTATTTACTGGCGACCCACGAAAAGATATTGAAGACACCATAGAAATCAATGATCTATCCAAACCAGATTTAGATGAATTGTTAGGCGAAACCGCCGCTAAGAATTTAAGAGATGAAGTGGAATTAGCTACAGGTGTTTACCCAGATTTTGATATTGATGCTTATAAAAAAGGAAACTTACAACCTGTATTTTTTGGGTCTGCTTTGAACAATTTTGGCGTGAGAGAGTTATTGGATTGTTTTATCACAATTGCACCATCACCACGCTCAAAAATGAGTGATATACGAGAAGTGAAACCTGATGAAGATCAATTCACAGGATTTGTGTTTAAAATCCACGCCAATATGGATCCGAGACACCGAGACAGATTAGCGTTCGTAAAAGTCGTGTCTGGAAAATTTGAACGTAACAAACCTTACCTACACGTGAGACAAGGCAAAAATTTAAAATTTTCTAGTCCTAATGCTTTTTTTGCTGAGAAAAAACAAGTAGTAAATGAGATGTATCCTGGCGATATTGTCGGTCTTCACGACACGGGAAATTTTAAAATTGGTGATACACTAACAGAAGGTGAAAAATTGATGTATAAAGGGATACCAAACTTTTCGCCAGAGCATTTCAGATATATCAACAATGCTGACCCGATGAAATCAAAACAACTCAACAAAGGCATCAATCAATTGATGGATGAAGGAGTGGCTCAACTTTTTACTTTAGAAATGAACAACAGAAAAATAATAGGAACGGTTGGAGCTTTACAATACGAAGTGATTCAATATAGACTTGAACACGAATACGGTGCTAAATGTTCTTATGAAAATATCAACGTGCATAAAGCCTGTTGGATAGAGGTTGAGGATGAAAACAGCGAAGAGTTTAAAGAATTTACCCGAATAAAATCTAAATACCTCGCTAGAGACAAACGCAATCAGTTGGTGTTTTTAGCAGATTCTGCTTTTTCGTTACAAATGACGCAAGATAAATACAAGAGTTTAAAGTTTCATTTTACGAGTGAGTTCTAAGTTTAATTTCTTTTAATTATTTTTTCTATATTGATTATACTACCGTCTTCACCAATACCTTCAATAAACAATTTGAATTTGTAAAGTTCAGTATCAAAAATATTGAGTTTTGTGTTTTTATTAGGCTCTATTACAACATCAGGAAACCATGCTAAAGTACCAACTTGCTGGAAAGAATCGGTTAGAAAAAATGCATATTCTGGCATGTAGAATTGTTTAGGTGGCTCAAACCCTTTTTTAATTTCAAACTGTGCATAGGGTAATTCTGTTTTGGCAGAATTTTCGTTAGTAAATAAAGCTGTTTTTCTAGACTGAAGCCTAATAATACCTGTTGCTCCTTGCACACCACCACCATAGCCAGTTTTGTCAATATAAATTTCTTCATAATCTGCTGTACGTGAACCACCTAAAATTGACAAGTCGTTCAATTGAACCCCATTGAGGTAAACTACTGGTGTATTGCTACCATTAATAGATGTTCTTGTCAAATTTCTTATACTAAAATTAGACGTATTGTCTGTTACCAAATAACCTCTATAGCTTAAATAATCTGAAAGTAAAGGATAAGTTGTAGCCATCTCTTCATCGACTTTTATGGTATTATCTTTAAAATTAGATGCAAAGTTTTTTTGGATTTTATCTTCTTTTTCTTTTGAAGCTTTAACGATAACTTCGTCTAAAAGTTCACCTTCTAAAAAGTTGGCATAAAGACGGTTATTATCGAGTTCAAGCTTTAATTGTCTCAAATTGGAAAGCGGTGGTAATAAATCTTTATTGTTCAACTTATCGTTATTAAGTTGTAATTCAGTACCAACAACCACATTCGGTCTAATAAAATCTTTATTTTTGTTGATGAAAGAAAATTCCATCTTCTCACCAATTAATGGATATCTATTTTTAAGTTTTAATGTTTGATCAACACTTAATGCAAACACTTGCTCCTTATTATAAATTGTGCTATAAATGAGAAGTTTATCTACATCATCAGGGATTTTACCGTTAAAATTAACATTTTGCGTTAGACCATCTTTACGTTTATAAATTTCATTTGGTGGTTTGTTAAAAATATTGTTCCACTTGTATTGACTCCATCCTTGTGTAAGCAATAGCAAATCAAGATTATAATCAACAATACGATTGGGATTGCTGAAGTAATAAGGTTTATTTTCTATATATCCATTCACAAAAGGTTCTAATAAAAGAGCAGATGTAATATTTTGATTTTTAATATATGAAATAGTATTTTCTGGTAGTACAGAAATACTGAGATGTGCCTTTTCACTGTAGTTAGGCAGTGCCAGATTTAAAGTCAGAGTATCGTTTTTAAAATTTTCTACAGAAATATCAATATCTTTTTTATTGTTGATGCTGTTTTTTCTGATGAAGATTAATCTTTCGGCTACAGGTTCATCATCAACTAATAATGTGATAGTATTCACGCCATAAAAAAGTTGTTGTTTATTGATAACTTTAGCAATGCTAGTTTTATCTTTTGAGAATTCTATGGGTATTTCAAAACGCTTACCTTCTTGATGAACCAATAATTTGACTTGACGATTGTTGTATTGAGATGAAGAAGACAAATGAGATGACACGTAGATTTGAGTTTGACCAGGTATAATATTATTTACCCTTAAGTCATAACCATAAGTTTTGATATTGTCAACGGTTTTTATTATTGTTTTACCATTAGGAAGTTTGACTTTAATTTTGTAAACTTTATCGGGTTCAGGTTTTAAATCTAGTCTCGCTAAACCAAAACGATTGCTTTTAAAATTAAAAATTGGGACTTCATTATCAAGAAGTTCAGCTTCAAATTCAACCCCTAAACCTTGTTCATTGATGAGCTTTAAACCTAAGACTCCTTCACAGTCAATAACGCTATGCCCACCTTCGGGTAAGATTTGTAAATCATAAGCCTTTAAAGTTTGTTTGGTGTTAGTCTGACTTGAACCTATAATTTCAAATTGTTGAAGGTGAGCATAATCCTCATTAAAATTTTTCATCCAATTTGTCTCAGCTTTAAGGTAATATGCACCGTCATTAAAAGTAGAATCTATAGCAATTTGACCATTAAATTTTCCGTCTATAGAAAGATATAATTTTTTCTGAAGCATTATACCTTTTTCATCATAAAGCCTAAGCTCGACATTTCGAACTTTTGGGCTCAGCTTTCCGGTTTGTCTGTCGTAGGCATAACCGCTAAACCATAAATTTTCACCTCTTAAATAACTACTTTTGTTTAAGTGAAGATAAAGTGACTCTCGGGGCAACTCAAAATATTCACTATAATCTTGATAAAATTTTGAAACTTTATTTTTTTCAGATTGACCAAAACTTGTTGAAAAGACAAAAAAATAAAAAAATAAAGAAAATGAAAATCTCATAATAAAATAGTTTTTAAGAACAAAGTAATTATATTAAAATTAAACAAACAGCTTTCTAACAATTTTTTTAGTGAGTTCTAATAAAACATCCCTATCATCAACATTGACCACATAATTACCACAAATGGTCCAAGCAAACCAATAAAAATCCCACCAAATCTAAAATCTGATTGTTTGAGCATTCCTGTGCTAAAGGCAATAGCGTTTGGCGGTGTTGACACTGGAAGCAACAAAGCACAAGATGCAGAGAGCCCAATAATCATGGGTAAAGTTATAGCATTTGATACATCAATGCTCATAATTAAAGAAATAGCAATAGGTATAAATATGGTTGCTGTGGCTGTGTTACTCATAATATTTGAAAATGCAACTGTAAATAATCCAAATGCTATATATAGAATATAAATGTTAATATCTGAAGTTGGAATTAAACTCACAAAATACTGTGCCAAACCTTGTTCTTGAACAGCTAAACCAAGTGCTAAACCGCCAGCAACTAACATCAAAGTATCCCAAGGTAAAGCCCTGACTTCGTCTGACTCAATGATTGAAAACATCGTTAAAGCCATAATAGGAATACCAGAAACAACTGCCACAGGAATACCTGTAAAACCTGAAGTTAACCATAATATTAGTGTTCCTGCTAAAATTATTAAAGTTAATCGTTTGTGTAGCTTGGCGTGTTTTTGAGGAGGTGCGTCTTCTGCAGTATTAAATAAATTCTCAAGTTGGAGAGTCTTCGTTTGAATGGGGTTTTTTTTCAGTAAGGCATACCAAAACACTAAGATTAAAATTAAGGCTATTGGAATACCAAACAACATCCATTCTAAAAAAGAAATTCTGATACCAACACCTTCTAAAGCTCCAACAACAATGGCATTTGGTGCCGAACCTATGATGGTTCCCATACCGCCAACCGATCTTTGCAGGAATGCCTATGAGTAAATTTTTTGATAGTCTTGCTTTAGACCCTAAATTTTTTAATATTGGTGTAATTGTAGCAATCATCATAGCAGTTGTTGCGGTGTTACTCATCAACATTGACAAAACTGCAGTTAACATCATCAAGCCGAGAAGAATAACATTAGATTTATTTCCAAATTTTGGAATGGTTATTCTCAATAAATCTTTATCTAAACCTGTTTTTTTCATGGCTTCGGCAAGAAAAAATCCACCCAAAAACAGCCATATCACACTATCTGACCAAGTTTGAACATATTTTTTGACGTTTTCTGGTTCGTCTTTACCAAGGGTAAAAACCAAATAGCCAATAATTAAAATACCAACAGCAAAAGGCGGTATAGCTTCGGTAACCCAAAGTGCAATAGAAAGAAACAAAATAAAGAGTACATAATTCTGAGTATCATTAAATTGTGAATCGCTAACTAAATAAAAAAGCCCAAAAGCGATAAGAAAAGACAAAATAAAAAGTGTAAAATGACTATGCCAATTTACACGTTTGTTAATTTTTTTGAGAAATTGTCCAGCATAGTTTCTAGAATCTGACATTGACTTTAAATTGAATTACAAATGTAAAATATATTCAAGCTAACATTCTAATTTAGTTTAAACTTATTGTTAGTTATCGATTAAAAGCATTAAATAAAATTATTCTGTTATAATACTGTAAATCAAAACAGCATCATCAGAATCTTGACAAAGCAAAATCAACTCGTTATTTTTGCTATAAACGTCAGAAATAGATTTGCCATAAACAGGAAATCCATTTATCAAATTAGCCTTTTTATCAAAAACGTAAACCTTTTGTGCTTGCAAATCGGCTATAGCTACAAAATTGTTTTTTATGAAAGGGTTAGTATAAACACCATAAGGAAGTTCTGCTGATGCATCATTGATATAAAGTTGATTCTCTGACATGCTTGCCATTATTTCTGGATTTGCCACAAACTTAGGATTAATCCACTTCTTAGAACTGATACTCACATCTCCGTTTGGATTAATCTTAATGATTTGGCCCTTGTTTGACATAGAAACAAACTCCTTTTGATGTTCATACCATTCATTATGTGTAGGTTCAAAATTCTTATCAATCTGAACTCTATTCTTACCTGTTCGGCTTAAAATATGTAACTGCCCCGTTTCTTCTTGTGCTAAAATATAATCTTTTTTATCGATTCTAATGTGTTTCAAAGGCAAATCTAAAGGCGTTTTAGTTCTATTAAATTGAAAGCCTTTGACGCGTTTTCCTTGTTTATTAAACATTCTGATTCTATTGTCCATAATCACGACAAAACGATATCGCCCATTGTTATCGTAATCAAAAACAGAGAGACTTTGTGTAATCTTATTGTTAAAGTTAAGTGGAAATGGGTCAACTTCATTTCCATTTTTATCTAAAACATAAACTTTATGTTGAGTTGCAAAGGCGAGTTGTAAACGCGTATTTTTATAAATATCAATGGTTCTGATTTTACCAACTATTGGGCTGTCTAAAGGTTTTGACCAAATGAGATTACCTTTTGTATCCTTAAGGTGCAAAACGTTGTTAATATCCTGATAAACAATATCATACTGACCTGTTCTCCAGTTTTTAAAAAATTGCGTTGTATTCTGTATTGTTGACTCTAATTTTAGCCTCGCTAACTGTTTAACAGCTTTTTGATTATTGCCCAAATCAGTCTTTTTATGAATAATATTAAAGTAAGCAAAATCATCTTCAACTATAAGTTGTGTTACTGCAATTCCATAAGTTTTCCAATTAAAAGCTTTAAAATCATTTTTATAAGATGGTTGAGCATATTGCTCAAAAAAGTTTTTTTGCTGACTTAAATTTGTAAACCACAAGATATGACTTTGGTCGGTGAGTGATTTTAAGTGATTTTTATAATTTTGTTGCAGAGACAATACGTTTTGATTATTAACCTGTATAATAATATCTTCTAATACATCAAGCCGATTTGAACCGACAATGATATCTTGAAAAACGACAAAGTTTTTAAGCTCGCCAAGTTTTATAAAATTTTGAAGTTCTGCATTTGTTTCAAGTTTATGATTTAGTTGATAGATTTGATAAGCACCAAATTTTTTTATAGGTAAAGCATCATCCTTAAGCATTTCATAAGTTTTACTAATATCATTTGACACCATTGCTACGCCCTTACCTAATGGCAGGTTAAATTGAGCTATTTCATTGATATCAAAAAAAACACTATCATTGATCGGTGTTTTTTTGACTAAATTTTCTTGATGTGTAAATGTTTTGTAATCTGATATTAAAAGACTTTTAGCACTTACAAAGTAACTTGGTATAACCTCAGCAACAAAAGATTTTTTTGGCTTTATTTCTCTAAAATTTGACCATAGATGGGATTTGTCTTGTGTTTTCAAAACAATTCCGCTAAAGAGTATTTGATTTTCATCTAAAATAAGATCGAACCCCATATAATCAGAGAGAGAAAGAAATTCTTTTGAAAACTCTTTTGTAAAAAAAAACTTAGAGACTTTTGAAAAAAATGTAGTGTTTATGACTACAGAAGGCGTATTCTCTGATAGCACATCGTATAGTTTTTTGATGTGTTGATTCGTTTTAATATTGTCTTTATAATTTCTAATAACATTTTCTATAATAATTTTTGAAGTGCTAAAAATGGTATTATCAGCTAACTGTGTCATAAAAAACTCTTGTTTATTTGTTTCAAAAGTTTTTATTTTAATTTGATTGTAGGTATAAGTTAATTTAGACTCTTTTTGGATACTTGAGTTTTTAAAATCTTTAGTTATCAAGGTTTGTGCTAATTTGTTCTTACCTATAACATTATAGGTTAACAAAAACTCTTCAGGCATTTCAACTAAATCATGCCAATGCTGAAGCGACCAAAATTTAATGACTGAATTTTCTTTATGAGTTCTTAAAAAGTTTTGTTTATCAAGTTTTTCTAAATATTTTGAATAATCTTGGTGGCTCAAAATTAGTCTTTGCATCAGGTGGTATGAAGTGTATAGATTCACTTTCTTCAATTTTATTTTGACTACATGATGCCAATATTAGCAGTAAGCTTAAAATTAAATATCGTTTCATAAGATGATTATGACATAATTTATTGAACTTCAAAATTTAATTTTAACTGGTCGGGCAATAGTTTAAAGCTTTGTCTATGATGAGATGTAACTCCATATGTTTGTATGGCTTCTCTGTGTTGCTTTGTTGGATATCCTTTATTTTGTTTCCAATGATATTTTGGGTTTTGTTGGTGTAATTTAAGCATAAATTCATCTCTAGATGTTTTAGCAAGAACAGAAGTCATTGCAATATTAAGGTATTTTGCATCACCTTTAATTATGCATTCATGATTTATATTTTTGAAGTTTTTAAATCGATTTCCATCAACTAAAATAAATTCCGGTTGTGGACTTAATTGCTCTATGGCTTTGTGCATAGCTAAAATTGATGCATTTAAAATATTGATTTTGTCTATTTTATCAGGAAACACATGAGCGATTCCATAGGCAATAGCTTCTTTTTTGATAATAGATTTTAAACTTTCTCTTTTTTTTAAAGAAAGTTGCTTAGAGTCGTTGATTAAAGAATTAGAAAAATCTGCAGGTAAAATAACAGTCTTTGCGGTTACAGGTCCAGCTAAACAACCTCGTCCTGCTTCATCAGTGCCACACTCAAGTCTATCTGTTATTATTCTATGTTTTAGCATTTAACAAAATTAGGACTTTAAATAAAAAAAAACAGTAAATCAAAAAAGATTTACTGTTTTTAATATGAGAGAAAGAGATGTTATTTATTTTCTTTGTAACGCTTTGAAACTTCATCCCAATTTATGACGTTAAAAAAGGCTTCAATATAATCAGGTCTTCTGTTTTGATAATTGAGATAGTAAGCATGCTCCCATACATCAATACCAAGAATAGGAACACCAGCACAACCTATATTAGGCATCAGTGGGTTGTCTTGGTTAGGCGTAGAACACACTTCTACTCCACCTTTTTCATGAACGGTCAACCATGCCCAACCTGAGCCAAATTGTGTGGCTCACGCTTTAGAAAACGCTTCTTTAAAATCATTAAAAGAACCAAATGATTTATTTATAGCTTCTAATAAATCTCCGCTGGGTTGACCTCCTCCGTTTGGCGACATAATTTTCCAATATAGTGAATGGTTGTAATAACCTCCACCATTATTTCTTATCGCTGAGTTTGAGAGGTCTAAATTTGACAAAATAAATTCAATTGATTTGTCATCATTTTCTGTGCCTTCAATGGTCGCATTTAATTTGTTCGTATAACCTGCGTGATGTTTACTATGATGAATTTCCATAGTTTTAGCATCAATATGAGGCTCAAGTGCATCATAAGCATAATCTAAATCTGGTAGTTTAAATGACATAATTAAAAATTTTTTGATTTATATCATCAAATTTAAATATTATCACTCACAACTAAGATTTTATTTTGTTATAAAAAGCTTAAAAATACAAGTATAAATTTAAAAATTGCAAAAAACAGATAAATGATTTGATGATTTTATCAATATCATTATTTCAAAAACACCACTTCACCTTGAGATGTGCTACTATCACTTCCTATCAAAACACCAAGATGTTGGGGAATAAATCTAAAGGCATTTCCTGAATTGTTGTTTTTAAGCATAAAATCTATAGCCCGCTGATATGATAGCGTTTTGGTGTCAAAAACAATAAGACTGTCTTTGTAGTTTTGACTATCAATTTGTTTTGGTTCTAAAGTTTTGATATTCTTATTGTAATGGATCTTTAGTTTTTGATAGAGCTCTTTATTTTGACCGATGTAAAAAATGTTATTGTAATCGGGTTTGACATTTGCTTTTTTAAGCATATCAGATTTTTTGAATCGTTTGGCAATGATGAAAAAGATGGATAGAATACCTATCATCAATTTTGAATTGGAATAGTGTTTTGTAAAAAAAAACTTGACCGAATCAAAGAAACGTTTAAAATAAACATCATCTCGTAATGTGCTTTCTCCTTTAAAATGTATCAAACTTTCTTTACCTAAATAATAGTTTTGATATCCAGCTTTGGTGAATTGATAACACAAATCGATATCTTCACCATACATAAAATAGCGTTCGTCTAATCCTTCTAATCGCTCATAATCTTGTTTCCTAAAACACATAAAAGCGCCGACAAGCGTTGTGGTTTGTCCTTCTTCGCCTTCTGATAAATTGTTGTTATAATATTGTTTTGAGAAGCCTAACATCTTTAATGCCGCAACTTTTAAGGTCAATTTATTGATTTTACTTTCTGGCAAAAAATGTCCTGTGCCATCAATCAATCTGAGACCTAAAATTCCACAATTATCAAAGCTTTCGTGTTTTTTGATAGTTGCTTTTATAGATGTTTCTGAGATTACGGTATCAGGATTGATCAGACAAATGTATTTGCCCTTAGCTTGATTGATGCCAATATTATTAGCTTTTGAAAAGCCATCGTTGTTGGGGTTTTGTATAAATTTTACTTGAGGAAAGTATTTTGAAACAAGTTCAGAAGTTTTATCGTTTGAAGCATTATCAACCACAATAATTTCAGCATCTAAATCTCTGATGGCTGAGTTTAAACTTTCTAAACAAAGCATTAAGTGATAAGGCACTTTGTAACTCACAATGATTACAGAGACTTTCAATTTTTAAGGTTTTAAAGTAGTTTCAAAAGGTCGCCTGTTGATGATACTTCTTCCAAGAGTGATTTCATCAGCAAATTCTAATTCGTCTCCTACTGATATACCACGAGCTATACTTGATGTTTTAACATTGTAATTATGAATTTGTTTATAGATATAGAAGTTTGTGGTATCGCCTTCCATTGTTGAGCTTAGTGCAAAGATAATTTCGTCAATTTTACCGTCTTTTACTTTTTGGACTAAGCTGTCAATATTCAGGTTTTGAGGACCAATTCCATCCATCGGGCTGATTTTTCCGCCTAACACGTGATATAAGCCTTTGTATTGTTGTGTATTTTCAATAGCCATCACATCTCTAATATCTTCTACAACGCAGACTATCTCATTTTGACGCTTTGAACTTTGACAGATTTCGCAAAGCTCAGAATCACTGATATTATGGCAATTTTTACAAAATTTAATTTCTGTTCTCAGTTTCACTAAAGCCTGAGCTAAGTCAACCGTTTGTTCTTCAGGTTGATTGAGCAAATGCAAAATTAAACGCAATGCCGAACGTTTTCCTATGCCAGGAAATCTCGACATCTCTTCGACGGCATTTTCTAAAAGTTTAGATGAATAGTCTATCATGAATTTTGTAAGCTATTTTCTGTTGTATTTAATGGGTTTGCCTTTTTCAGGTAAACTTTGCAATATAAATTCTCTTAAATCGTCATTGGCTTGTTTCAAATCTTCATTTCGCAAATACATCATATGACCGCTTTTGTAGGCTTTAAAATGAAATCGGTCTTGCATTCTTCCACTCGGATCAATATGCCACATCGTATATTTGGCATTGAAATAGGTTGTTGCTCCATCAAAATATCCAGATTGAATAAAGACTTGCAAACTTGGATTTTGAGCCATCGCCTGACGCAATCTTTCACCAGTATTGTTTTGGCTATTTTTTCTATCCCAAGGTCTTACTGGACCAAACATATAGTATTTTAAAGGCACATCAAATTTGAGTTCATTTTTGATGTAGTGATTGATGGCTGGCGTAAAAGCTTGTAACCAAGCGGTGAGTTCTGCATTGTAATCTGGTCTCGTTCCTGCAACTTGACGATCTATGCCAAGATAACGAGAATCTAAACGACCTAAGGTAAAGCCTTCATCTTTGAGTAACATTTTCCAAAAATTGCTATAACTAAAATCCAAATTATGTTCTATAAAAATATCTTTATCTATCCCAGAAAAATAGGCCATTTTTTCAGCCGCTTGATATAGGTCTTGTTGACTTTTAAAACCACCCTTATATAAAAGCGGAATAAGTTCATTCATTGTAAATTGTTCCGACAATTTTAAGGCTTCTTCAAGAGATTTTTGTTGAAGTTCAGCAGGCAATTGTTTATGATACCAAGCTACAGCAGTAAAATAAGGTAAGCGATTTGCAATTTCAAGTATGCCATTTCTGAAGTTACCCAATTCCGTAGGCGAAACTAAAATCACACCGTTGATATACATCCATTGTCTGTCTTGGAGCTCATCAGCAAGTCCCGAAACCCGAACTGTGCCATAACTTTCACCAATTAAATATTTTGGAGACAGCCATCTGTTGTGTTTTTGGACAAATGCATTCATCCACTCTGATAGATATTTGATATCGGCTTGAACTCCAAAAAATTCATCTCTATTAAATTTTCCATTTTCATCTTTGATAGGTCGTGAATAGCCTGTATTGACTGGGTTGATATACACAATATCAGCAATATCTAAAATGCTATTTGGATTGGTTTTAACCCCGTAAGGTTGAACAGGAAAACCTTCATCGCTTATTTTTAAAACTCTCAGTCCTGTATAAGCCAAATGCATCCATACTGAAGCTGAGCCTGGACCACCGTTAAAAGAAAACAACAAAGGTCTATTTTCGATATTGTTTACATCAGAACGTTTGTAGTAGGCATAAAACAAATCAGCCTTGGCTTTGCCATCACTGTTGTGGTAAACTTGCATTCCCGTTTCTGTGGTATAATTGATACTTTGACCTTTAATATTGACTTTGTGTGAAGTAACAACTGGCTCAGTTTTTGGAATTTGAAGATCTTGTGCATTAAGGTTAAATGCAAATATTGATATCATTAAAAGCGAAAGAAAAGAATAGATAAAATATTTAGACTTCATAAATTCAAATTAAAATTGGTCTAAAATACTATTTTTATAAGAGATTTTGACTAAAATAAAATTAAAAGTTAAAGTGCAGAAACTATTGGCTTTAAACCGTTAGAGATATAGGTTTGCGTTGTATTGGCTTCATCGACGTAAATCAAAAGAGCATTAATCTGTTGTTTTTCAATGATTTGTTTTGCTTTATCAAAACCCATAGCCATAAAAGCAGTAGCATAAGCATCGGCAGTCATGCAATTATCGGCTATGACAGAAGCACTTAAAACATTAGATTTTTTGGCTAATCCTGTTTTAGGGTTTATAGTGTGAACAAACTTTTGCCCTGTAAGAGAATCCGTTTTGAATTTTCTATAATTACCAGATGTGGCTAAAGCTCTATTTTCTATTATAACGGCGTAAGACAACTCTCTATTTGTGTTGTTTTCTATTGGTGTTTCAATTCCAAAATTCCATATTTTATCATGGTCGTGATCTTGACCATAAGCAACAATTTCTCCACCTATTTCCACAAAAAAATCATCGATGTTTTTACTTTTTAAAAAATCAGCTAAAACATCAACAGTATAACCCTTGGCTATGGCATTAAAATCCAAATAAAAAGAAGGTAAATGAGTTTGTAATGTGTTATTCTTTAATAAAAACTTATCAAATCCTACAAAATTCATTAAGGAATCAATAGTTTTTTCAGTCAATTGTATATCGTAAGTTTCTGGACCAAACCCGTATGCATTAACCATCAAACCAATACTAGGGTCAAAATAGCCTTCGGTTTTTTTATAAATAAGTTTAGATGCTTTGAAAACATTTTTAAAATGATTATCGACCTTAATATTTTTACCGTGATTGAGCTTTGAAATATCTGAATCAGGTATATAAGTGCTTAAAGAATGATTAATAACATTGAAAATAGAATCAAATTGCGGTTTAAAATTTTGCTTGGTTTCAGAAAAATAATTAACAGAATAAGTTGTTCCCAAGGCATTACCTTTCAGTTCATATTTTTTTGGGCTACAAGAAAAAATCAGTAAAACTGTGATGAAACAAATAATATAAAACGCAAAATTTTTCATCAGTTACTCAATTTTAATCATACCATTGTAATTAACCACATAATCGTCTGTTTTAGTCAATGGACGTTCATAGTCTGAACGATTGGCAAGACCGACGCCAGCAAAAAAAGTCAGTGCATTAAATTTATCGGCGTGGTTTTTCATTTTGGTCATCAACTTATCGTCATAAACCCTTGGGTTGTCTGGGTAGCTAATTGCTCGAACAACAACAAAATGCAGTTTTTTGTTTTTAAGAGCCACAAATTGTGGATTTTTTTTAAGCTTACTGTTTACGGCTAAAAACTCATAGCCCTGATCTTCGAGATCTTTGCCAACAATATTCATGGCTAAATTGTGAAGTTCTTGTTTGCTAAGCTCTGCCATACCGATAAAAAAACCCGAGTTATTGACTCGGGTTGTATTAATTATAAATAGATTTTATCCACCGAAGTCATCAAATCTGATGTTTTCATCTGGGATACCAAAATCTTCACCCATTTTTTGAACCGCTTGGTTCATCAATGGTGGACCACAAAAATATAATTCAATCTCTTCTGGTTCGTCGTGTTTGCTTAAATAATTATCGATTACACATTGGTGGATAAACCCGACAAAACCATCACCTTCTTCATCGTCAATATCTTTTTTTACTTTCCAGTTATCTTCTTCTAAGGGCTCAGAAAGTGCCATATAAAATTTGAAATTAGGAAAATCTTTTTCTAAAGCTTTAAAGTGTTCCACATAAAATAATTCACGTTTAGAACGACCGCCATACCAATAGGTAACTTTACGATTAGTTTTTAAAGTTCTGAACAGGTGATACAAGTGCGAACGCATTGGTGCCATTCCAGCACCACCGCCAACGTAAAGCATTTCTGCTTCACTTTCATTGATAAAAAATTCGCCGTAAGGTCCAGAAATCACACATTTATCGCCTTTTTTTAGACTGAAGATATAAGAAGATGCTATACCTGGATTCACATTCATCCAATCGCCTTTATCTCTATCAAATGGTGGCGTAGCGATACGCACATTCAACATAATTCTTCGTCCTTCAGCTGGATATGAAGCCATAGAATAAGCACGTTCTACAGTTTCATTGTTTTTCATCACTAAAGGCCAAAGTTTAAAGTTATCCCATTCCTTTTGGAATTTGTCAGGCTGACCTGGATGCTCTTCTGGATGGGCTTCAATGTCGATATTTTCAAACTTCACTTCGCAAGGTGGTACTTCAATTTGAATATATCCACCAGCTTTATAATCCATATCTTCAGGAATTTCTACTACAAATTCTTTAATAAATGAAGCGACATTGTAATTAGAAACCACAGTTGCTTCCCATTTTTTAATTCCAAAAACTTCTTCTGGAACTTCAATTTTCATATCCTGTTTCACCTTGACTTGGCATGCTAAACGCCAACCTTCTGCTATTTCTCTTTTGGTAAAATTAGGTTCTTCTGTAGGCAATATTGCACCGCCACCTTCTTTAACAATACATTTACACTGAATACAAGTTCCGCCACCACCACAAGCAGATGGTAAAAACAATTTGTTTTCGCCAAGTGTGGACAACAGCGTTGAACCTGAACTGACTTCCATATCTTTTTCGTCATTAACATTAATTGTTACGGGTCCTGAAGGTGATAATTTGGCTTTGGCGGTTAATAGCACCATAACCAAAAGTATTATCAAGACTAAAAAAACAATTACACTCGCTAAAATAACATCCATAATACCTTTTGTTTATTCGTTTTTAGTTTTATTTAAAGTAACTTCGACAGTCTTGCTATCAGGTTTATTTTTTTCTATTTGTATAGTAGATGCTGTGGTTTTTTCTTTTGTATCTTCATTTCCTTCTAATTTTATACCCATAAAACTCATAAAACCGATAGCCATTAAGCCAGTAATAATAAAAGTAATTCCTAAGCCTTTAAGCGGAGCAGGCACATTGGAATAAGCAATTTTTTCTCTTATTGCCGCAATAGCTAAAATAGCGAGAAACCAACCTATTCCACTTCCACCACCATAAACGATTGCTTCTGTTATGCCAGTAAAATCTTTTTGTTGCATAAATAATGAGCCACCAAGAATAGAGCAGTTTACGGCAATCAATGGTAAAAATATACCGAGCGAACCATATAATGCGGGTGAAAACTTTTCTACAACCATCTCAACCAATTGAACCATAGAAGCGATTACAGCGATAAACATAATATAGCTTAAGAAGCTTAAATCGATATTAGCGTAATCTTCACTGAGCCATCTTAAAGCTCCTGGTTGTAATAAATAAGTGTCTATCAAATAGTTGAGTGGCACTGTGATAAGCAATACAAATATGACAGTCGCACCAAGACCAACAGCGGTTTTTACGGTTTTAGAAACGGCTAAATAAGAGCACATCCCTAAAAAATAAGCAAATATCATATTTTCTATAAAAATGCTTTTTACGAATAAATTCAATAAATCCATATGATTTAAATTATAAAATTTTTATTAACTTTCTTCAATAAGTTTGCGGTTGCGAGAGCGTTGATACCAAATCACAAGACCGACTATAATAAGTGCCATTGGCGATAATAGAAAAAATCCATTATTTTCATAACCTAAGGCATAAAGTCCAGTTGAATCGGCTAAAGTCAAACCTTTATGACCTAATATTTCGTAGCCTAATAGTTTGCCTGAGCCTAATAATTCTCTAAAAAAGGCAACTATAATTAAAATTATACCGTAGCCAGCTCCATTTCCAATTCCATCTAAAAATGATTTCCACGGCTTATTACCTAAGGCAAAGGCTTCTAAGCGACCCATAATGATACAGTTGGTTATAATTAATCCAATAAAAATGGAAAGCTGTTTGCTGACATCGTATAAAAAAGCTTTTAATACTTGGTCAACCACTATAACCAAAGAAGCAACCACGACTAATTGTACGATAATACGGATACGATTAGGAATTAAATTTCGCAATAATGAAATCACAACATTCCCCATAGCCGTTACAAAAATAACTGCCAAAGACATCACTATTGCTGGTCTGAGTTGGACTGTAATTGCCAAAGCAGAGCAAATTCCAAGCATTTGGACGGTTATAGGATTATCATCGTTTAATGGATCTGTGAGTAATTTTCTATTAGCTCTTGATAAAAAAGCTTCTTTTTCTTCAGACTTCGATAAAAAGAGAATCATTTCCTCTTTTTTCTTTTCTTCTTTCGTTTTTATTTCTTTTTTCTGTTCACTCATAATTTATTGTATTGCGAGTTTAGAATTTTTTAATTTTTCAAAGAAAGGTTTGTATTTAGCCAATCTTTCTTTCATCATATTTGTCACACCATTGCCTGTCATTGTAGCACCTGATATGGCATTCACTTGATGGTCTGTTTTGTCGTTTCCTCCACTGTAACCTTTTGTAACTTCAACGCCAACAATGTTATTGCCATCATAGATCTTTTCATCTTTAAATCTTTCTTGAAACCAATCTGTGGTGATTTCTGCACCAAGACCAGCGGTTTCTCCTTTGTGGTCAAAAATAATTCCCTCAATAGTATTCAAGTCATCCTTTAAAGCAACATAGCCCCAAATAGCATCCCAAAGACCCGAGCCTCGTAGTGGAATAACAAAAAAAGTTTGACCATTAAATTCTGCTTCATATAAAGGAAAAATTTGTTCTTCAACAGGTTTTTTAATTTCTGTTGCCAAATTGATATTAAAAGCGTTTACACTTTCAACGGTTTCACCTTTGTAGTTTAGGGCATATTGATTTTTAATAAATTCATCAAATTTTTCTGAAGCCAACTCTCTTGTTAGTTCTACTTTTTTTCCATCGACTTCTATACTATCACCAACAAAGGTATTTAAAATGTTTTGCATTTTTTCTTGTCTTACATTTTTGCTTTGCTTAGGTTTTAAACTTGTCGCCAAAAAGGATAAAACAACAGCTACTACGATAACCATCGAAATAGAAAAAATGAAAGTATAAGTATTACTATTTCTATCCATTTTATGAGGTTTTTGCGGTTTGTAATTTTAAGCGTTTTTGTCTTCGCTTGATATTGCCTTGAATAACGTAATGATCTATTGTTGGAGCAAATACGTTCATTAATAATATAGCCAACATAACGCCTTCTGGATATGCGGGATTAAATATTCTGATCATAACGCCTAAGAATCCAATTAAAAATCCATATATCCATTTCCCTTTTAAGGTCTGTCTTGCACTTACAGGATCTGTTGCCATAAACACCACACCAAAAGCTAATCCACCAACAATAAGGTGATTATACCAAGGGAAATTCATCAAATCATTATTTGTAAAAACCGAGCTTCCAAGGGCATTAAAGATAAGTGCCATAACTGCTGCACCAATAAATCCACTTAAGATAATACGCCAACTGCCTATTTTGGTTAAGATCAAAATCAAAGCTCCAACTAAAATAAATAAGGTTGAAGTTTCAGAAATAGAGCCTGGTATAAATCCTGAAAACATATCTGCACTATTGTAAGCTACTTCTTTGCCCGCGGCTAAAGTTCCTAAAATGGTTTCGCCTGAAATGCCACTGACCTCTGTAGCTCCACTTACCCAAACTTTGTCTCCTGACATATAGGTTGGATAGGCAAAAAAGGCGAAGGCTCTTGCTGTTAAAGCTGGATTAAGAATATTCATACCCGTTCCTCCAAAAGCTTCTTTACCGATTAATACTGCAAAGGCAACCGACAAAGCAACTATCCACAACGGGATATCTACAGGCATAATCATAGGAATTAAAAGTCCCGTAACCAAGTAGCCTTCATTTACTTCGTGTCCGCGTTTTACGGCAAAGCCAAACTCAATACCAAGTCCAACAACATAAGACACAATAATCATTGGCACAATTTTGATAGCACCGTGCAAGAAAGCATCCATAAATGTGTATTCAACATCTAATTGCTTGAAATGCTGATAACCTGTGTTCCATATTCCAAAAATCAAAGCTGGAATTAGAGCAATAACTACAGTTATCATTGTTCTTTTTAAATCAACAGCATCGCGTATGTGTGCACCTTTTTTTGTAGTATGATTAGGCACAAACAAAAAAGTATCAAGTGCGTTTACAGCTGGTGCAAATTTTTCATACTTTTCACCAGGCTGAAAAGGTTTTTTAATTTCGTCTATTTTTTTTCTAATCCAATTCATCGTAAATTTTATTTTTAGCCTACTTCTGTTAGCATTAAATCTAATCCTTGTCTGATGACTTCTTGAGCTTCTACTTTAGAAGTGTTCACATAATCGACCAAAGCAAAATCTTCAGGAACTACTTCATATATTCCGAGGTTTTCCATTTTATCTATATCACCCGTCATACACGCTTTTAATAATTGCATCGGCATAATATCCATCGGCATAACTTTTTCCATTTCACTTGTAACTACAAGTGCTCTTTCTTCGCCGTTTAGATTAGTATCAACCACATACTCTTTATGACCTGATAATCTTGAAAGCGAAGTATTAGACATTGAAGGAATATAATTGTCTTTAAAAGGTAACCACCCAAACATTCTGTAGTGATTTCCTTCAGGAATTAAAGTGATTTCATTAGCAAAAAAATTGATATGATCACCATTTTCAGCTTTATCTCCTGTAAATACATCTCCAGAAATAATTCTGGTTTTGTTGGTATCGACTTCTTCAATGATTGAATTGATTTCAGCACCGATAAGAGTTGTAAAATATTGTCTATCAACAGCATCACTACCACAAACCGCAATGGTTCGCTCGGCATTAAATTTACCTGTTGACAACAATTCGCCTATAATAGCGACATCTTCAGGTCTAATGGTCCAAACTTTTTCACCTTTGTTAATAGGATTTGTTTTTTGGATTTGAACCCCAACATTGCCTGCTGGATGCGGACCAGAAACTCTGATAAGCTCAACGTTTTCAGTATCGTGCAAAAAGCTTTTAGCATTTCTATCAACACCGAGATAAACTTTGCCATCTGTCAATTTTGTCAAGGCATTTATTCCGTTTTGAAAATGCTCTTTTTTGTCTTTCAGTATAAATTCAAAATCAGCACCAAGCGGTGTTGTGTTAAAGGCTGAAATATAAATAGCTTTGGGTGTATCATCAGCATTTGCTGGAATGTCGTATAGCCTTTGTTTGAAAAATGCACCACATCCTGCTTCAAAAATATGATTTTTCAATTTGTCAGCATCAGTTTTTAAAGGGTCAAGTTTGTCGTGACTAACATATTCAAATTCGTCGTCAGCTTCAATAATCACTCTCAAAATACGACGTCTCGCACCACGTTCTATGGTCTTTAGTTTACCACTTACGGGTGAAACAACTTTTGTTTTTTCATTGTATTTAGAATAAAACAAAGCTTCGCCTGCCTTAATTGGCGTGCCTTCTTTTTTAATTAACATTTTTGGCACAAGACCGTGAAAATTGTCAGGAATTAAGGCGTAAGTTTTAGATTTGAGTGCAGGTGATTTTATCTTTTCAGCTTCACCTTTAAGTCGCAATTTTAAACCGCGTTTAACTTTAATATCAATAGCCATATTTAAAGCGTGTTTTTTCGGGATACAAACTTAATAATTAAAACTTCATTTAGGTCTTAAACAAATGTTGATATTAACTTATTTATAATTATTCTAAACAATATATGCTTTAAAAACTAATTATTATTATAAATTTGTGAATCAATCATTTAATATGAAAAGTATTTTCGTCTCATTTATTATTTTATTATCCAATTATTTTTATGCTCAAGAATATGAAGTTTTGCCACCAGAATATATTAAAACCATTCAATTTACTGGACAAGCTGATTTGACTGGCACACCTGTGATTTCACTTAACGATAATCTCAATTTAAGTTTTGACGATATCAGAGCTGACGTTGCAGATTTCTATTACAAAATTGAGCATTACAATTACAACTGGACGCCCTCAAAATTGGCTAAAAACGAATATATTGAAGGCTTTGACAACATTAGAATTTTTGATTTTAAAAACTCATTAACAACACTTCAACCTTACACGCACTACGAATTGCAGATCCCAAACAAAAACACCAGACGATTGAAAGTTTCTGGAAATTATATGTTGAAGATTTTTAACAGCAACAGGCAGTTGGTGTTTTCAAGAAAATTTATGGTCTATAATCGCCAAGTTGACGTGCAAGCTCAAGTAAGACGTTCGCGGGACTTAAAAGAAATTGGCAAAAAACAATTGTTGCAATACAGCGTAGGTCGTGATGGTTTTATTTTTAAAAATCCTGAACAAACTGTCAATACGGTACTGGTTCAAAACAATGATTTCAAATCTGCTATTTACGACATCAAGCCACAATTTACTTCTGGCAATACTTTGGTGTTTAATTATCCTAATAAGACTGCTTTTTGGGGTGGAAATGAATTTTTATATTTCGACAATCGCGACATCAGAGTTTCGACTATTAACATTCAGCGGGTTGAATTGTTTGATTTATATCATACCTATTTGGATACCGATAGAGTCAGACAAGGACGAGAATATGTTTACAACCCCGATATCAATGGCAGTTTTAAAATCAATACCGTTCAAGGTCAAGATGTCAATAGAGAGTCAGAATATGCCGTGGTGCATTTTAGTTTAGATTGCCCTAAAGATTTAAATGGTGGCGAATTGCATGTTTACGGTCGTTTTAACAACTATAGTTTAACAGACGAAACTCATCTGGATTATAACGAAAAAACAGGTCTATTTGAAACTCAAATCTTGCTCAAACAAGGTTTTTATAACTACAAATATGTTTATCTTTCTGCTGACGGCGAGTTTGATGACCATTTTGTCAGCGGAAGTTATGACATCACAGAAAACGACTACGTTATATTGGTTTATTACCGAGATGTTGGAGCTCGTTTTGATGCACTTATCGGCGTTGGTTTGGCAAATAGTCGAAATATCATCAATTAAATGTGAGACGCCTTTAATTGCCCATCCTTATACATTTCACTACTTTTGCTAAAATTTTTTTTAAACTGCTATGATACAATCTATGACAGGCTATGGAAAAGCCACTGCTGTTTTAAATAACAAACATATTGATATTGAAATCCGAACGCTTAACAGCAAAAACATAGATATCAATTTTAAAATCCCATCAGAATTTAGAAGTTTTGAATTAGAATGGCGTAAAACCGTTGCTCAAAATTTAAAACGCGGTAAAGTTGATATACAATTTAATATAGAAAATAGCGAGCAAAGTCAAAGTGTAAAATTTAACAAAACTCTTATCAAATCTTATATCAAAAATTTACAAGACGTCATTCCTATAAGAGATAGAACGGACAATGCTAAATTGCTTGAAATTGCAATGACTTTGCCCGAAGCTACACAATCTGAAGCTAATGAATTGACCGAAGATGATCAAGCCAAACTCGATTCAGCCTTAAATGAAGCCTTAAAACAAGTCGTGTCTTTCAGAAATCAAGAAGGCCAAAATTTACTCAAAGATTTCAAAGCTAACCTCAGTCAAATTGAGCAACATTTAAACCGCATCAGCGAGATAGATCAAAATCGAGTTGACAGAGTCAAAACAAAATTAAAATCAACTTTGGAAGAGCTCAGCGTTGACTATGACAAAAACCGATTTGAACAAGAATTGATATATTACATCGAAAAGTTTGATATTTCAGAAGAAAAAATCCGATTAAAAAGTCATATCGAATATTTTGAAGACACGCTAAATTTACCCGAATCTAATGGAAAAAAATTGAATTTCATCTCACAAGAAATGGGACGAGAAATCAATACCATTGGCAGCAAAGCCAACGATGCTGATATCCAAAATTTGGTAGTAGAAATGAAAGATCAGCTTGAAAAAATTAAAGAACAAATGCTTAATATTTTATAATGACGGCTTCAAAAACAGGAAAACTCATAGTCTTTTCGGCACCATCTGGCTCTGGCAAAACCACCATTGTCAAACATCTTTTATCAAAGGAAGATTTGAATCTTGAATTTTCAGTTTCAGCAACTTCAAGAGCACCTCGTGATTATGAAATTGATGGCAAAGACTATTATTTTATGTCTTTAAAAGAGTTTAAACAACACATCAAAAACGATGATTTTTTAGAATGGGAAGAAGTCTATCGCGACAATTTTTACGGCACTTTAAAAAGCGAAGTGCAACGCATTTGGAATAAAGGTAAACATGTTATTTTTGATATTGATGTGGTTGGCGGACTCGACATCAAAAACATTTATCCTGAACAAACATTGGCTGTTTTTGTCAAACCACCAAGTGTAGAAGAACTTAAAATTAGACTTAAAAAACGTCAAACCGAATCTGATGAGCGCATCAATATGCGGGTTGCCAAAGCTTCAATTGAAATGGCAACCGCTCCACAGTTTGACAAAATCTTAATCAATAATGATTTAAACGCCGCTCTCGAAGACGCTTATCAACTGGTTAAAAACTTTATAGATGAAAAAAAGTAAACACATCGGTTTATTTTTTGGTACTTTTAATCCGATCCATATTGGTCATCTAATTATGGCTAATCATATTGCAGAGTTTAGCTCAGTGGATGAAGTCTGGTTTGTAATCACACCACAAAGTCCTTTCAAACAAAAAGAATCTTTACTTGATAATCATCATCGCTACGAATTAGTCTATCGAGCCACCGAAGAATATCCAAAACTCAAAGCCAGCAAAATTGAGTTTGATATGCCACAACCCAATTACACCTCTAAAACCTTAGAAAGGTTATTGGAAAAATATCCCAATTATCAATTTCATCTTATAATGGGCGAAGACAATTTGGCAAGTTTTAAAAAGTGGAAAAATTACGATTATATTCTTGAGCATCATCATATCATTGTGTGTCCTCGAATTCATCATAAAAATGTACCTTCAGAACTTCAAAACCACGCTAAAGTCCAATTTGTTGACGTGCCTATTATAGAAATATCAGCCAGTTTTATCAGAAAAGCCATTTCAAAACAACAAAACATCAAACCCTTACTACCAGAAAAAGTTTGGGCTTATATCGATGAAATGAATTTTTATCGGTAGGCAACTATTCATCTTACTATAATTTTAAATTTGTAAATTGCGTTTATAAAATATACAAAATGGGAAGTTTAGCTATTTCAAATAAAATTTTAGATAAATATTACGGTTATCTTAAAAACTTAGATGTGAATTCGAAAAAAAAATTAATCAAAAAGTTAACAAACTCATTAGAAGTTAAATCCGAAAAAGAATTTGATGTAGGATCTCTTTATGGCGCTTGGGTTGATGATAAAAGTTCAGACGAAATAATAACTGAAATTAAAAACTCAAGGGTGGAAAAAACAATTATTTCAAATTTATAATGAAGTATTTAATCGATACTAATATTTGTATTCACTACTTCCAAATCAAATTTAATTTATAAGATAGAAATTGAGAATTGGGTAAAACGATAAGCTTTTTTTGTTTTGAAATTTTACAAAAAATTTTGAAAAATAATTTTATCAAATGACAAAAAACCTAAGCATCGGCATCATTGGTAGTGGCAGTTGGGCAACGGCTCTATCTAAAATGCTTTGTGAAAATGTGGACAGTATCAATTGGTATATCAGAAATGCTGATGCCATAGAATACATCACCAAAAATCACCACAACAAAGAATATTTGAGCTCTGTTACTTTTAACACTGACCAACTCAATATGAGCGACGATATCAACACTGTGGTAAGTCAATCTGATGTCTTAATCATCGCTATACCATCAGCATTTTTAAAATCAGCTTTAGACCAAATCACGGTTTCTCTTAAAGACAAAATCATTTTTAATGCCGTCAAAGGCATCATTCCTGAAAACCGAAAACTCGTCGGCGAGCATTTTCACGACAATATGGGCATAGATTTTAAACAAATCGGCGTCATCACAGGACCATGTCACGCAGAAGAAGTTGCTCTTGAACGCTTGTCTTATCTTACCATTGCTTGTGATGATTTAGAAAAAGCCAAAATGATGAGCAGTAAACTCAGTTGCGATTACATCAAATGCTCTATCAGCAAAGACATTATCGGCACTGAATATGTCGCCGTTTTAAAAAACATCTATGCCATTGCAGAGGCATTGCCCACGGACTCGGTTATGGCGATAATTTTCAAAGCGTATTGATGAGCAATGCTATTCGCGAAATGAAACGCTTTATCAATAAACGTTACAAAATGAAACGCAACATCAACGACTCGGCTTATCTCGGAGATTTGTTGGTAACAGGCTATTCCAATTTTAGCAGAAACCGTTATTTTGGAAATATGATTGGAAAAGGCTACACCGTAAAATCAGCCATGATGGAAATGACTATGATTGCTGAAGGCTACTACGCCACTGAAAGTGCTTATCTATTGAGTAAACAAGACGGCAAAAAGAAAGCCAAAACGCCAATCATTAATGCCGTTTACAAAGTCATTTATAAACACAAAGATCCAAAATCAGTGTTTGAAAAGTTAACCTACAAACTCAATTAATTCGCGGTTTTTAAAAACCTAAACCAGCGTTAAATTCTACTAATTAAGCCGTGAAATAGATTTTAAATTCTATTTTCGCTGTCTCAATATTTTTATATGAAAAATACTCAAGTTCGCTTTAATACTAAAGATTCAAGAGATTTTATACGAACGCTCAACAAGCGGGTTAACCACTACTTTAAAGACAATGACATCAAAAAAACAGGCAATTGGAAATTGCATTTGAAAACTGCTGTTATGTTTTCGTTATTGCTTGCTCCTTATTTTTTAATTTTAACTTTAGATATACATGATCTTTGGAAATTAGCCTTAACCATACTTATAGGCGTTGGAATGGCTGGTGTTGGTATGAATGTAATGCACGACGGAAATCACGGCACCTATTCTACAAAAACGTGGATCAACAAATTTATGGGCAGTAGCATTTATATTTTAGCAGGCAATGTTTATAATTGGCAAGTTCAACATAATGTTTTACACCATACTTATACCAATATTCAAGGTCACGACGAAGACTTAGATGCAGGTCGTATTTTGAGATTTTCAAAACATACCAAATGGCGAAAATTTCATAAATTTCAACATTACTATTCCATTTTCTTGTATGGGTTATTAACGTTTAATTGGGCTTTGACAACAGATTATATACAAACCAAACGCTATTTAAAACAAAAACTTTATTACGGCAAGCTACCAAAACCTTCAAAACAATGGATCATTTTAGCTGTCACAAAATTAATCTATTTTAGCATTTGGATTGTTTTACCGATTGCTCTTACCAGTTTAACTTGGTGGGAAGTTGCTATAGGCTTTTTTGTGATGCACTATACCGCGGGATTAATATTGAGCGTAGTTTTTCAGTTGGCTCACGTTGTAGGAGAAAATGAGATGCCATCACCTGATAAAGAAGGCAAAATGGAAAAATCTTGGATGGTTCATCAATTGTTTACTACAACCAATTTTTCTAACAATAATAGAATTGTTAATTGGTTCACAGGTGGATTAAATTTTCAAGTCGAACATCATATTTTTCCTAACATTAGTCATATTCATTACCCAAAAATTGCTAAAATTGTAAAACAAACTACAAAAGAGTTTAGTTTGCCTTACAATGAGTATAAAACCACAAGAAAAGCCATTATTGCCCATTTTAAATATTTAAAATTCATGGGCAAAAACCCGCAAATGGCTTAAAATATTTTGAGTTATGAAAACTAACCTTTCACAAAAAATCAATAACTTACAAACCTCAGCCACTTTAGCTATGGCAGAAAAGCCAGAGAACTCAAAGCTGAAGGTAAAGATGTTATCGGTTTAAGCCTTGGTGAACCTGATTTTAACACACCAGATTATATCAAAGATGCTGCGATTCAAGCTATAAACGATAACTACAATTCCTACACGCTCGTTGATGGTTATCCAGACTTAAAAAAAGCCATTCAACACAAGTTTAAACGTGACAATAATCTCAATTACGACTTAAGTCAAATCACTGTTTCTACAGGTGCTAAACAAGCCTTATACAACATCGCCTCTGCTCTACTCGACCCAAATGATGAAGTGATTTTGCCTTGTCCATATTGGGTCAGTTACCGAGATATTATCGGACTTTGTGAAGGCAAAGCGGTTGAAGTAAAAACCTCTATCGAGCAAGATTTTAAAATGACTCCAGAGCAACTCGAAACCGCCATAACCCCAAAAACCAAAATGCTTTGGTACAGTTCGCCTTGCAACCCGAGTGGTTCGGTTTATACAAAAGATGAACTTCGTGCTTTGGCAGATGTTTTACAGAAACACCCTCAAATAATAGTTGTCAGTGATGAGATTTATGAACATATCAATTTTATCGGTGGACACGCTTCAATGGCACAATTTGACGATATGTATGACCGCACCGTAACGGTCAACGGCGTATCAAAAGCATTTGCTATGACAGGCTGGCGAATCGGTTACATCGGTGCTCCAGAATATATCGCAAAAGCTTGCACCAAACTCCAAGGCCAAGTGACCAGTGGAGCCAACTGTATTGCCCAACGTGCTGTGATTACGGCTTTGCAAGAACCCGTGAGCAAAATTCAATATATGGTGGATCAATTTGCCAATCGACGTGAAATTATTTTAGACCTTCTAAATGACCTAAAAGGATTTGAATGCAATCAACCTCAAGGTGCTTTTTACGTATTTCCTAATGTCAGTGCTTGGTTTGGAAAAACCATCAAAGGTCATCATATTAAAAATGCTACTGATTTTAGTATGTTGCTTTTAGAAGAAGCAAACGTCGCTACGGTTACGGGCGAAGCTTTTGGCAATCCAGATTGTATTCGGATTTCATACGTCGCTTCTGAAACACAAATTAGAGAAGCGATTAAACGTATTTCTGAAGTTTTACAATAGCCTAATAAGTATTTGGGGCTTTTAACGGGCTTTCCACTATATTTTTTTGGAATTTACCAAGCATCCGTAGCAATTTGCAAATTACCGTTTAAGACGGCACTTTGCAAATTGCACTACGCTAAGGTAAATTCCAAAAAAGATGCCGTTTCAATCCCTAAGCCAAATGAGAACTCTTAAACTCACTCAAGTTGAGTAATTCAAAAGGAAGTTAAAATAACTATAAGCCAAATTCTGCTTTTAAAGTCTCTACATAATCCAATTTCTCCCAAGTAAACAATTCAACTTCTACAGATTTTTTGCCAGAATAAGTTGTTTCAAAATGTTTGGTTACAGTTTGTGGTGTTCTTCCCATATGTCCGTAACTCGCGGTTTCTAAATAAATCGGATTTCTTAGTTTTAGGCGTTTTTCAATAGTCGCTGGTCGCATATCAAAAATGGCTTTGATAACTTTTGCGATTTCACTATCAGAAACATCAATATGTTTGTGCTGAGTATTCACCGAAATTGATGTCGGTTGGTCAATGCCGATAGCGTAAGACACTTGCACCAGGACTTCATCAGCTATGCCTCTGCAACCATGTTTTTAGCAATATGTCGAGCCGCATAAGCTGCCGAGCGGTCAACTTTACTTGGATCTTTTCCTGAAAAAGCACCACCGCCGTGAGCACCTTTGCCTCCATATGTATCAACAATGATTTTCCGACCTGTCAAACCTGCATCACCATGCGGACCACCAATCACAAATTTTCCTGTGGGGTTGATATGATAGGTAATATTATCATCAAATAAAGCTTGAATATCTTCAGAAAACAAAGCTTTCACACGTGGTATAAGTATGGTTTTGATATCCTGCTTTATTTTTTTTAGCATATTGTCATCAGTATCAAATTCGTCGTGTTGAGTAGAAATCACTATGGTATCAATACGCTGTGGCACATTATCATCTGAATATTCAATGGTGATTTGAGCTTTAGCATCGGGTCTGAGGTACGTGATGTCTTTATGTTCACGCCGTAAAGTTGCTAATTCTTTTAAGATTTTATGTGAAATATCCAGTGCTAACGGCATATAATTTTCAGTTTCATTTGTTGCATAGCCAAACATCATTCCTTGGTCACCAGCACCTTGTTTTTCTTTGTCAGATTTATCAACGCCTTGATTGATATCTTGAGACTGCTCATGTATTGCAGAAATGACGCCACGAGAATCGCCACTAAATCGGTATTCACTTTTGGTATAACCTATGTTGTTGATAACATCTCTAGCGACTTGTTGCACATCAAGATAGGTATTGCTTTTAACTTCACCAGCCAAAACCACTTGACCTGTAGTAACTAAAGTTTCACATGCCACTTTAGCATCTTTATCATAAGCTAAAAAGTAATCGAGTAAAGCATCGCTGATTTGATCTGCAATTTTATCGGGATGACCTTCAGAGACACTTTCTGAAGTAAATAAATAGGACATAAGTATTTTTTTTCAATATTAATTTAAAAACTTTGACGATAAAAGACTACGCAAATTACAAGATAAAAAAGTTGTGAAGAACTGTTTTAGCATTTGTAAAAGGTTGCAATCAGTCAAATTTTTCCTCGATGCAAAGATATTAAAAAGCCAAAACTAAAATGACTCGACTTAACGTTAATTTAATAAGGCGTTATTAAGTTTTTTTGCCAGACCATCAGGCAACAGATACAAAAAAAAAAAATTGTTCTTACTTCAAGACCTTTGGGGTCTATTCAGAATAAAAATTTGACTTTAATGTTTAAATTTAATACAAATGATATTGCTTCTTCAGTTTTTTAAAATCATCTATATCTTTTTGCCAGGTCGCTTTGATTTCTATGCTACTCATTCCTTTTTCAATTTGGTTTTGAAGTTGTGTTGTGCCTGCTAATTTTGTGAAAAAGGAATTAAAAAAATCATCTTGATTTGATGTGTTTTGATAGGCTTCAATCAGCCAAACTAAATGAATTTCTGATAAAAATTGATGTGAAGTTAAATCCATTCCATAGCAAATTTTGCCTTGATGTTTAGGGTATTTTGAACCTAGATTAGGCTCAGGAACATACTGAAAATCATATTTTTCTCGATCTAAAAACGGCGATCCAAACACTTGAAAAGGTGTTGATGTGCCTCGACCTGCATTGACATTTGTGCCTTCAAAAAAACATAAACTCGGATATAAATTTATTGATAATGTGCTATGTAAATTAGGCGATGGTTTTATAGGCAATTTATAGTTTTTTTTAGTATCGTAATTTTTTAAAGGCACAATTTTTAATTCACACTTGACTTGATTTTTAAGCCATTGTTCTCCATTGATCATTTGAGCATATTCACCAATCGTTAAACCATAAACTATTGGCACAGGATGCATACCAACAAAGCTTTGATGTGCTTTTTCTAAAACAGGTCCATCAACATAATGTCGGTTGGGATTTGGTCGATCCAAAACTATCAAAGGAATATCTTGCTCTGCACAAGCTTCCATGACATAATGTAAAGTAGAAATATACGTATAAAACCGCACGCCAACATCTTGGATATCAAAAACCAACATATCAATTCCTTTCAAATCGGTTTCTGTTGGTTTTTTATGACTAGCATAAAGTGAAATAATCGATAACCCTGTTTTAGCATCGATAGCATCATCAACTTTTTCACCTGCATCAGCTTGACCACGAAATCCGTGTTCGGGTGCAAATACTTTTTTTATATTGATATTAAGACTTAAAAGCGAATCGACGAGATGTGTATAACCATCTCTATTATTTTTAATGACAGAAGTTTGATTGGCAACAATAGCGATGTTTTTTTGTCTTAAATCGTTCACATATTTTTCAGTTTGGTCAGCACCAGTCAACAATTTCTGCTCGTTAGAAGATTTATCTTGAGCTTGACAGGCTAAAATCAAAAACAAACTAAATAAAACTGTATTTTTGAACCTGAAAAACAGAGCGAACAAATTGAATTTTGAATATTTCATATCGAAAAAGCTGATTAAAACCAAAGGCTATAAAAGTAAGGTTTCTTCCCCAATAATAAAAATTGCTGTAACTGCCATAAGTATTGGCATCATCATGATGATTTTAGCTTTTGGTACTGGTTTAGGTTTACAACAAAAAATCAGAGATAAAATTACCGCTTTCAACGGGCATATCACCATCAGAAGTTTTACGAGTAATCAATCTAATCAAAACTTACAACCTATTGATGCGAGACAGGATTTTTATCCCAAATTTGAAAGTGTTCCTGAAATAACTCACGTCCAAAAAACCGCTTCAAAATACGGCGTCATCCGCACCGAAAATGATTTTGAAGGTATTGTGGTTAAAGGTGTTTCTACAGATTACGATTGGTCTTTTTTTGATGAATTTATCGTTGAAGGCAGAAAACTAAACCTGACTGAAAATATCAGCAAAGAAATTATGATTTCTGAATATCTTGCTGATCGACTTGGTTTTGAGTTGGGCGATAAGGTTATTGTTTATTTCTTAAAAGATAAAGACAACGACCGACCAAGATTGGTAGCTTTTGATATTGTGGGAATTTACAATTCAGGTTTTTTAGAGTTTGACAAGCAATTTTTGATGACTGATATCAAACAAATTCAACGCCTCAACAAATGGGAAGATTACCAAATTGGTCAATTTGAACTCATGGTTTCAGATTTTGATGACATCCAACAAACAGGAATACAGGTGTATGAAAACATAGGTTCTTTTCTCAATGCCACAACTATAGTTAGTCAATATCCTACCATTTTTGAATGGATTGCACTTTTTGATGTCAATATTGCGTTAATCGTCATCATTATGGTCATCATTGCAGGTATCAATATGATTACGGCTTTGTTGGTTTTAATTTTAGAACAAACCCAGCTTGTTGGGATTTTAAAAGCTTTAGGCTGTCAAAATTTTAGCATCAGAAAAATATTTCTTTACAATGCTACCTATTTAATTTTAAAAGGCTTGTTTTGGGGAAACCTAATTGGAATTGGGTTACTGCTCCTTCAAAAAAATGGAAAAATAATCAGTCTTAATCCAGAAACTTATTATGTTACTCATGCCCCAGTTTACATTGACTGGACTTATTTGTTAGGCATCAATCTCGGCACAATTCTTGTTTGCCTTCTCATGCTTTTACTGCCTTCTTATATCATCACAAAAATTTCGCCTGTCAAGGCTATAAAGTTTGATTAAAATTTTCTTGTTTTATTCATTTTAAAGCTTCAAAACATTAATTTCTTATACTTTTGCAAATCAAAATGAGATTATGCAATACGCCAAAAATATCTTAGAAACGATTGGAAATACGCCTTTAGTCAAGCTCAATACTATTGTATCAGATATTGATGCTTTAGTTTTAGGCAAATACGAAACCTTTAACCCAGGTAACTCTGTTAAAGACCGCATGGCTTTACAAATGATAGAAGACGCCGAAGCCGATGGTCGTCTCAAACCTGGCGGCACAATCATTGAAGGTACTTCAGGCAATACAGGAATGGGTTTAGCTTTAGTCGCCATAGTGAAAGGCTATAAAGTGATTTGCGTGCTGAGTGACAAGCAAAGCCAAGAAAAAATGAATATTCTCAAAGCCGTTGGATGTGAAGTCCACGTTTGTCCAACAGACGTTGCACCAGACGACCCAGAGTCTTATTATTCTACTTCAGCAAGATTAGCAAGAGAAACACCAAACTCTTGGTATGTCAATCAATATGATAATCCGTCTAATTGTAAAGCTCATTTCAAAACCACTGGACCAGAAATTTGGGAACAAACCGATGGCAAAATCACGCATTTTGTTGTTGGTGTTGGTACAGGCGGAACTATTTCAGGTGTTGGTAGTTATCTTAAATTAAAAAATCCAAATATTAAAGTTTGGGGAATTGATACGTATGGCTCGGTGTTTAAAAAATATCACGAGACGGGAATTTTTGACGAAAATGAAATTTATCCCTACGTTACCGAAGGCATTGGCGAAGATATTCTCCCTAAAAATGTGCGTTTTGAAATCATTGATGGTTTTACTAAAGTCACCGATAAAGATGCGGCAATTTACACGCGAAAACTGGCAAAAGAAGAAGGAATGTTTCTCGGAAATTCTGCTGGAGCGACGGTTAAAGGCTTGCTTCAACTAAAAGAACATTTCAAAAAAGATGATGTAGTCGTTGTCCTCTTTCACGACCATGGCAGTCGATATGTCGGTAAAATGTATAATGATGAGTGGATGAAGGAAAAAGGGTATTTGGAGTAGTTTTTTTGCGGTTATAAGTTTAAAAACTTATAAGGGTTATGAGGTTATTTGTAATGATTTTTGCTTTGATAAAGATTGGCTTCAACAACTAAATCTAAGGTATCTGTGAATCTGTGGTGGAAACTAAAACGCCAAAAGTGAACTTAGTTTATAAATAAATTATTTTATTGAAACAATTCTGAATGTGAACCGATTCGGATTAATCGTATCACTTGATGCTTATCAATTTGAAACCAAATGATCAATAAATCTGGTTTAATATGACATTCCCAATTGTTTTTATAAACGCCTTTCAGTCGATGAGGTCGCATTGTTTTTGGGATTTCAGAAAGACCTCCTTTTTGAAGTTTTTTCAACACATTCACATGAGCAGTGCAGTTCTTTTCTAACTTTTTTATTTTTTTTTAAATCTTTTGTAAACCGAGTAGTTGGCTCTAAATGATACATCTTTTACAATTTTTCCAACCAATCATCAAGGTCTTCAACTCTCTCCAGATTACTATTTTGAGCTTCTTCAATAGCTGATTTGGTTGCCTGATTAGGTATATGACCAACATCTTGGTATAACAATTTTTCAATATAATTGTTCAGACTTCTATTATCTGCCTTTGCTTTTTCTTTTAAAACTTCAATTAAATCTTTGTTTAGCCTAACAGCTGTTTGAATTTTTGTTGCCATAATATCACCTATTTAATTATTAATAACAGAGTGTTATACAAATATAGTTGATTTAATCACACAACGGAAATTGTATTCTCTTCTTTATAGACAATTTCTTTTTAAACCTTAATGGATAAATCTCAGTCATTATCTTTTTTATCTCAAGAGCCGTTATGTCGACAAAATGTATAATGATGAGTGGTTGCGTGAAAAGCGATATTTGAAGTAAAAATGTTTTTGGTTTTTCAATTTAACTTATGTACCTTTTTCTTTTTTCTGTTCGTCGCTACCCAACCAAAAGTAAAATTAAACAACGGTCCATATCCGCCTTCTACACCAATACCTTCATAATAACCAATACCAAATTCTAAATTATAATTTAACCCTTTTTCATTTGTTCGTTGAATACCATAAACACCACCCCAAAAGACTAAACTAAACTGTCCTTCATCATCAAGATTGTGGCTAAAAGTTAAAGGTTCCCAAAAAACACTTCGTGCAACAGCGAGATAATCTGCTGAATTATAGCTTATGTTTTTTTCTTTATTGTAGCGCTTTTCAAAATTAATATAAAACCGTGTCCTGGTATGCCATACATAACCAAAGGCATAGCCTTCTTCATAAAATGCAAGCCCTGGAGTAAAACTTGAAGAAATACTTAAGTTTTTGAATAAACCCAATTCATAACGAAATCCAGGACCAAAATAATTAAAAGTCACTTGATGTCGCTCTAAATTTGGTGTGCCGTCATAACTTTCAACAAACTGTTGTGCATTTGAAACATTAATTGAAAATGTCATAAGTAAAGAAACCAATACTAACTTTAGATTTGTCATTAATTAACTGTAATTAAAGTAAAGCATAAATGTAGAGCATTTTTTTAAAACTGTAAACTTTAAAAATGTAGTTTAGAATCAATAATAGTTAAATTTGAATATTTTAAAATGGGAATATTTGAGCTTGATTTAGTATGTTTGGTTATTCAAATTTAATTCATTACAACAGGAAATATTTTAAATGCTTTCAAAAAAAACAAAATACGCCATCAATGCCTTAGTCTATATAGCTAAAAATATTGACAATCAACCTGTTGCAGCATCAGATATTTCTGAAAATCAAAATATTCCTCTCAAATTTTTAGAAACTATTCTGACGGAGTTGAGAAATGCACGAATTCTTAGAAGCAAAAAAGGAAAATATGGTGGTTATCTTTTAAATGAAAGTCCTGACAAAATCAATTTAGCAAAAATTGTAAGACTTTTTGACGGTGCTATTGCTCTTTTGCCTTGCGTGACTTACAACTATTACGAAAAATGTGAAGAATGTATTGACGAAGAAACCTGTGGCATTAGACAAGTGGTGATGGAAATTAGAAATACAACGGTTCAACAATTAAAATCTGCAACACTTACCAGTATTGTCGAAAGAGAAAAAAACAAATAATTTTTTTATTTTTAAATCCTATTAATTTGGTAGGTATTGTATGTTTTAATATTATTGCATAAAAAAAGTTAATGCTTAGGTGGTATAAAATTTTATTCGTTTTGATAATAATTTGTTTTTCAACACAAGTCTCAGCTCAAAAACACGTTGAAACCCAAAGTTTATATTGGACAAGATATTATCTCAAATCAGACATCAACGAAAGCTATGGAATCAACCAAGAATTTGAAGAAAGAGTGTTTTGGTTTCCTTGGCGTCAGCATCAATTTTTATCAAGAACACGGCTTGAGAGAAAACTGGGCAAAGGTTGGAAAGCCGAAGTGGGTTTTACTTATTTTCTTCAAACTTTACCTCACGACCCAAATATTGAAGACACCAACAACAGAACAGAACTTAGACCACAGTTGGGTTTAAGTTATAAGCAAACTCTTTCTCCCAAGTTTTCACTTCATCATCGGTATTGGAATGAATTCAGATTTATGGAACAACCCGAAGATTCTTTTGAATACAGAAATCTAAGAGTTCGATACAAAATAGAAGTGAGATATAATGTGACAGAAAAAATGATTTTAAAGTTATTTGATGAAATTCATCTCAACTTTGGAGATGATGTTGTACTCAACACGTTTGATCAAAACCGAATTGGCGGAAGTATTCTATATAATTTAACAAACAACTTTGGTGTTGAATTAGGCTACTTCAATTGGTTTCAACAACGCAGTTCGGGTGTAGATTACTTCAACCGAAACATTGTCAGATTGACTTTTAGGCACAAACTCAATTTATTTAATACTTAATTCATATCATTTATGAAAAAGATCAAAACCATTCACGTTTCTATAGCCATCATCACACTTAAAATTTTGCTTATTGTTTTAATTCTAAGTGTCTATTTACCAAAAGCTTCAGAATCAGATTTGCTGTTTGATTCTACTTTCTTTTGGTTTCTTTTGGCTGGTTTTCTTGCCCAAATGGTCGATGGTGCTTTAGGTATGGCTTATGGCGTCACTTCAAATTCAGTATTGTTAGGTTTTGGTCTGTCACCGAGACTGGCTTCAGCGACGGTTCATACGGCTGAAGTCTTTACCACAGGAGTTTCAGGCTTATCTCACATTAGAGTAGGTAATTTTGACTTAAAATTATTTTTAAATCTTTTTGTTCCAGGAGTTATTTCAGCAAGTGCTGGTGCATTTTTATTAGGCTCTATTATTGAAGGTAAAGTGATAAAACCATTTATTGCGGCATATCTTATCATTTTAGGTGTTTTTATCTTGTCAAAAGTTTTTAAAAAGAAACCTAAAATTAAGGAAAACCTCAAGTTTGCACCTGTTTATGCTTTATTTGGTGGGTTTCTTGATGCTATAGGTGGTGGTGGTTGGGGTCCAATTGTTACTTCAAACCTGATTAGACAAGGCAATACGCCAAACATCGTGATTGGCACTGTAAATACCGCAGAGTTTTTTGTCACTTTTTTTAGTGCAGGAATTTTAATTTATTTTACAGGAATACAGAGTTGGCAAATTATTCTCGGTTTAATCATTGGCGGTACATTAGCTGCACCAATCGGAGCTATCATCACTAAAAAAATACCCCATAAATCAATGATGATTATTGTAGGTTGTATGATTATTTTAACCTCATCATATACCTTAATAAAAGCTTTATTTTTATAAAAAATAGATGATGAAAAAAATTGGCGTCATAGGAGCAGGTTTCTCAGGAATGATGACAGCCATTCATTTGGCTAAAAATTCGCATAGAGAAACTCGCATTTATCTTATGGATAAACAACAAAATTTAGCAAAAGGCACAGCCTACAATTCTTATTCAAAACATCATCTTCTTAATGTGAAAACTAAAAAGATGAGTGCTTTTCCTAAAGAACCAAATCATTTTTTGAATTGGGTAATCAAGCAAAATATTTTTCCAAATACAAACGAAAATTTGATAGCAGAGTCTTTCTTGCCTAGACAAATTTATGGAGATTATTTATGTAGCATTTATGAATCTTACTCTACAAATCCTCATGTAAAAATAACTCATATCAACCATACAGTTGAAGATTTAGAAAATGAAAATGAGATAATAAAATTAAAACTTGACAATAAACAAATTCTTGAAGTTGACCAATGCGTAATAGCAACTGGCAATTTAGCTCCAAAACATCCTAAATATATATCTAAAGAAGTTATAAAATCATCAAAATACTTTCAAAATCCGTGGCAAAAACAATCGGTTACAAATATTGATAAAAACCTACCTGTTTTGATTATTGGTAATGGGCTAACAATGGTAGATACCGTGGTTGGTCTTTTAGAAAATGGGTTTGACAATCAAATTTATGCCATCTCGCCAAACGGTTTCAATCTGATTCCACATCGAAAAAATGTTTATGATTACCCTGATTTTGTCAATCAATTGAAAGACGATATGAGTTTGTTAGATATTCTTAGTTTGTTCAATAAACATCGTAAAAAACTGAGAAATCTTGGTATTTCTGCTGAAGTCATCGTCGATTCTCTGAGGTCAAAATCACAATCCATTTGGCAGAGTTTTTCCGATAAAGAAAAGTTCATTTTTTTAAGACGGCTTAGACATCTTTGGGGTGTTGCAAGACACAGACTGCCACTGCAAATACACGATAAAATTCAACAACTAAAAATCGATGGTATTTTAAATGTCATATCGGGTCAGATTACAGATATAGATTTAAATCAATCTCAAGTCAATGTCAAATTTTACGATAAAGCTAAAGCCGATTTTAAGGCAATCAACGTTTCAAGAATAATCAATTGCACAGGACCAAGTTTGGATTTATCTAAAACCAAAAACAATTTTTTAAAGCACTGTTTTCAAAAAGGAATCATAAGCCAAGACCGTTTTAAACTGGGCATAAAAACGCATACACCAACCTATCAAACCATAAATCAAAACAGTCAAATTAACGAACATATTTTTACTATAGGTCCAAACTTAAAAGGAGACCTTTGGGAAAGCACAGCTGTGAACGAATTGAGAAATCAAGCTTTAGAATTATCTCATATATTAATAAAAAAACAAAAAAGCTATGCACAATTTAATTAAAAAATTAGTTCATCTAAATGAGAAAGATGTCAACAAATCAAGTTTAGTTAAAATACTTGAAAGTGAAGATATTGACGTTTCAAGATACAAGATTGACGCCAATCAAACCACTAGAGGCTATCACAGAATACCGATTTTAAATGATTTTGTAGTCGCTTATTTAATGATTTGGCCAGCATCAGTATCTTCAAGTATTCATCAGCACAAAAACATTAAAGGCGTCATTAAAGTTTTAGATGGTAAAATTGAAGAGCACGAATACAAATTTGATGATAATCAAAAACTATTAGAACGAAAATCTGTTAAAACCTATCGAGAAAACGATATTATTTACGAAAACAAAGACGCTATACATCAAGTTTTTAATACATCAAAAACGCAAACCGTATGCACAATGCACATTTATTATCCACCATCTCAAAACCTTAACGGCAGTGTTTTATTTGACCCAAACAAAGGAATCATAGCCACTTTGAGCGATTTAGCCTTTTCCTATAGTTGGAATCAACCCAAAGAAGCATTTTCAAAAATTGACAGTACAGGTTTTATCTACAAAACTTAAAGTTTCTGTTTTTATATCGAATTAAATTTTTCATAAATATCCATTATGATTTCAACACAAATCTATACAATTGGTGATTCGGCAATCCCAAAACGACAAATCTCACGAAAAACAACTGTTGAATAATTGCTCTCAGGATTTCCGCTCTGCTATGTTTTGCTATACCCAAGCCTTATAGAATTAAGGTCAGTAAGAATTTTTAAATGCCTAATGATTTTCGCAATTACATTTGAAGTCTTTTAAAAGTAGGCTAAAATTAAAAAAACATTCTTCTAAAGATTTATTTTTAATACATTTGTTTTCCAATTTAATAAGCTATGAAAACCACATTTTCAATTTTGTGTTTCCTTTGTGTTAATTTGTTTTTTGGGCAATACACTGAAACTATCAACTCAAATCGTCCTGGAGCTTCTTTTGGAGCCTATAGCGTAGGAACAAATGTGATACAAGTTGAAGGTGGAATAGGTCTGGGCAATGACGAACACGATTTGCTTAAAACGGACACAGATTTATTTTTTATCGATTATGCACTTCGTTACGGTTTAATTTTAGAAGAACTCGAGCTCATTTTAGAAGGTCGTTTTGCTTTTGCTGATGAAACTAATATGATAAGCAATATAACCCAAAGTTTTTCATTTTCTGATTTTCAAACCAATACTCTCGGTGCAAAATACTTGGTTTACGATCCACACAAAAAAAGACAAAAAGAAGGACCAAATCTGTATAGCTATCATGCTAATCATAGTTTTCAATGGAAAGATTTGATACCTGCCGTTTCTGTTTATGCTGGAGCCAATTTGCTGTTCGGTGACAATCCTTTTATGTTTCCAGATGAGCCTAACATATCATCTAAACTTGGAGTATCTGCACAAAGCAATCTCGATAGAACAGTTTTGGTAATAAACATTATAGCTGATAAAGTTGAAACTGATTTTCCGAGTTATAGTGGAATATTTACAGTAACTCACGCATTAAATAGAAGATATTCAATTTTTGGAGAATTTGAAACTACTAACAGTGATTTTTACAGTGATGAATTAATTAGAGCTGGTGGTGCATATTTATTTAATAAAGACCTCCAATTGGATGTTTTTGGGCTGATCAATTTTAAAGACACACCTCAACGTTGGCTTGCAGGAATTGGTTTGTCTTATCGATTTGATCAATTTCACGAGGATAAATACTTAGATATGAAAGATGATGAGCTGGAAAAAGAGAAAGATAAACCCACAAAAACCATTGATTTCAACTGATATAGTTCCACTTAAATTTATCTTGTGTAAGCTTTATGAATTCTTTTTTAAGAAGCGTATGTTCGGGTTTTTCTAAGTTAGGATCTTTTTTTAATAACCTTATGGCGTGATGTCTTGCACTTTCAAGAATGCTACTGTCTTTTACAACATCTGCTATTTTTAAATTGAGTAAACCGCTTTGTTGCGTTCCCATCAAATCACCAGAATCACGTAGTTTTAAATCAACTTCCGCAATTTGAAATCCATCGTTGGTTTGGGTCATTGTTTGTAGTCGGGTTTTTGCATCGTCGCTAAGTTTGTGACCTGTCATCAAAATACAATAGCTTTGCTCAGCACCTCGCCCAACTCTACCGCGCAATTGATGTAGTTGTGACAAACCAAAACGCTCTGCACTTTCAATTACCATTACCGATGCATTTGGTATATTAACGCCAACTTCTATAACCGTTGTCGCCACCATAATTTGAGTTTCGCCATTGACAAATCTTTGCATTTCAGCCGCTTTGTCTTCGGGTTTCATTTTGCCGTAAACAATTGAAATTTGGTAATTTGGTTTAGGAAACTCTCTTGATATACTTTCATAACCATCCATCAAATCTTTGTAATCAAAATTTTCAGATTCTTCAATCAATGGATAAACAATATAAACTTGACGACCTTTGGAGATTTCATTTTTGAGAAACTGAAAAACTTTAAGTCGATTGGCATCATAGCGGTGAACCGTTTTAACGGTTTTTCTTCCAGGTGGCAACTCATCGATGACTGAAATGTCCAAATCGCCATACAAACTCATCGCTAAAGTTCTAGGTATTGGCGTAGCCGTCATAACCAAAACATTGGGTGGCAAATCGTTTTTCTTCCATAATTTAGCCCGTTGAGCAACGCCAAAGCGGTGTTGCTCGTCTATAATAGCAAAACCGAGGTTATGAAATTTAACTTTATCTTCAATCAAAGCATGTGTGCCGACCAAAATATGTAGGTTGCCATTTTCAAGATTTTGATGAATATCTTTGCGTTGTTTGGCAGTAGTTGAACCAGTTAAAAGGCTAATACTAATACCAAGTTGATCACAATATTCGGCAATAGTTTGGTAGTGTTGTTTGGCTAAAATTTCAGTCGGAGCCATCATACACGTCTGAAATCCATTATCTAAGGCAATCAACATGCTCATAAATCCTACGATGGTTTTTCCTGAACCCACATCACCTTGTAAAAGTCTGTTCATGTGAGCTGTTCGTCCTAAATCATTTCTAATTTGTTTGAGGACTTTTTTTTGAGCATTTGTCAATTCAAACGGGAGAATGTTGTTATAAAATGTATTGAAATAATCTCCAATTTGCTTAAATTTAAAACTTTTGATCTTATGTTTATGAAATAGATTCTTTCTTACCAGTTGCAATTGAATAAAGAAAAATTCTTCCCATTTCAGTCTAAATTGAGCTTTTGAAAGAAGCTCATTAGATTGTGGAAAATGGATATTAAAATAGGCTTTCGAAGGTGAAATTAATTTCAATTCTTCTACAATATTTTGTGGTAAAATTTCTTGAAACGGAGATTGTAATTCAGTAAAAAGTTGCTTCAGCATTCTGTTAAAAAAGCGATTGCCGAGGTTGTTCTTAGTCAATTTTTCAGTGCTAGAATAAACCGGTTGAAGTTTTACATTAAAATCTTTTTTAAATTCTTTATATAACTCCATTTCTGGATGAATCATACTAAACTGACCGTTAAAGAAATTTAATTTTCCAAATATGACGTAGGGAGCATTTATCTTCAAATTTTCTCTTATCCATTTTTGTTTTTTAAACCACACCAATTCCATTTGCCCTGTTTGGTCTTCAAAAGATGCTACTAACCTTTTGCCACGGCGTTGAGAAACCATCCGTATTTCTGTAATAACCCCAACAATTTGAATTTCGGCAAGACTATTTTTGAGATCTTTTATCTTGTAAAACTGAGTTCTGTCTATATATCTAAACGGGAAATATTCAATTAAATCTGCATAAGTTTTTATGCTGAGTTCTTCCTCTAAAATTTTAGCTTTTTGAGGACCTACGCCTTTAAGGTAGGTAATTGGTGTGTTGAGTTGATGACTAAGCATTCAACGAATATAAGACATGCTAAAAAAAGATGAAATAAAGCGTGCTATTTTTTTGGTGGCATCGTTCCAAAAACTTTATCCCAAAACGTATTGGATACGCCAAAAGCTTTATCGGGATATTTAAAATGGTGGATGTTGTGATGTAACCAAATGTGTTTAAACCGTTTAGGTGGTTTATTTACATGTATAGCACGATGAACAAAAGAATACATCAAATAGCCAGAAAAAAAACCAGGAAAAAAACCAAAACATAAATCTGGAATCTGAAATATCCAAAATATGAGATAAAACAAACCGAACAACAAACTTGCCATAATCAAACCTGGCACAGGTGGCATGAGCAATCTTGCTTCGTCTCTTGGAAATTTGTGATGAGAACCATGCATGATAAAATGAAAACGCTGGACGAACTTATTATCATTTATCCAATGAAATAAATACCTGTGCAACAAATATTCTGCAAAAGTCCAAAATAACATTCCAAAGGCAAAAAGCCCAATAAAAACTATGGGATCTAAACCAACTTTAGCTATTGCATAATAAGTAAACAACGCAATACTCAAACCGTAAACAATAATATTTGAAATAGGGTTTGTTTTGGTCAAACTTTCTAAAAAAGGATTTTTAAAAATCCTCGCCTCACCATGCTGATATTCTGTGGTTACTTTTGGCATTTTAATTGATTTAAATAATAAATTCATTCAAAAATATAATATTTTTAAATGAAAGTCAAATCAAATTTTATTCTTATAAAAGATATTGCATTTATTTTTACTAACTTCAATTCAAGAAAATAGATTTTTTTATATTATACAATATTTAAAACATCTAACTAAACTACTGACATCTTTTATTGCTCACAACTTTCACAATAAGTAGTTCTCAAATATTCATCACTTAAAAGTTGAAACGTTACACCGCCATTTTCAATAGAATTAAACAATTTACAAAAACGTTCAGAATTCATATTAAAAGCATTTAACAAAACTGTTCTATAATTAGCGTTCTCTGTTAAATTTTTATCTATTATCGTAAGGTTAAGGTAATAGAACAACAAATCTTCATCTATATCTATGCTTCTCGACTTGGTTTCAAGAAGTTCAACAGCAAGATCCGTATTGGCATAAAAACTAAAAAACTGAGCTAAGCTGAGGTAATCATAATCTGATAAGTCAAATTTTTTGTAGTTGTTATTGATAAAATTAACAGATGCGTTTTTGCTTGCATAATCTCTTTTTTGCATATCATTTTCTGCCTTGATGATATGAAAATTGACCAACATCCTAGAGATTAAAGGTTCTGAAATTCCATAATTTTTAAGTGCTTTGATTTGACTCTTAAATTTTGTTGGGTTGACATCAATCGCTTTGAACTGCCATAGTTTGATTTTTGTGGCTACAATATTGTATTTCACTTCAGGAGTATTTGGTACTAATTTTTCTAAAGCTTTCAATTCATTGTAAACAATTAAAGATTGTCTGACATCTAACATACTCTTAAATGTTGCATTTTTGTTTAAAATCTTAACATACTTAGCTTGCTTTGGTACTTGCATTTGAGTTAAAAAATCTGGAGAAATCGTTTTATCTTTAAGCTTTTCAAAAATGGAATTTTGAATGGTTTTGGCTTCTTCAAGATTTGAATTTGAAATTGCCGAGTTAAATTTTGACAACAGTTCTTTATGTGTCATGTTTTTATACTTGTCTTTCTTTTCAAGTTCTAACTCAACAACGGCTTTACGGTGATGTTTTAAAATAGGTTCTAAATCATTTGAAAGTGAGCCCACCAATTTGGTTTTGATTTGATTTTTAGATAGCTTTGCCAAATCAGAATGTTTTGTGCCTTTGATATCATTTAAAAACTCCACCCAATTTTCAGAAGTCGAAACATTGGTTTGTATTGTTGGTTTTTGAAAACTTTGTAAAGCTTCTACAATGCTATTGGCTCGTTGTTGTTGGAGTTCAATATTGTGTTCTAAACTGCCTTCAACAGACGAATAAGCTTTGATATTGATGGTTTTAATATTAAAATCTGTCAATCTTAAAGAATCATAAATGGGCTTGATGTCTTTTTGAGTGTATTCTGCTTTGTTTTTTTCAAATGGAATAATAAATTTTAGCGTTTTATTTTTTAACACATAACCTTCTTTACCTCGAGAATTTATCGCTTTTCTGGTATAGGTTAAACTATCAAGATACATACCCATATCAAGCAATTCCCATGGATAAGATTCTAAATTATAAATAATTTGATAGCGACATAAATTATTATTGTTTAAAAATAAAATATTGTATTCTAAAGACTCATCCATAAGATTCCGAGGAACATTTCCGACAAAAGTTCGGTAAAACTTGTCGTCGTAAGATTCTAAACCACGGCGTAAATCTTTGCTGTAAACAGGTGGTAAAAGTTCTCCTTTAATTTGCAGATCTTTTATGTAATCGATATCACAATCATATCTTTTTTTGCTGACCACATCAATTGCAATGCCATCTTCTCTATTGCTAAATAAGGTATTGAACCAGCGTTTATCATTGATTTGAAAATACAATTTTTGACCTTCTCTAATAACCGAAAACTTAACTTCACGCGGTTTTTGCTTGAATATTTGAACAAATGAACTGCAAACTTGATCTCGATTGTGACTCGGAAAATTTATACCATAATTATTTTGAGCAGAAAGTGTTGATATCTGTATAATAATTAAGATAAAAAATAAATTGCTAAAGAATTTCATGTGATTGATTTCAAAACCAAAAATAATCAAATCTCTGAATTTTAATAAATCAATTTACGGGGATTTATTCAGTTGAATTACTGGTTTTTAAAACCTTAAAATACTCCAACAACACCTTATCATTCAATTCTGTAGGTGTGAATATTTCTAAAATTGATTTGTGTTTGTTCTCAATAAATTCTGGCAAAGCTTGTTCTAAACTTTCTTTGTTTTCAACTTTTAAATATTTAAACTCATACATTTTTGCTAAATGTTCTGCCGTATGTTGATGTTGCGTTTCAAAATAGGTATGAAAATAATCATCGTGTTTATCGCCTGGTAAAATTCTAAAAATGCCGCCACCTTGATTGTTGATAACGATAATTTTAAAATCTGAAGGTAAATAATTATTCCACAACCCATTAGAATCATATAAAAAACTCAAATCTCCACAAATTAAATACGCTGGTTTATTTTGAACCACACTTGACCCAATTGCAGTTGATAATGAACCATCAATGCCACTCGTACCACGGTTGCAAAACACCTGTGTTTGCGTATCTAAATCAAAAAAATTGGAATATCGCACACACGAGCTATTGCCAAGATGGAGCAAAATATCTTTGGGTAAACTTTTGAAGATGTGATTGTAACACCAAAAATCAGAAAAAGGAATGTTATTGATATAATTTTCAGATTGAATTTCTCGAGATTGCTTAATCGAATTCCAAAACGAAAAATAGTCTGAAGATTGTGTATTTATTTTAGGCTGAATCGTTTTCAAAAAATCACTAACTTGATAGGGCAAATGAATAACATCTGAAAAAAACGTATCAAATGCACGATATGGATGAAGATGATAGTGAAATTTTGGTTTAAAACGCCTCAAAAAAGCTTTAAGTTTTTTAGACACTATCATTCCGCCTAAGGTCAACAATACATCAGGTTGCAATTTTTCAAATAAAATCTCTTTTTGCTCGTCCAATTCCAAAGGTGAAATTATACTATCAATGCTGTAAAAAAAGGTTTTATGATTAAGATTAGAAATGGTTTCTGTCATCACAATCACTGAATCATCTTTGGTCAAAAACTCTATATCTTCAATTTTGATATCATCAGGATGATTGACGCCTATTATAATTAATTTTCGCTGTGCTCGATTCCAATTTGTAACAAAACTTTCAATATCATTTTGCTGTATTTGATTTAAAAAATTTGTCTTATCAAATTCAAAAACGTTTAAATCAACACTTAAAGTTTCAACTTTATCATAAAGAGGTTCATCAAATGGTGCATTGATATGCACAGGCAAATGCTGTTGATAGCAAGTTTGCAAAGCTTTAAAAATTTGATTAGAATTATAATCTTGTATCAACGTATTGTCTTCATTGCGGTTATCGCTTTTTAAATTGGCTTCGTAAGCTACGTGATTGGTGTAAACATAAGGTCGCCTAATGGTTTGTCCATCACCAATATCTATCAAGTGTTCAGGTCTGTCTGCTGAAATTACCACTAATGGAATTTGACTATAAAATGCTTCAGCAACAGCAGGAAAATAATTCAACATCGCCGAACCTGAAGTGCAAACCAAAGCTGTTGGTTCTTGAAGTTGTTGAGCCATGCCCATTGCAAAAAAAGTCGCACAACGCTCATCGACAATGCTATAAGTTTTAAAAAATGGATGAGTAGCAAAACTAATGGTCAAAGGTGCATTGCGTGAACCTGGTGAAATTACAACGTGTTTTATATGGGCTTTACGGCATAATTCTACAATAGTTTGAGCTAATGGAATAGATGATATATTGTGTTTCAATCCTTAAAGTTTTGTGCAAATTTACAATTCTAAATTCATTAACTTTTTAGAAGGTAATTTTATTAAAGCACATTTAACAAGGTTTGAGATTTAGCCAAAGTTTCTAAATATTCAGCTTCGGGTTGACTGTCTTTGGTAATACCACCGCCGACGTATAATTCTATATAATCTTCAAATACTTGCATACATCTCAGGTTAACATACAAATCAGAAATGCGTTTGATGCTCTGTATAGCTTGTTGCTCTTGATTTTTTTGAGTTTTGGATCGACTTATAGCTTGTTTAAAATGCATTGGTCCCAAAAATCCAGAATAATAACCGCGTTGATAAGTCTCGTGTGCTTCAATAAACGTTTTGGCTTTATCTTTTGGCAAACCGCAAACGGCTGATGTGGGATGTAAATCCTGAATGATTTTAAACAAATCTTTAGGTTCAATTTGGGCTTTAATATTAGATTTTAAATGCCACAAATTTCCCGCCCTAACGCTTTGAGCGTTCTGAACATCAAGCTTATCCGAGTGATTTTTTAAAGCAGAAACAATAAAATCAACCACCATTTGTTGTTCTTCCTTTTCTTTTTTTGTCCATTGTGGTTCAGCTTGTTCATCAGCATTAATCGTTCCTGCAAGAGCTACGGTTTGAAGAATATTTCTTTCGAGATACAAAAAACGTTCAGGCGTTGCCCCAAGCCATAAACCCACTTTAGGATGATACCAGCAATAGCTAAAGGCTTTGGGATATTTTGAAGCTAATTTTTTAAGCGTTCTTAAAGGATCAATTGTTTTTTTGATAGTAACTTTACGAGAACAAACTATTTTTTGAATGTCTGTGTTTTTAATGGTTTCAATGGCTTTTGAAACCAAATTGATATGAGTTTGCTTTTCCGTTTCAGACGTTGCGTAATTGGTTTTTGAGGATTCAAAATCCTTATCATTCAACTGAGAATTTAAAATTTTGGATTGATTTTCAGGAAAAATGACTTTAGCGTTTGCATCAGAAAATGGACAAAATACAAATCCTGGTACGTTAAAATTATCTATGGTATTTAGGTTATTATTGCTTTGCAAATAAGCTTTAAGCTGATGATTTTGAGCATAACATACAAAAGGCAATTGGTGTGAATAATGAGTTTTAAGTTGTTGAAAGAAATCGGTTTGAATCATTTATTTTGACTTTGGTAAAGCTATAGTAGTAAGTTTTACAGAGATTTCACATCGGTTGTCTTCAGTGATTTTGATGTCACGTGATTGATTTCACACTTCTCACGTAATTGGCCGAAATTTCGATACCTCTGATAATGAATTTAGATGGATCTAAAAACATAATAGATGCAACACTTCCAACACTTTCGGCCAAAGCTACCATAGCACCACCATGCAAAACGCCGTCGGGTTGATGAACACTTGAGTTTACAGGCATTTTGGCAACAAGATAATCTTTGCCAATTTCTGTATATTCTATTGAAAGTGTTTCCATCAATGTATTTTTGCTCAAAGCATTATAGCGGTCAAGCATCTCTTGATTTGTCATAGATTTATGGATTTTATGTAAATTTGAAACTGTTGTAAAAATAAACAAAAAAAATGCCTGAACATAGAATTTCATACTCGACTACAAAAACATACTCAACTTTAAATCTATTGACGGATAAAACTGAAAACATTTGGTTGGTTTGTCTCGGTTTAGGTTATTTGAGTCGATATTTTATAAAATATTTTTCGATATTAAATCCTGAAAAAAACTACATCATCGCACCCCAAGCTCCATCTAAATATTATCAAGACCAAAGTTTTAAACGCATTGGAGCATCTTGGCTCACCCGTGAAGAAACTCAGCTTGAAATGCAAAACATCAAAGCTTATTTTGATGCTATTTACCAAAAGGAAATCCAGCCTTTTTCTGATAAAAAACTTATCGTTTTGGGTTACTCACAAGGTGTTTCTGTAGCTATGCGTTGGGTTGCTCAATCAAAGATAAACTGTGAAAAATTGTTGATGCATTCGGGTGGAATTCCTGTAGAATTAAAAGCTGAAAATTTTAAAGATTTAAGGTTTAAACCTTATTTAATTTATGGTAAATCTGATCCCTATATCACAAAAGATAGAGCAAAACAAGAAGTTCAAAAAGCCGAAAACCTATTTGGAAATCGATGTAAAGTCAAAACCTTTGATGGAACACATGAGATAAATCAAGAGATTTTGAAATCTTTTGATGGGTAAAAATTCTCTCGCAGAGACGCTAAGGGAAAAGCTAATTGATAATCTCAACCAATTTCTCAGTTAAAGCTTTTCGGTGATAAACTTCGATATCTTTTGATTTGACCTCGAGTTTTCCTTTCATAAAAGCTTTAAAATAGGTTTTGATTTGAACTTTAAGCTCATCTTTTTCATGATAATTAAAAGCTGAACCAGCATTATGCTTGTTGATTAATTCCGCAACATCCCAATTTTGTGGACCAATCCCTAAAATGGGTCGTCTCGCTTGTAAATATTCAAAAAACTTACCTGGAATGATACCTTGAGTTTGGGTCATATCTTTTTCTATCAATAATAAAACTTGTGCACTAAACATTTGTTGTTGAGCATCTTTATGGGGCAAATAGCCTAAAAACGTAGAATGTTTTTGCAAGTCAAAACTTTTTAGACTGTCGATAATGTTTTGACTGATTTGTCCGATAAATTTGAGTTCTAAATTGTTTTTAAAATGCTCATCTTCTTCTATCAACTCAACTAAAACTTGCCATAAATTCTCAGGATTGCGCTCACTCATCAAGGTGCCAATATGTGCTAAACTGAAATGCTCATCAAGTTCAGTAACAATATCAGTATCGTCAAAACCATTGGTAATCAAACTCACAGGTTTTTCAGTTTTTTTTTGAAACTCTTTTTGGGTGGTCGGACTCGTCACTGTGATGTGGTCGGCTGAAGCTAAAACCTCATTTTCCATCTGCTGATGCTTTTCAACTGAAGATGGTGTTAGTTTTAAATCTTTGTGATAACCAATATTAACCCAAGGATCTCTAAAATCGGCTATCCAAGGCAGATTGGGGTATTTCATTTTTAAACAAAAACCTATACGATGCAAGCTATGTGGCGGACCAGTAGTAATGATAGCGTCAAAATTGGCTTGATCTAAAAGTTTAGAAATTCTTTTTACAGAAGGTTTTATCCACAGCATTCTGGCATCTGGAATAAAGTAATTTCCACGAATATAGAGCAATGCTTTTTGTATAAAATTTTGATTTTTAGAGGCTTTGATGATGCCTTTACTTAAAGATTGGGTGTCTTTTTTAGAAAATAATTGTGCCAAAGTATAAGGTTCAATAATTGAAGATTTGATAACTTCAACGTGATTTGGAATTTCCATTTCTAAACTCTTATCAACGATAGGATAATGCGGATGTTTAGGCACAAAAACTGTAGGCTGAATATTGAAATCTTTTAGATATTTCACAAATTTCAACCAACGCTGAACACCTGGACCGCCAGCTGGTGGCCAGTAGTACAAAACAATCAATACTTTTTTGGGTGCTTTAGTCATTTTTGACTTCGGTTGAAGTTTGTTTAACATACTTAAACGCACCAAATAATAGTAAAACTAAAAACAAAACGTGTCCAGCTAAGCTGATGCGACTTCCTGTTTTTATGACCTGTGGCTCAAATTTAAACTCGATTTGATGTTTGCCTTTTGGAATCACTAAACCTCTTAAAGTATAATCAACCTGAACGTGATTTACTGGTTTGCCGTCAAGATAAGCTTGCCAACCTTTAGGATAATACATTTCAGAAAAGACTGCAAAAGCGTCGTAACTTGATTGACTTTCATAAACCAAATGATTCATTTTGTAGTCTATAAGTTCAATTTTTGAAAGTGAATCTTTTTCAAATTGTTGTTGACCAAGTTGATTTGTATAAATTTCTTTAATAATTGCAACGCGTTTTGTGTTGATATTGCTTAAAGCTAAGATGGCTTGGTTGTCATCTTTTACAATATTTAGAGAATCTACAAACCAAGCATTGCCATTGGCTTCAGGATTAGGCTGAGCCATAATTTCACCTTGATTTTGGATGATATTGTATTTCACATTAAACATATTCAAAACTTCTCGATTGCCTTGTGCAATATGAAAATCAAAAATATCCTGAATGCGTTGTGGTTTAGCAGCGTGATAACCACCAAGCGATTTGTGAAAATAAGATGCTCGAGCATTATTAAACGGATTAACACTTAGGTCTAACACTCGAAAATGGGTTTTATCTTTTAAAATTTCTCGGTCAGCCGAATTGGCTTGAAAAGGTTTTTTCATTTCTGCTTGAGAAACAAAGTCATCTTCATTAACATAACGTTGATCTACCAAAACTAAATCTAAAACACAAACCAAACCAATAATTAAAGTTGCCCATTGCATTTTGAGCTTTTGCAAAAACCATAACCATAACACTCCTAAAACTAAAGCTACAATAAAAAGTGAACGCCAAGCATCAGCCATAAACACCGCTTGTCGGTCAAGTTTTAAGGCTCTTACAAAGTTTTCTCCTAATTGTTTTCTGAAATTATTATCCATAAAACCAGAAAAGTCAAACAAAGATTCTTTAAATAACATTAAAAAAACTAACAAGCCACCACAGATTATGGCACTCATTTTTAAAGCTTTTTTCTTTTCAACTTTTGAGGTTTTATCACTGAAAAAATAAGCCAAACCCACAAAAGCCATCAACGGCACACACAATTCAATTAAAACTTGGATAGAAGATACCGCTCTAAATTTGTCATACAAAGGCACATAATTGATAAATAATTTTGTTAAAACCGAAAAGTTATCGCCCCAAGACAAGAGCAAAGCTAAAATTGAACCCACTACAATCCAGGTTTTGAACTTGCTTCTTATAAGAAATAAAGCTAATATAAACAAGACTAAAACGCCAGCACCAATATACGCCGGGGTCGCTACAATGGGTTGTTTTCCCCAGTAAGTGATTACCTGTTGATTAAGAAAACTCAAAGATTCAGAGTGAGTCGCTCCAATTTTTAATAATTCTTTGTAGGCATGAGAATCAGTTGAAAATTGTTTTCTCTCAAAATCACCTTTAAACCTAGGTATAAATAAATTTAAACTTTCAGCAATGCCGTAACTGTATTCGGTGATATAGTCATATTCTAAAGCAGATTGTTCAGATTTAGGTTGACCATCAGGTGAAATGCTTACTGTGCTTTCTCCTCTTGTACTAAATTGAGTGTATTCTTGCGTGGCTAATAAATTTGTCGCATTTAGACTTAATCCCAAAATTGCGACAACAAATGCAACGCCAACAGCTTTAGCAAATTTCGGTAAGGCTTTGTTTTTAATAGCCTCAATCAAATATACTATTCCAATCACCACACAAAGCAGAGTTAAATAATAAGTCATTTGAAAGTGGTTAGCAGCAATTTCGAGTGCCATACCTAAAGAAAGTAAAATAAAACCTTTTAAATATTTATGCCGTAAACACAACAACACGCCTGCAATGACAACTGGCATATATGCAATGGCATGAGCTTTGGCATTATGACCAACGCCCAAAATAATGATGAGATAAGTTGAAAACCCAAAAACCAATGCCCCAAAAAAAGCAATTAGTGGTTTGACTCTCAACACCAAAAACAAGATATAAAGCCCGATAAAATACAAAAACAAATAATCGGCTGGTCGTGGTAAAAACCTTAAAAATCGGTCAAAAGATTTGATATAGTGATGAGGGTAGTTAGCCCCAACTTGATAAGACGGCATTCCTCCAAAAGCATTGTCTATCCAATACGGTTCTTCGTCGTATTTTTCGACATGAGCTTTCCTATCATCGGCCATACCAATATATTGTACGATATCGCTTTGGTAGATGATTTTATTTTGCAAAACAGGATAGAAATAAGCTACGGCAACGACAATAAACCCCAAGATAATTCCAGAATGTATGCCGATGATTTTCCAGTTAATTTTCATTTAAAAAAATTTTGAACGGGCAAATTAATCAATTTCTTCAAAGTCGATATACTCCCCTACTTTTTCTTTATCTTGTTTAGAAGATGTTTTTGAACGCTCAGAAGATTGTTGTTGCTTATCAAAAGGGTTTTGATTAGGATTTTCATAACGCTTTTGGGCTTTTTTACCCATATATTTTATAAAATACTTGAGTAAATATGGAAACGCCCATTTAAGAATTAAGCGAAGAATCCAAAATCCGATGATGATATATAAAAGCGTGATAAAAAAATCTTGCATAAAATGGTATTGGACTTGCAAAGTTAAACAACTTAAAACTTTAAGATATTAACATCTTATTAAAGTTGACAGAAATCAATTTATAGTTTGATTTTTATTAAGCATTATAAATAAAGGAAAGATTAGCTAAAAATTCTTAATTATCTAAATGTCTAAAAGGTTAAAAAAAAAATTAGAAATAAACCTCTCAATAGATTAAAAACACATCAACTATTAGCCTTATATTGAAAACCGCGAAATACTTTGGCAATTTGAAAAAACTTTAAACTCATAAACTCTTCGCTAAAACTTCTTCATCTGCTGTTTCATCATTTTGATTTGATCACCAAGCATATTGTGTTTATCCAAAGATTTAGCTTCTTTAATGAGCATTTGAGCTTCACGTTTACGGCGTTTAGACATCGCAATGCCAGCCAAGTTGAGTTTTGCCATAGCCAAATCGTGTTTCATAGATAAACCGAGACGAATAGCGGTTCTAAAATATTTTTCGGCTTTGGTCATATTGGTTTGCGACAAAATTAAACCGTGCAAATAATTGTAGTAACCTTGTTGTTTTTGGGTTAAAGCTGTTTCAGGATTTTTTATTTTATCCAACCATTTTTTAGTGCCTTCAAAATCTTGTTTTCTCAATCTTAAAAACGCTAACAATATAAGTTCGTTTTTGAAATATAAAAACACAAAAATACCACTGAGCAATACAAGCAATATGCCGTTACCGATATTTCCTTCTATGAATTGATATATAGCATAGGCAAAAACCAATACTGCTAGAATAAGCTTAATAATTTTGTTGAACATAGCCGTTATTTTGAATTTGCAAAGTTACGAAAAACCTATGGAAAAGATTTAAAAATTAATGTTGTAAAATTAAAAAGACTTTGTATATTTGCACCCGATAAAAATTAAGCATACAAACTTATAACATAGAGTCTGATGAAAAGAACATTTCAACCCTCAAAGCGTAGAAGAAAAAACAAACACGGTTTTAGAGAGCGTATGGCGTCTGCTAACGGCAGAAAGGTTTTAAAACGAAGAAGAGCTAAAGGTCGCAAAAAATTAAGCGTTTCATCAGAAACCAGTATGAGAAGAAAATAAAATGACAATATCTATTTTAATATTTTGAAAGTGTTACTTAACGGTAACACTTTTTTTTTATCTAAATTTAGTCCATTAAAAATACCATTCAATGCCAAAAAACCAAGATTTAAAAAGCATTCTAATTGTAGGCTCTGGTCCAATTATCATTGGTCAAGCTTGTGAATTTGACTATTCAGGCTCTCAAGCCCTGCGTTCGCTTAGAGAAGAAGGTATAGAAACTATACTTATCAACTCTAATCCAGCAACAATTATGACAGATCCAAGTATACTAGATCATATTTATCTCAAGCCATTAACTACCAAGTCAATCATTGAAATCCTTAAAAAACACCCCCAAATTGATGCCGTGTTGCCAACAATGGGTGGACAAACCGCTTTAAATCTTTGTATTGAAGCAGATGAAAAAGGAATTTGGGATGACTTTGATGTGAAAATGATTGGAGTTGACATCAATGCCATCAATATCACTGAAGATCGTGAACAGTTTAGAAAACTGATGCAAGATATCAATGTTGGCGTAGCACCATCAAAAACGGTAACTTCTTTTCTGAAAGGCAAAGAAGTCGCTCAAGAATTTGGTTTTCCTTTGGTCATTCGGGCATCTTACACTCTGGGTGGTCTTGGTGCATCAATTGTTCACGACGAAAAAGATTTTGAAAAATCACTCACTCGCGGATTAGAAGCTTCACCCATTCACGAAGTCATTATTGACAAAGCTTTAATCGGTTGGAAAGAATACGAATTAGAATTGCTCAGAGATAGAAACGACAATGTTGCTATTATTTGTAGCATAGAAAATATGGATCCGATGGGTATTCATACTGGAGACTCCATTACCGTTGCACCAGCGATGACATTGAGTGATACTACATACCAACGTATGCGAGATTTGGCTATCAAAATGATGCGTAGCATTGGTAATTTTTCTGGAGGCTGTAATGTGCAATTTGCAGTAAGCCCAGATGAAAAAGAAGATATTGTTGCCATAGAAATCAACCCAAGAGTGTCTCGGTCTTCAGCATTGGCTTCAAAAGCTACAGGCTATCCAATTGCTAAAATTGCTTCAAAATTGGCTATTGGCTATCATCTCGATGAACTTGAAAACCAAATTACTAAAACCACTTCTGCTTATTTTGAACCCACATTAGATTATGTGATTGTAAAAATCCCAAGATGGAATTTTGACAAATTTGAAGGCTCTGACCGCGAACTCGGCTTACAAATGAAAGCCGTTGGTGAAGTCATGGGCATCGGGCGTTCTTTTCAAGAGGCTTTACATAAAGCTACACAATCACTCGAAATCAAACGCAACGGACTTGGTGCCGATGGTAAAGGCTACAAAAAATACGATACCATCATAGAAAAACTAACTCACCCCAGCTGGGATCGTGTATTTGTGATTTATGATGCCGTTCAAGCTGGTATTCCATTGAAACGCATTCACGAGATTACCAAAATAGATATGTGGTTCTTAAAACAATATGAAGAACTCTACAATCTTGAAGTTGAAATTTCAAAATTTAACATCGACAATATAACCAAAGAATACTTGCTTGAAGCCAAACAAAAAGGATTTGCAGATAGGCAAATCGCCCATATGTTAGGTCGCTTAGAAAGTCAAGTCCATAAAAAACGAAAAGAACTCGGCATCAATCGGGTTTATAAACTTGTAGATACCTGTGTCGCTGAATTTGAAGCCCAAACGCCTTACTACTATTCTACTTTTGAAGCAGAAGTTACGGATAAAAACGGAAACACATTTACAGAAAATGAAAGTATTGTTACCGATAAAAAGAAAATTGTAGTACTCGGCTCAGGTCCTAATCGCATTGGTCAAGGTATTGAATTTGACTATTGTTGTGTTCACGGCGTTCTTGTCGCTGCGGAATGTGGCTACGAAACCATTATGATTAACTGTAATCCTGAAACGGTTTCAACCGATTTTGATACGGCTGACAAACTTTATTTTGAACCGGTTTTTTGGGAACACATCTATGACATCATTCAGCACGAAAATCCCGAAGGCGTTATTGTTCAACTCGGTGGACAAACCGCTTTAAAATTGGCTGAAAAACTCAACCGATATGGCATAAAAATTCTTGGCACAAGCTACGAAGCTTTAGATTTGGCCGAAGATCGCGGAAGTTTTTCTAAATTACTTCAGCAGAATAATATTCCTTATCCTGAATTTGGCGTAGCCGAAAGTGCCGACGAAGCCAGAGAATTAGCTGAACAACTCGACTTTCCTATTTTGGTTAGACCATCTTATGTGCTTGGTGGTCAAGGGATGAAAATTGTCATCAACCAAGAGGATTTGGAAGCTCACGTTGTTGATTTATTGAGAAAAATACCTAATAACAAACTCCTACTCGACCACTATCTCGATGGTGCTATAGAAGCCGAAGCCGATGCCATTTGTGATGGCAAAGATGTTTATATTATTGGCATCATGGAACATATTGAACCTTGCGGTATTCACTCAGGAGATTCAAACGCCGTTTTACCACCATTTAATCTCGGTGATTTAGTCATGCAACAAATAATAGACCACACCAAAAAAATTGCTTTAGCTCTTGAAACTGTGGGTTTAATCAATATTCAATTTGCCATCAAAGACGATAAAGTTTATATCATTGAAGCCAATCCACGAGCATCAAGAACAGTGCCTTTTATTGCAAAAGCTTATGGTGAGCCTTACGTCAATTACGCCACAAAAGTGATGTTAGGACATAATAAACTCAGTGATTTTGAATTTAAGCCTCATTTGGATGGATATGCTATCAAAAAACCTGTATTTTCATTCAATAAGTTTCCAGAAGTCAACAAACAACTTGGTCCTGAAATGAAAAGCACTGGTGAAAGTATTTTATTTATTGATAGTTTAAAAGATGATGAATTTTACGAGTTGTACACGAGAAGAAAAATGTATTTAAGTAAATAAACCCTGCGACCTTTGCGACTTTGCGGTAAAAAAAATCTCGCTAAGACGCTAAGGTACATAAATATTTTTATAATGAAAACCCATAAAATAGCCCCATCTATTCTTGTCGCCGATTTTGCAAACCTTCAGCGTGATATTGAAATGGTCAACCAAAGTGAAGCCGATTGGTTTCATATTGATATTATGGACGGCGTCTTTGTCCCTAATATTTCATTTGGCATGCCTGTTTTAAAATCAATAAGCCAACACGCTAACAAATTTATAGATGTGCATTTGATGATAGTTGACCCTGACCGCTACATCAAAAATTTTGCGGATTTGGGCTCTAATTTACTGACCGTTCACTACGAAGCTTGCACGCATTTGCACCGAACATTGCAAGCCATCAAGGCTAATGGCATGCAAGCTGGCGTAGCTCTTAATCCGCATACGCCTGTCAATTTACTAAAAGATGTCATACAGGATATTGATTTGGTTTGTGTGATGAGTGTCAATCCAGGGTTTGGCGGACAAAGTTTTATTGAAAACACCTTCGAAAAAGTAGCCGAGCTCAAAGAATTAATTTTGTCTAAAAATGCTAAAACACTGATAGAAATTGACGGCGGTGTTACCGATAAAAACGCCAAACAACTCGTGCAAACGGGTGCTGATGTTCTCGTGGCTGGCAGTTTTGTGTTTAAGTCTAAAGATGCCAAGAAAACAATAAAAATCTTAAAGACTCTTGAGTTTTAATTATTTATCTGAATAATGGAATGACTTACCAAAAGCGTTCAATTGAAATTGCTCACCATCAAATTGACCATAGGTGTAATACTTTATCCAATCGCCAAGATTGATGTATTGACTATTTTGTTTAAGCTGAATATTTAAAGGCAAATGCCGATGACCAAAAATAAAATAATCATAATGTTCAGCTTTCAGTTTTTGTTTGGCATACTGCACTAACCACTCGTTCTCTTCACCGAGAAATTTAGCGTCTTCTTCGCCAGAAATCAGTTTGTTTTTCAGGGATAAATGTTGTGCTAATCTCACGCCCAAATCAGGATGCAACCATCTAAAGAGCCATTGGCAAAACGGATTGGTAAACACTTTTTTCATGCGTTTGTAGCCTTTATCTTTTAGCCCTAAACCATCGCCATGACCGATAAAAAATTGTTTACCATTGATTTCAAACACTTGTGGTTTGTGATAAACAGGAATATTCAACTCTTTTTGAAAATAATCTTTCATCCACAAATCGTGATTGCCAACAAAAAAATGAATGGGAATACCTGAATCTGTAATTTCGGCGAGTTTTCCGAGAATTCTCACAAAACCTTTTGGAACCACCGTTTTGTATTCAAACCAAAAGTCAAACAAATCACCCAAGAGAAAAATAACCTCAGCATCGTTTTTAATTTCATCAAGCCAATTCACCAATTTGCGTTCACGAACTCTGCTTTTCACTTGATTAGGTGCACCAAGATGGCTATCGCTAGCAAAATAAGCCGATTTTCCATTAGACAATTGAATGCTTTCAGTCATAAATTGCGAATTTACTGTATTTTTTTAAATATCAGCTCTGCCGTTTTTTGGCTTGCTCCTGCTCCACCGAGTTTTAGTTCTAAATCATAATAATCTAAAAACATCTGTTTTCTTTTGTTGGTATATAAAATTTGATGTAATTCATTTTTTAAGTTCTTAGCATTCAATTCACCTTGTATTAATTCTTTAACTACTGGTTTGTCCATAATAAGGTTGACCAAAGAAATATAATTTAGATTAATAATTCGTTTTGCAATTTGATAAGAAATACTACTGCCTTTATAGCAAACCACTTCAGGCACTTTAAACAATGCCGTTTCTAAAGTCGCTGTTCCAGAAGTTACCAAAGCGACTGTGGATACGCTGAGCAAATTATAAGTTTCGTTCTGCACATAAGAAACGCGTTTTTTGGCATTAAACTGTTCGTAAAATTCAGCGTCTTGCCCTGGTGCACCAGCAATGACAAATTGATATTCTGGGTAATCATCAACTACACTCAACATCACACTCAGCATTTTGGAGATTTCTTGCTTTCGACTGCCAGGCAAAAGTGCTATGATGGGTTTATCTAAAAGGTGGTGATTTTTAATAAATTCTGATACGCTTTTTGGTTTAAAGTCTTTAATAGCATCTAAAAGTGGATGACCGACAAAATGCACAGGAAAATCGTGTTTTTGCTCATAAAATTCTTTTTCAAACGGCAATATCACATACATCTCATCAATATCGCGTTTAATGGCTTTGATACGGTTTTCTTTCCAAGCCCAAATTTGAGGCGAGATATAATAATGCGTTTTAAAACCTTGTTGTTTTGCCCATTTAGCAATCCTAAAATTAAATCCTGGATAATCAATAAATACAATCACATCGGGTTGAAATTCTTGAATGTCTTGCTTGCAATATTTAATATTTTTAAAAATCGTTCTCAGATTCATTATGACTTCGGCGAATCCCATAAAGGCTAAGTCTTTATAGTGTTTTACCAAAGTGCCACCAACATTAGCCATCAAGTCGCCACCCCAAAACCTAAAATTGGCTTGAGCATCGATTTGTTGTAAAGCTTTCATCAGATTAGAGGCGTGCAAATCTCCAGAAGCTTCTCCAGCTATGATGTAGTATTTCATTTAAAGACTTAATTTATACAAAGGTAAGATAGAATTTACAATTATAAGTTTTGACAGTTGTTATTGGACAATATAATAATTTTAAAGATTAATTAACGCATAAATCAAAATTAGTCAACGTAAGTTCGATTTATTAAAAGCTGTAAATCAGATAATTACATCTTTTTGTTAACAAATTTTGTCATTTCGAACGAAGAATAAGGAGAAATCTCGTCCTACTGAGATGTCTCGTCGCTCATGCTTCGCTATGTCAACATGACAAATGGTTAAATATCTGTATTTTATATGAATATTTTTTATTGAAATTTATATCGAACTCACGTTAGTCAAGTTATTTTTATCTATAATCGCCTTGATTATCAAATTTTCAAATTCTAACTTTTTTACATTGAAATATTAATGTTTTACCTTTACCAAAATTTCACAGGGATTGAATCCATTTAAAACACTTTTTAAACACACCTTTGTCTATGGCTTAGCAACGGTTTTGCCTAGAATGCTGAGTTTCTTGTTGGTGCCACTTTATACCAAACTTTTTTCTGATTCAGATTACGGCATTATCACAATAGTGCCACTTTATACCAAACTTTTTTCTGATTCAGATTACGGCATTCATCACAATCTTATTTTCATATCTTATTTTTTTTAATGTGATTTTGTCTTATGGGATGGAAACTACCGTATTTAGGTTTTTTACCAAACAAGACCACAAAGACAAAGTCATCAGCACGGCTACGCTTTCTATTATTTTTTCGAGTCTGTTGTTTTTAATTTTTTCTATCATTTTTAATAGTGAAATTTCCAACGTTTTAGACCTCAACCCTTTTCATTATAAACTCATCACTTGGGTGTTGTTTTTTGATGCCATTTGTGTCATTCCGTTTGCCTATTTGCGTATCAATAAAAAATCTATTCGCTACGCGGTGATCAAAATCATCAACGTTGCTGTTAATTTGTGTCTTAATGTGTTTTTTCTTTTAAAATTGCCTTCTTGGAAAAATGATGTTCAATTTTTAAACTCCATTTATGTCGCTGATTTTAGAATTGAATATATTTTTATTTCGTTTATTATTTCTAGCGGATTGACGTTTTTACTGTTATCTCCATTTTTTGTTAAACTGAAATATCAGTTTGATGCCAAACTTTGGAAAAGTATGATGAAATATGCTTTGCCTGTTTTGGTGGCTGGCTTGGCGTTTTCTATCAATGAAACTTTAGACAAAATATTACTCAATTATTTGCTACCAGAAAACATTGCCAAATCACAAGTTGGTGTTTATGCTGCGTGTTACAAATTAGCGATGTTTATGACGCTTTTTGCTACGGCATATCGACTGGGAATTGAGCCTTTTTTCTTTAGCCATTCTCAAACTCAAAACCCCAAAAAAGCCTACGCTTTAGTCACAAAATATTTTGTGATTTGTGGGATTTTTATTTTACTATTCGTCGTGGTTTTTATCGATTATTTAAAACTCATTATCCAAAATGACGTGTTTTATGAAGCTTTAGGTGTTGTGCCAATTTTGCTCATAGCCAATTTGTGTTTGGGTGTTTATCACAATCTTTCGGTATGGTATAAAATCACAGACCGCACGAAATTTGGTGCAATCATTTCGAGCTTTGGTGCTGTTGTGACTTTAGCCATCAACATTATTTTTATACCGCTTTATGGCTTTAAAGCTTCAGCCATTGCTACACTTTGTGCCTACGGCAGTATGATGTTGTTGTCTTATGCTTTTAGCCAAAAATATTATAAAATCAATTATCCACTGAAACGCTTGGCAATTTATAGCTTATTAGGTATATCTTTTTCTATGCTTTCTTTTTACTTTTTTAGAGCACAAATTTGGATTGGTATTTTATTTATTTTAAGCTATTTAATTTTAGCTTTCTCTTTTGAAAAACGAGAATTACTGTATTACATCAAAAAAACATAATTTATGATTATTCCTATTATCAATACGTCCGAGCACGATTTACCACAATACGAAACTAAAGATTCAGCGGGTTTAGATTTGAAAGCGGTTTGCGAAACTCCTGTTATATTAAAACCTTTAGAACGCACAATCATCAAAACAGGTTTGCACATTGCTTTGCCAGAAGGTTACGAAGCACAAATCCGTCCACGAAGTGGATTAGCGGCAAAACATGGCATCTCTGTTTTAAATTCACCAGGTACGATTGATGCAGATTATCGTGGTGAAATTGGTGTCATTCTTGTCAATCTTTCTCAAGACAATTTTGAAATCACCAATGGCATGCGTATCGCCCAAATGGTCATTGCCAAGTTTGAGCAAGCTGAGTTTAAACTGGTTGAACAACTCGATGAAACCTCTCGCGGTGATGGTGGGTTTGGGAGTACTGGACATTAATGTAGTTTTGAAGTTGCCTTTGAAATCAATTTATTCAAAACACTAATTAAAAATATTTTTTTTTAATTAATTATACTTTGCTCAGCTTTGAGTTAAAATCGCTTTGAGTAGATTTGCAAATTGTATTGTTTAAAACAAAAACCTATTGAAAGCTGAAGAAGTCATTGAAGTCTTGGGTGCTCGTACTCACAACCTTAAAAATATTGATGTAAAAATTCCTCGAAACCAACTTGTTGTCATCACAGGTTTATCGGGTTCGGGCAAATCGTCTTTGGCTTTTGACACGATTTATGCGGAAGGTCAACGCCGTTATATTGAAACTTTTTCGGCTTATGCCCGTCAGTTTTTGGGTAATCTTGAACGACCAGATGTCGATAAAATTGACGGTTTATCTCCAGTTATTGCTATTGAACAAAAAACCACGAGTCGTAGTCCACGAAGCACGGTTGGCACCATTACTGAAGTTTATGATTTTTTGCGTTTGTTGTTTGCTCGGGTTGGCACAGCCTATAGTTACAAAACTGGCGAAAAAATGGTCAGCTATACCGATGACCAGATTTTGAATAAAATTTTATCTGATTTCAAAGGCCAAGCCATTAATATTTTAGCTCCCAAAATTCGGTCTCGAAAAGGACATTATCGAGAGTTGTTTGAACAAATCGCAAAGCAAGGTTATCTTAAAGTTAGAATTGACGGCGAAATCAAAGACATTGTCAATGGTCTGAAAGTTGACCGTTACAAAACCCACGATATTGAAATTGTAGTTGATCGATTAAAAGTTGAAGACAAACTATCAGTCAAAAAGCGATTATCAGACAGCATCAAAACAGCGATGAAGTTGGGACAAAATACCTTGATGGTTTTGGCGAAAGATGAGAAACAACCCGTGTTTTTTAGTCGCGAATTGATGTGCCCAACAACTGGAATTGCTTATCCCAAACCTGAACCCAACACTTTTTCTTTTAATTCGCCAAAAGGAGCTTGTCCTGATTGCAATGGTTTAGGGAAAAAATATGTGGTTAATCCTGATAAAATTATCCCTGATGATAGTTTGTCTATCAACAAAGGTGGCATTGAGCCACACGGTAAGGCTAAAAACAATTGGGTGTTTAAGCAGTTAAAAGAAATTGCTTTACATTTTGATTTTAAGTTATCTGATCCCATCAACAAAATTCCAAAAGAAGCACTTGAAGCAATCTTATATGGTGGCAAAGCAAACTTTAAGCATTACAACGAGACGATGAAAATGGATATTGTGCATCGCTATGATTTTGAAGGTGTTGCTACTTTTATTGAAAACACCTACAACGCTAAACAAACGTCAACATCTCTTACCCGTTGGGCAAAAAAATATATGGATCACATTTTATGTCCATCTTGCCAAGGCAGTCGGTTAAAGAAAATGGCATTACATTTCAAAATCAACAATCAAAACATTTCTGACTATGTCAACAAAGATATTTTAGAATTGTTTAAAGTTATTGAAAAATTACCCAAACAACTTTCTAAGTCTGAGCTTCAGATTGGGGAAGAAATCATCAAAGAAATCAAAACCCGATTACAGTTTTTAATCGACGTAGGATTGACTTATCTGAATCTTAATCGCGGGTCAAAAACTTTGTCTGGTGGAGAAGCACAACGCATTCGCATCGCAACGCAAATTGGTTCACAGTTGGTTGGGGTTTTATATATTTTGGACGAACCCAAGATTGGTTTGCATCAGCGTGATAATGAAAAACTCATTAATTCTTTAAAATATTTAAGAGATATTGGCAATTCTATTATTGTGGTAGAACATGATAAAGATATGATGCTCAGTGCAGACCACATTATAGATATCATTCCTTTTGCAGGAAAGAACGGCGGCAAAATTATCAGTCAAGGTTCACCAGAACAAGTTTTAAAACACAATACACAGACAGCTCAATATCTCAATGGAACTAAAGAAATTGAAGTTCCTAAAAAACGTCGAAAAGGCAACGGCAAACATTTACATTTGGTTGGTGCAACGGGTCATAATCTTAAAAATGTCAGTATCAAAATCCCTTTAGGACAAATGATTGTCGTCACTGGCGTTTCAGGAAGTGGTAAATCATCATTGATTAACGAAACGCTTTATCCCGTATTGAATGCTCATTACTTTAATGGCGTTAAAGAACCTTTGCCTTATAAAACCATACGTGGGTTAAAACATTTAGATAAAGTTATCGATATCAATCAAAAACCTATTGGCAGAACACCGCGTTCAAATCCAGCAACCTATACGGGAGTGTTTAGCGAGATTAGAAACTTATTTGCTAAAACACCAGAAGCTCAAATCAGAGGTTATAAACCTGGTCGATTTAGTTTTAACGTCAAAGGTGGTCGTTGTGAAACTTGTGGTGGAGCAGGTTTAAAAGTTATTGAAATGAACTTTTTACCCGATGTTTATGTGGAATGCGAAACTTGTTACGGTAAGCGTTTTAACAGAGAAACTTTAGAAATTCGCTACAAAGGTCAATCTATAAGTGATGTATTGCAAATGACGATTGACGAAGCCACAGCGTTTTTTGAACCCATTCCTAAGATTTACCGTAAACTCAAAACTATACAAGATGTCGGTTTAGGTTATATCACTTTAGGTCAGCAAAGCACCACGCTATCAGGCGGTGAAGCACAACGTATCAAATTGGCAACAGAATTGTCTAAAATCGCTACAGGAAGCACGTTTTATATTCTCGATGAACCTACAACAGGCTTACATTTTGAAGATATTCGTGTGCTGATGACTGTTTTAAATAAACTGGTGGACAAAGGCAATACGGTATTGATTATAGAGCATAATATGGATGTCATCAAAATGGCTGACTATATTTTTGACATCGGTTATGAAGGTGGACAAGCTGGCGGACAACTCGTTGCTAAAGGCACGCCTGAGCAAATTATTAAAGACAAAAAATCTTATACGGCGAAGTATCTCAAAAAAGAATTAAATTAGCAGTCATTTTTGAATAATGAAGTTATGGTAAATAAACACTTTAAAAACTGGAACGAAATCAAAACCAACGATAGTTGGGCATTGTTTAAAATTATGAGCGAATTTGTTTATGGTTATGAACGGATGTCTGAAATTGGTCCATGTGTATCTATTTTTGGTTCATCACGGATGAAACCTGACAACCCATATTACGAATTAGCGGTAAAAGTTGCCAATAAAATCGTTGAACAAGGTTATGGTATCATTTCTGGTGGCGGACCAGGCATTATGGAAGCCGCCAACAAAGGTGCTCATCTTGGTGGCGGAACTTCTGTAGGTTTAAATATTGAACTGCCTTTTGAGCAACACGACAATCCGTATATTGATAAGGATAAAAATTTGGAGTTTGATTATTTCTTTGTCAGAAAAGTGATGTTTGTTAAATATTCGCAAGGCTTTGTTGTTATGCCAGGTGGTTTTGGCACAATGGACGAATTGTTTGAAGCAATCACCTTGATTCAAACCCATAAAATTGATAAATTTCCTATTATTTTAGTAGGCAAAGACTTTTGGTCTGGGCTTATTGATTGGATTAAATCAGTAATGGTGACTGAATTTGCAACGGTAAATGCAATTGACTTAGATTTGATTCACCTTGTAGATGATGAAGATGAAGTGATTGATATTTTAGATCAGTTTTACAACAAATACGAGCTTAGTCCGAATTTCTGATTTTAGAGAAATGCGAAGTGTGATATATGTTGGTTTGATGCTGTTTTGGGTTTTGACCGCTTGGTCTCAAAACACAGCTAAGATTATGTTTTACAATCTTTTAGATTTTCCTGAAGCACCACCTGATAATCGGGAATTGATTTTAAAAGATATAATAGACCAAGTGCAACCAGATGTGTTTATGGTTGCAGAACTACAAAACCAAAATGGAGCTGATCTAATTCTCAACCAAGCATTAAACGATACGCAAAATATTTATGTCATTGCACCTTTTGTTTTTAATACTTCGGGTAGTGGTGGTACGATTAATCAATTGCTGTTTTATAATACACAAAAATTTGGTTTAGAGTTAACGGATATCATTCAAACTTCGCTACGAGATATCAATCGATATCAGTTGAAAGCTTTGACGGATCAAAATCAAACCAACCCGATAATTATTGATTTTTTTGTAGCACATTTTAAAGCCAGTCAAGGTGATTCTAACGAGCAAATTCGTTTTGATATGGCTTTAGATTTTACTAATTATATCAATGCCCATTTAAGTGCAAATGCCAATGTGATTTTGGCTGGAGATTTTAATTTTTACACTGCCAATGAAAGTGGATTTCAGCAATTATTTATTGGAAATACAATTATACCTATGCACGATCCCGTCAATCAATTAGGCGATTGGCATATCAATTCTACATATTCTGATGTGCATTCACAAAGCACAAGAGTAAGCAACTCTAACTTTAACGGTTTTGGTGCTGGCGGTGGATTAGATGATCGTTTTGATTTTATATTTGTTTCTGGAAATTTTTTAGATGTCAACAACCAAGCCCATTATATTGATGGCACTTATCAAGTTTTTGGTAATAATAGTAATTGTTTTAATAAAAATGTAAACGATACAACTTGTTCAGGGATTTTTTCTCAAAACATCAGAAATTTACTTTGGAATATGAGTGATCACTTGCCTGTTGTGATGGATTTAGAATTTGAACAAAATTTTCTGAACACAATCCATTTTTCTGATTCAAGTATATTCAAATTACCCGAAGGCAATATTGTTGACAATACTTTATTTTTAGAAATTTCAGCCACTCATATATCTGAAATAAAACAGCTCAATATCTACAACACTCTTGGACAACAAATGAAAACATTAGACGTTTTGAAATCAACAATGCGCATTTCTATGGATGATTTGTCAAATGGCATTTATATTTTGAAAGCCAACCGAGGAAATGCTTTAAAATTTGTAGTCTTACATTGAAAACATTCAAATTTTTATATCTCTTTTTTGGTATTACTTCTATTGCATTTTCACAACACGAGATGCAAGTTGAAGCTACTTTGTTGGATGATGCCAAAACCTTATCGATACAACAGCAGATAAATTTTAAAAATGAAACAGGAAAGCCTTTAGAATATATCTATTTATACGATTGGGTTAATGCTTTTTCTGATAAACAAAGTGCTTTAGGGCAGTGTTTTTCAGAAGAGTTTGTGAGAAAATTTCACTTTGCAGGAGAAGAAGAACGCGGTGGAACATTGATAAAAAGCCTCAACCATAATGAAAAAGAATTAATTTGGAAACGACCAAGCAAATATCCTGATGTTATTCAAATAAAACTTGATAAGACCTTACAAAATGAAGAGTCTTACAAAATAAACATTTCGTATTTTGTGAAAGTACCTGATGCCAAATTCACCAATTTTGGGGTTGATGGCGATCAACTAAAGCTAAAATATTGGCTATTAAAACCTGCATTTTATAAAGATCGATGGTTTATATATTCTCATCGACGGCTTTTTGATATGCCACAACAAGTTTTAGATTTAAAGTTAAAATTCAAAATGCCTTCATCTTATAACTTAGTTTCCTCTTTAAAAGATGAAATTGTTTACAAATCTAACAATCAAAACATTTACGAATTTCCAAAACAAAAGATTGTTGACACGGATATTTATTTACAACAAACTTCAGATTTTGACATCAATCAAACAGATTTTTCGACGCTGATCACCAATATCGATTCAGATGACCTTCAGCCCGAAGTCAAATCTATTATTTCATATAGAGTTTTAGAGTTTTTAAATCAAAACCTAGGCAAATATCCATTTGAAAATATATTGGTATCCGAAGAAGATTATCAAATCGCCCCAGTATATGGGTTAAACCAATTACCAGATTTTATTCGTCCATTTCCTGACGGATTTCAATATGATATAAAATTGATGAAAGCCGTAACTGCAAAGTATTTAAAAAACACTATTCTTATCAACACTAGAGAAGATAAATGGATTATAGATGCCATCCAAATCGGGTTGATGATAGATTATGTCAACACCTATTATCCTGAAATGAAATTGCTTGGTAAGCTAAGTGATTTTTATGTTATCAAGTGGTTTCACGTAGCCGATTTAGACTTTAATTATCAATATGATTTTTTATATAAAAATGTAACACGCAACAATATCCAGCAATCTTTAAATACACCACAAGATTCTTTGATTAGATTTAATCAAAAAATAGCCAATCCTTATCAAGCAGGATTGGGGATAAATTTTTTAAAACATTACACCTCTAATGAAGAGATTAAAAATGGAATACAATCTTTTTATAAACAACAAAAACTTAAGTTTTCTCAAGTCGAGGATTTTAGAAATCACCTCAGCCAAAACACTTCAAAAAATATAGATTGGTTTTTTGAAGATTATATCAATTTAAAAAGCCCTATTGATTTTAAATTCAAATCTTTAAGACGAGACGATGATTCCTTGAAAATACAAATATCAAACATCAACAATACAAAAGTTCCCGTATCTTTATTTTGGTTAAAAGATAAAAATGTTTTAGATAAATTATGGGTTAAACCCTTTGATAGCATAGCCGAAATTACGGTAGCTAGAAAAAATGCCGACCGTTTAGCTTTGAATTATGATGGTGTTATTCCAGAAGTTAACCAAAAAAACAACTATAAACCCATCACAAAATTATTAGGTAAACCCATTCAATTTAAACTTTTTGATGATATAGAAAACCCAAAATATAATCAAGTTTTTGCTATACCAGAATTTTCATACAATATTTATGATGGCGTTTCTATTGGACCTAAATTTTTTAATGGTAGCATTTTGCCTAAGCCTTTAGAATACAAAATTAAACCTAAATATGGATTGAAAAGCAATTCGATAGTTGGCTCATTGTCTGTTAATTATACATCTTGGCAATATGATCAAGATTTATATGGAATCACTATGGGTGCAAATGGATCGCGTTTTTCTTATAACTATGATTTGTTTTATGAGCGTTATTCAGGATTTTTAACCCTAATGTATCGCAATAATAAAGACCGTAGAAGCAATAAACGACAGTATTTTACCATTCGTTCTGTAAATGTTCGTCGGGATAAGGATATCAGCAATACAGTTGATGATCCAGATTACAATGTTTTTAACGCAAGATATACTTATCAAAATAAAAATTTAGATCGATTTTTTGTGGCTTCAATCGATTATGAAATCGCTCAAAAGTTCAGTAAAGTATTTGCAACTGCTACTTTTAGAAGACTTTATGAAAACAATAGACAGATTAATATGAGATTGTTTTTAGGAACATTCTTATTTAATGACACCCGTGATTCTGACTTTTTTAGCTTTGCTTTAGATCGGCCTTCAGACTATATGTTTGATCTAAATTATTACGGTCGTAGTGAAGAAAGTGGATTATTTAGCCAACAATTTATTATGGCAGAAGGTGGTTTTAAATCTAAATTGCAACCTAGTTTTGCTAACAAATGGATAACTACACTCAATACAAGCACTACGATTTGGAATTGGATTTTTGTTTACGGTGATGCCGGTCTTGTAGGTAACAAATATGAGTCAACCAAATTCTTATACGATTCAGGGATACGATTAAATTTTGTAGAAGATTATTTTGAACTATATTTTCCCGTTTATTCAAGTCAAGGCTGGGAGTTTCAGGAAAATTATGACGAAAAAATCAGATTTATTGTCAGTATTGATTTAAAAACTTTATTCAAATTATTTACCAGAAAATGGTATTAGAATTATCTATTCCGATAAAAAATTAAGGTAAAATAACTTTATCTACAACATGCATTACCCCGTTAGTGGCTTGTATATTTGTGATGAAAATGTTGATATTTCTACCACTTTGATCAGTAATAGTATCGGTAGATGCATCAATATTAAAACTACTTCCTAATGTTTCTACAGTAGTATTGGCTGAAAAATCTTCGGCTCTGATAACATTTGAAGCCACAATATGTGTGTTTAGTGTTGAAGTCAATGTATTGGCATCCATATCCATGAGTGACTCGAGTTCAAGCTCTACAAATAAGTCTTCAAAAGCCTGATTGTTAGGAGCAAATAGTGTGAATGGAGCTGGGTTGTCTGAGTCGCTCAAGGTACTGATAAAATCTGGTTGATTTTCTTGAGTTAAAGCCGATACTAATGTTGAAAAATTGTTGTCAGCATTCAAAAAAGTTACAATACTTGGCCGTGGTATAACTTGATCTACAACATGCACCACACCATTTGAGGCATTGATGTCTGGTTCTGTAACATTTGATGAACCGTTTAAGCTTATTCCAGCATCAACATTGACATAAATATTCAAAAAATCAGAATCACCTGTTATAGATTCTGTGGCATTGGTAAATTCGTATCCTGTTTCAAGGTCTGTTGATTCTGCTTTGCCACTCAAAACATGATTGAGTAAAATTTGAGAAATCTCTTCATTGCTAAGATTTGCTATATCTAAAGCTTGAAAGGCTTGATCTGTTGGAGCAAAAATGGTAAAGACACCACTATCTATAGTTTGGTCAAGTTGTGTATCAATTAGTAATTGCTCTAAGGTGTTATGGTTTGGGCTTTCTGCAATAATTTCAAAAATTGAAGGTGTATTGTCTATAATTTGACCAGCTTCATCATCGCTACAAGAAGTCATTGCTGATATCACTATAAAAATAGCAATTAGTGTTTTGATTTTACATTTCATAAGTGAAAAATTTGTGCAAATTTAATTATGTTTTTGTTTGTTTGATGTATAACCTTTGTTAATACCTAAGAAATTATTAAGAAATAAAAAAAAGTTAAATTGATATTATATCAGGTTAAATATTGTTAATAAAAGTAACTTATTTCAATAAAAATCGTTTCATATAATAAGACATTGCATTTATTTGAATTAGCCTTTAATAGATACAATTTTTTTAACATTAAACCTTTGATAATATCATCAAGGGTTTTTTGTTTACCACTTTATGATGGCGCTTGCCCAAGTAAAACCACTTCCAAAAGTCGCTAAAACTACAATGTCATCTGTTTTTATCTTATTGTTTTCCCAAGCTTCTGTAAGAGCAATAGGTATAGATCTTGCAGTAGTATTGCCGTATTTTTGAATATTGTTGTGCACTTGGTCGTTACTCAACTTAAATTTTTTCTGAATAAATTGAGCGATTCTCAAGTTAGCTTGATGCGGAATTAACATATCAATATCTTTAGCCGATAAGTTATTATGAGCTAAACCTTCGTTGATGACTTCTGAAAATCTTACAACAGCATTTTTAAACACCAATTGACCATTCATTTGTGGATAATACGGAATATTTTCTTGTGGATTTTCTTTAATTATTTCAGGCACCCAATATTTTGTGCTCGGTCCAATTAGCGATAACTCTTCAACAAACTTACCTTCAGAATGTAGATGTGTAGATAAAACACCTTTGTTTTTGTTTTCACATCGGGTTAAAACAGCAAGACCAGCACCATCTCCAAAAAGCACAGAAACGTTTCGACCTCGTGTGGTCATATCTAATCCACCGCTGTGATTTTCACTTCCAATGACAAGAATATTTTTATACATCCCTGTTTTGATAAATTGGTCGGCAACAGATAAAGCATAAACAAATCCGCTACATTGGTTTCTGACATCTAAAGCAGGACAAGTTGATATGTCAAGCATATCTTGGACTTGAACTCCGCAACCAGGAAAATAATAGTCTGGACTTAGTGTAGCAAAGACAATAAAGTCGATATCGTCTTTATCAATATTTGCACGTTCAAGTGCGATTTTTGCGACTTTGTATCCCATAACCGCCGTGGTGTTGCCGTCGCCTTTTTTGATATGTCTTCGTTCCTTTATGCCTGTGCGTTCTTGGATCCATTCGTCAGTGGTATCCATAATTTTTGTAAGATCGTGATTGGTGACAACGTTTTCAGGAACGTATTTGCCTACTCCAGATATTTGTGATTGATACATATTTTATTGAATTGAAAATGCAATGTAAGTATATTTAGGTTTTTAAAATCAGTTAAATTCTAACAATAATTATGCACGCATAATAAATATATGATTAGATTTAAACCTGATCCTTGTAAATTCCTCAATCAGATCTTGAGATTTTTATTTTCGATAGAATCAAAAATCATTCATAACTTCATTTCACTATATTTGCCTTATATAATTTAAAATATGAGTTTTTTTAATTTTTTATTCAGTAAAACGTTTTTAAAAAATCTAGTTTTAGCTGTAATCCTAACTATCGTTTTAATCATTGGCTTGTTCTATTGGCTGAATTATTACACCAACCATGATGAATATATAGAAGTTCCAGATTTGAGTAAATTAGAAATGGATATTGTTGAAAAAAAATTAGACCAACTCAATTTGAGGTATGTCATTATGGATTCAACCGCTTACAATCCAGATTATCCCTCGTTTTCTGTTGTAGAACAAGATCCCAAACCAGGTCAATCGGTCAAAGAAAACCGTAAAATATATTTGACCATAAATCCGAAAGATTACGCTTTAGTGAGCATTCCAGAAAACATCATCGGAAATACCAAAAGACAAGTTTTGCCAACCTTAAAATCTTTAGGATTTAAAATTGGTGAAATTACTACAAAACCAGACATTGCAAAAGATGTAGTTTTAGAGCTGAAACATCAAGACAAAACATTAAAACCAGGCGATAAACTTAAAAAAACTAGTGTTGTAGATATTGTTGTAGGCGATGGGAGTTTAGATTATTCAGAATCAAATTAGATAAAATTCAAATGATGATGAATGACAATCAAAACGAAAACAACGACGATCTTTTTGAGCACTATCATTTTATTGCTGCAAAAGGTCAGGAGCCGTTACGAGTGGATAAGTTTTTGATGAATTTTATTGAAAATGCCTCAAGAAATAAAATTCAAAAAGTCGCAAAATCGGGTAATATTTTTGTCAATTCAGAAACCGTTAAACCCAATCATAAAGTTAAAGCTGGCGATGAAGTCAAGGTTTTAATGTCTTATCCACCTTATGAAAATTTATTAGAACCCGAAAATATTCCTATTGACATTGTTTATGAAGATGATGATTTGTTGGTGGTCAATAAAGAAGCAGGAATGGTAGTTCATCCAGGTCATGGCAACTATTCAGGCACGTTGATTAATGCACTGGTATATCATTTTGATAACCTACCCAACAACAGCTCAAACCGACCAGGTTTAGTGCATCGCATTGATAAGGAAACCAGCGGACTTTTGGTGGTGGCCAAAACCGAAGAAGCTATGACGCATCTCAGCAAACAGTTTTTTCACAAAACCAGTCAACGCGAATATGTGGCTTTAGTTTGGGGCGATGTTAAAGATGATGAAGGTACAATAGAAGGCAACATTGGGCGACATCCCAAAAACAGATTACAAAATACAGTTTATGAAAGTGATAAAGCTGAATATGGCAAACCGGCTATCACACATTACAAAGTTATTGAGCGTTTCGGCTATGTGACTTTGGTGTCTTGTCAACTTGAAACAGGGCGAACCCATCAAATTCGTGTTCATATGAAATACATTAGCCATACTTTGTTTAACGATTCCCGCTATGGTGGCGACAGAATTTTAAAAGGTACTAGCTTCACAAAATACAAACAATTTGTAGAAAACTGTTTTAAAGTTTTGCCACGACAAGCACTTCACGCTAAAACCTTAGGATTTGAACATCCAAAAACAAGTGAATATTTATCATTTTCAACAAACTTGCCTGATGATATGCAAGCTTGTATTGACAAGTGGCGAAATTATGCAAAACACGCTAAACATTAAGATCATTAGATTTCCCTATTCTAATATCTTAATTTTCTATAAAACAAAATCGTTTTGATGCTGTTTTTCTATTAAATTTACATCAAAAACGATTATGAAAATATTACTTTCTCCTGCTAAATCTTTAAATTTAGAACAAGATTTACCGACAAAAAACTATACAACACCACAGTTTTTAGATAAAACTGAAAAAATACATAAGGTTTTAAAACAATCTTCCAAAAATGATTTAAAAGATTTAATGTCAATCAGTGACAAATTAGCTGAATTAAACCACACAAGATTTCAAGATTTTTCTATAAATCATCAGCCTCAAAATTCTAGACCCGCAATTTACACCTTTGATGGCGATGTGTATGACGGTATAGATGCTTACCAATTATCGAAAAGTGATATCAATCGTTTGCAAGATAGGTTAAGAATATTGTCTGGATTTTACGGCATGCTCAAACCCTTAGATCTAATACAAGCTTACCGACTTGAAATGGGAACGTCATTAGAAGTTGAAAACGCCAAAAATTTATACGAATTTTGGAAAGAAACCTTAACAGAAACACTTAATAATGAATTAGAAGAAAATGAATTGGTTGTTAATTTAGCGAGTAAAGAATACTCTAAATCTATTCAAAAATCAAAATTGAAAGGACAATGGGTTGAACCTGTTTTTAAAGATTATAAAAACGGTAAACTCAAAGTGATCAGTTTTTATGCCAAAAAAGCCAGAGGCTTAATGACCAAACATCTCGCAAAAATTGACAATCCTAGTTACGAAGATATTTTAAAATTTAATGACGATAACTATGCTTTCAGCAAATCTGAAACAAAAAACAAAAACCAACCAGTTTTTGTGAGATAGCATTTTGTTTTCAATTAAACACTAAAATATAAATATTTGATTTATAGTAGTTTATAAAATATTCTATTTCAATCTAAAAACATAACCTGATATCAATTCAACCAAATTGAGTCAATTTGAATGAAATTCTGATACGAATTTTGTATCGAAACTTAACATTTTGGTTTCCAAAATCACATTCTAAAGTTATGCCAATTAAAATGATTAATTTGGTTAATTAAGGTATTATAATACCGACGTGGCAGGCAAGTATTTCAAGAACTCTGTACATTTTAGAGACATTTAAAATAACATTCAGTGTTATTTCTTACGCATATAAATATCTATAGGAACGCCTTTAAAATCAAAGTTTTCTCTGATTTTATTTTCAAGAAAACGCTTGTAAGGCTCTTTGACGTATTGCGGTAAATTGCAGAAAAATGCAAACTGCGGATGATGTGTGGGTAATTGGGTGATAAATTTTATTTTTACATATTTACCTTTCACTGCAGGCGGTGGAAATTTTTGAATCAAAGGCAATAAAACATCGTTAAGTTTACGGGTTTTTATGCGTTTACTTCTGTTATGATAAACTTCAACTGCTGTTTCAATAGCTTTAAAAATACGTTGTTTGTTGATGACTGAAATAAAAACAATTGGCACATCGGTAAAAGGTTCAATTTTTTGAAGAATGTGGTTTTGAAATTGCTTTAAAGTGTTGGTTTCTTTATCGACTAAATCCCATTTATTGACTAAAATTACGATGCCTTTCTTATTCCGCTGAGCCAACCAAAAAATGTTTTGCACTTGTCCGTCAAAACCGCGTTGAGCATCGACAAGCACTAAGCATACATCAGAACTTTCAATAGCTCTTACGCTACGCATTACCGAGTAAAACTCAAGGCTTTCTTTCACCTTAGCTTTTCGTCTAATACCAGCGGTATCGACCAAATTAAAATCAAAACCAAAACGATTGTAGTGAGTGTCAATAGAGTCACGCGTAGTTCCAGCAACATCAGTAACAATGTAGCGTTCTTCTCCAATCAAGGCATTGATAAACGAAGATTTTCCAGCATTTGGGCGTCCAACAACGGCAAACTTGGGTAAACTTTCTTCCTCTTTGATTTCTTCTTCAGGAAGTGCTTTGACCAAGTCGTCTAACAATTCGCCCGTGCCACTGCCGTTGATGGCAGAAATATTGTAATATTCGCCAAGACCTAAGGCGTAAAACTCCATAGCATCTTGAATATTTTTGCTACTATCAACTTTATTGATAGCAAGAAAAACGGGTTTTTCAGCTTTTCTTAAAATTTTAGCCACATCTTCGTCCATAGGAGTGAGACCTTCTTGAACATCAACTAAAAATATAATAGCATCGGCTTCTTCAATGGCGAGATGCACTTGTTTATCGATTTCATTTTGGAACACATCATCGCTGTTTTCTACATAACCGCCAGTATCAATCAATGAAAAGGCCTTGCCATTCCATTCAGATTTTCCATAATGACGGTCGCGTGTTACGCCACTTTCAGCATCAATAATGGCTTCACGCCTTTGAATCATACGATTAAAAAACGTGGATTTCCCTACATTTGGGCGACCAACAACAGCAACAATATTCGACATGGAATTTTAAAATTTTTGCAAAGGTAAGGTTTTTCTTAGTTCTTTTATCAATATGCTAATAAGTGAAATTTTTATGATATCAAATAAACTCTGATTATGGATGTTCGGGTAATTGTTTAAAAGGTGAGTTCGATTTAATAATTCACATATTTTTAATCATTTATAGAATATTTATCTCTTTTTGTCACTTATTTTTCTAAAGATTTAAGCATTTTAGGTTGCTCGTTTTGAATTTCTCTAAAAAATTGTGTAAACTCATTTTCAAAACTATCATAATGTTCAATCAATAAATCTACAGAATCATCCAGCTGTGTTTTGAACTTGGTTTTATGATTCATTTGATTGAGAATATCTCTAAGATCATCAGTGTTTTTATAGCTTACCAACCAATTATATTGTTTCATCACAGGAAGAATTTGATTCACTTTTTTAGGTAATTCTTTACGCCTTTTGTCTAAAGAATTATAAAAAGATGTGGCAAAATGAGTTAAATCTTCTGAAGAATAATTGTCAAAATTTTTAGCTAAGAAATGATCATAAAACATATCGACAATCACGTCGCTGTAATGTTTGAATTCAGAAAATAATCGTTTTTTGCTTTGTCTAAAAATAGGATGTGCATCGGTGTAAGTATCAATAGCACGATGAAGAAGTATGCCTTTTTGAATATTGGTAGAATAATTTTGATATCGACTTCCATAAATAAAATCAGCGATAAAATTACCGATTCTGATGTCTTCATTTTTTCCAGAAAGATATATGTGAGCCAAATAATTCATAGTTTAAAAGTAGAACAAATTAATGTATCATCCTTATAATTTATGTATTTTTGAGTAAGTTTTAGAAAATCAATTCTTTTTTTAATTTAATTTATGACACTAATCAAATCTATTTCAGGAATCAGAGGTACTATTGGCGGTAAAGTTGGTGATAATTTAACACCGATTGATGCGGTTAAATTTGTCACTGCTTATGGCACTTGGCTAAAATCTTATCGCAAAAAAGACAACTACAAAGTGGTTATAGGTCGCGATGCCAGACCATCGGGCAAAATGATACAAGAACTCGTTATCAACAGCTTACAAGGTTTGGGTATTGATGTGGTTAGTTTAGAACTATCAACTACGCCAACCGTTGAAATGGCGGTAAAACTCGAACATGCCGACGGTGGCATTATCATCACCGCAAGTCATAATCCTGTGGAATGGAATGCTTTAAAATTGCTTAACGAAAAAGGTGAATTTTTAGATGGCAAAGAAGGTAAAGCCATACTTGACTTGGTTGAAGCCGAAAATTATAATTTTTCAAAAGTTGAACATCTCGGTCAAAGAACAAATCACAATTCTTATATCGACTTACATATTGAAGAAATTTTAAATTTAGATGATGTTTTAGTCAAAGATATCAAGCTTCAAAAATTTAAAGTGGTTTTGGATGCTGTCAATTCTACAGGTGGAATTTCTATTGTGCCACTTTTAGAGCAACTTAACGTAGAAGTTATTCAATTATATTGTGAACCAACAGGTCAATTTCCACATAATCCTGAACCGCTTAAAAAACATTTAACCGAGTTATCTAAAACCGTAATTAAAGAAAATGCAGATTTTGGAATTGCTGTTGATCCAGATGTTGACCGCTTGGCATTTATGGATGAAAACGGCGAGATGTTTGGCGAAGAATACACTTTGGTGAGCGTTGCAGATTATATTTTGTCTCGAAGAAAAGGCAATACGGTGAGCAATCTATCTTCATCTCGAGCCTTGAGAGATGTGACTGAGAAACACGGCGGTCATTATACAGCAAGTGCAGTTGGAGAGGTTAATGTGGTCAAAACAATGAAAGACACCAATGCGGTAATTGGCGGCGAAGGCAATGGCGGAATTATTTATCCTAACTTGCATTATGGCAGAGATAGTTTAGTGGGTTTAGCTTTGTTTTTATCACACCTGAGTCAAAAACAAATGAAGGTTTCTGAACTGAGAAAAACTTATCCAAGCTATTTTATGGCTAAAGAAAAAATTCAATTAACCCCACAAATTGATGTTGATCAAATCCTTAAAAAGGTTGAAAAATTATACCAAAATGAAGAACTTACAACAATAGATGGTGTGAAAATAGATTTTAAAAATTCTTGGGTACATTTAAGAAAGTCAAATACCGAGCCTATTATTAGAGTTTATACCGAAGCCCAAACGCAAGATGAAGCTGATCAATTAGCCCAAAAAATGATTTCTGAAATTAAGACATTGACTTAAAAGTTTAAAAAACTGTTTAGCCCGAATTATTCAAAGGAAATTTTCTATTGAATAATGACGAAAAATGCTCAATTATGAAAGATTATGTTTCAATGAATAATTTGGGTTAAATTTTCGATATTTGAGCAATAATGTAGGTCAAGAGAGAAAAACAAAAAACCCAAATGTATTGGACATCAGGGTTAAGTGTGTTTTTGTTAGAGGTGTCGAGCGGATTCGAACCGCTGTACAAGGTTTTGCAGACCTCTGCCTAGCCACTCGGCCACGACACCTTTTAGGATTTGCAAATTTAGTTATTTTATAATAAAATAAAGACTATTCTCTACGTTTTATCATTTTTACACTGACAGATTCTACATCACCTATAATCGGTGGATTAAGTTTTGCGACTTGTGTTTTTATACGTTTAACTTTCGAAAATTCTTTGAAAACTCTACTATTAATTCTTTGAGCAACATGTTCTAATAGTTTTGAAGGAATAGACATCTCTTGTTTTACTATTTGATTAAGAATCACATAATCTACAGTATCCTTTAGCTTGTCTGAATTTGAAGACAGCTCCAAATCTACATCAACTTCTACATCAACTCTGTAATTACTTCCAATTTTAGATTCTTCATCAAGACAACCGTGGTAGGCATATACTCTGATATTTGATAAAATAATTTTGTCTAACATAAAATTTAAAAACATTAATAGTCAAAATACCAATTAAACAAATCGGTTCTTAAACCAAAATTGACCCAAGCTGTATTGTTATCAAAAGTTCTGTCGTTTTGTATAGTTGCATTAAAATCACGACCAATAATGTTTAGGTAAACCTTAAAGTTTGTTGCTGGATTGATGAGATAGCCTGCTTCTAATTCGGCATAATATGAATTGACCCGATTACCTTGGTCAATGGTATTACCCGTTTCACTAAACAAGTTATCTTCTGTTCCAAACAAATCTGAACCGTAAAAAGGATCAAGATCAGCTTCGGGTTCAAAACCACGCTCGCCAAATATCAATTTGGTATGACCAAACCAACGGTTTTTGCGGTAGCGTACAATAGCGATTATTTCCCTAAAATTTGCACCCCAAAGATGAGCTAAAGATTGACCGTTATGGGTATAATTTGTGCTAATTTTATTATGCGAATATGTAAAAGGTCTAACTTGATTGTATTCTAATTGAAGGTCAAAGTCTTTAATTTTAAAAGCATCAAAATATTTAACCCCAAGTCGCAATCCAAATTTGTTTTTAAAACTATTGTTGCCATCAAAAACATCATTAAACGAAAGTTCATCTATAAGCAATTGTCCATAAGAATAAATATTGTCTGTCCATTTGTATTTATAGTTAGCTCCAACCATAACTTTACCACCTTCAGTGCCAGTAGAAAACTCAACCATTTGATAGAACAATAAGGGGTTGAGATAGCTGATATCAAAGCCGCGTTCTTTTTCATTATCCCAAATAGCGACTTCAAACAAGCCAATGTTAAGCCTTTTATTGACGTTATAACTCAAATGATGAATGGCCATAAATTTAGTTTGATAGGCTTCGCTCTCAGTTAATAAGTTAGTGTTTCTAGTTTGCATCCAAATATTGGTATATTTGATTTTCCAAAATTTGGCATCGACTTTAACGTATGGATAAGGACTTGCGTTATCGCTTAAAAATAAAGACCGATAGCCGTCACCTATAAAATTTTTATAATTGCCTAACTGAATATTAAAATTATCATTGAAACGGTAATTGATATAGCCTACTGTTACAGGGTAATCAAAGGCATCAGAATTAAATTTTTTAGCCACTCCACGACCTGGTATAATAGCTGGATTACCATCTATTGGTGCTCTTGAGCGTGCTAAACGATTATAGTAATCAGCAAAACGACCTTGACTTTCAAAGATAGCACCGTAATATGTTAGTTTATTTCCAACACCACCTTGAACAAATCCTATTCTCGTGTTGTTGTAAGTGTTTAGACTGTTGTCTGTATCTCTTCCTAATTGCAAATCAACCCCAAAATCTAAGGCAAGCCAATAATTATTACCACTGACTGTGGCGAGATGTTCATCAAAAAGTTTTCGTCCAAACCAAGAGTTTTTATTAAAAGCTAAATCGCTGTTTTTTTCTTTAAAATCGTAATATGGCTTTACATCTTTGTAGGTAAACGGTTTTTGTGAAGTATGAGAATTTGTTCCTATTAAATTCATTTCTCTGTCAAAACGATTGTAGATTTCGTGAGATAATGGGATATAAGCATAACTAGAAAACAACTCAGCATCATATTTTTTTGTTTCATTATCTACCGCTTCAAATTCTTGTTTTGCCTTTATTAAAGACTCAGAAAGTTGTGTTTCTTGAGGTTTTATTTGTGGGTGAGTTGAAGAAATTGCAGATTTATCTAAACCATTTTTATGAAAGGGATAAATCAAATCAACACTAAATTGCATAAAGCTAGGATTACCATAAGTTTTAGCTGGCTTTACTTTTGGCAAACTGTCAAAGGCTTTTTCAAAATTCTGTTTTACTGTTTGACTATCAGCATCTATAAAGATAAGATTGAATTTACCATTTTTATCAACATCAAATATCAAAGAAACTTTTTGAGATTTTGGTAAACTATCATTAGATGTGTTTTTTAAAAGCTGTTTTAAATGGTTATTAAAATTAGTTTCAAAACATTCTTTTTGGAGCTGAATTTGATCAACCTCGCTACATTCTTCAAATATTGGGTATGATGTATCTTGTGCTTTTGCAGTAAAGGTTATAGCTATAATGATTAAAAGATTGAGTAGTAGTTTCATTTTATTTTTAGATTGGTCAAATTTAATGAATTATAAGTCAAAGTCGTTTATAAAAAAACCTAAGCCTATTCAGGGCTTAGGTTAATAATTTATCATTATATTTAAAGTTATTCTTGAACAAAAAAGTTGATTGGTAAGCCATAAAGTACACCAACTTTTTGGCCTCTTTGTTCGCCAGGTATCATTTTGGGAAGTCCTTTGATAACTCTAATAGCTTCTTGCTCTAATCTTGGATGAGGTCCACGAGCTTTAACGTCAACCACGTCTCCATTTTTATCGATTTTAAATTGAACACTTACTCTATTTCTACCTGTTAAACCAAGTTCTGAGCCTAAGCTTCTATCAAAATTTTTATCGACATACTTGCTGATTTTTTCATTCATGCATTTCTTTTTGTCCTTGGCATTTTCGCAACCTGGAAAAATTGGCACTTGCTGAATAATAGCAAAAGGAACATCACCTATTTCTTCTTCAACTTCTTGAACATCTTCTACTTCTACCACTTCCATTTCTGTAGTTTCTGTAGATTCAATAACTTCTTCTTCAATTTCAGAGTCATCTTCTATAACTTCAATAACTTCAGGAGCTGGTGGCGGTGGTGGCGGTGGCGGTGGCGGTTTATTTTGCATTTCTGTAATCGGCACATCTTCTTCTTCAAGCATGTCTAAATTTACAACTCCAAGATCGATATCTTCCTTGTCGTAAGTCTTCCATTCAATTGCTCTCCAAGATATTAATAGCATAAGTGCTAAACCAATCTGAAAAAACAGTAAGCTTTTATTCCTAAGGTCTTTGTCTGGATTTTTTTTAGTTTCCATAAATTTTTAATTTGAGATTACTAAATTATATTTATTTTTCTAAATATCAAATGTTTTTATTGATAAAATATTTTTCAATAGGTAAAAATAAAATCAAACCGCACATTATACCTAAAGCGTTTGCTAAGATGTCTAACAAATCAAAACTTCGATAATTTGTTAATACCAATTGCATAACCTCAATAATGATACCAAACGTTAATATTAGTGATGCTATTAGAAATTTTAGTTTATTTTGAATAGATTTATTTTTATACTTAAAATATATTAACCATAAGAATATCATCAATAAATATGATAATGTATGGTAAATTTTATCATTAATTTTAAGGTTAATAACTTCTAACTTACTCTGATTGATGAGTGATAAAAACAATATAAGGAGACTAAAAGCTACAGCAAAAAAAAGAGATAGCTTAACCTTCAATGTGTTTTTGGTATTCATCGGCTGTGAGTAGGTCAGATATTTGGTTAGAGTCGTTTAGTTTTATTTTTATAATCCATCCTTCATCATAGGGTTTGTCGTTTACCAATTCTGGTTCGTCTTCTAGTTGTTCGTTAAATTCTATTACTTTTCCTGATAGAGGCATGAACAAATCTGAAACTGTTTTAACCGCTTCTACAGTTCCGAATACTTCTTCGCTTTTAAGTTCTTCATCAATAGTTTCAACTTCAACATAAACAATATCTCCAAGTTCATTCTGAGCAAAATCAGTAATACCAACTGTGGCGATGTCTTTGTCTAGTTTAACCCATTCGTGGTCTTTTGTGTATTTTAAATTTTCTGGTACTTTCATTTTATATATTTTAAGGTTGTTTAGTTTCCAAAGTTATATGTCAAGCGTATTCCAGTTCTGATAGTGGTTTGAGGAAAAATAGTCGATATGGCATTTTGAGAAAAAGTATGGTCGTAAAAGAATGCGGCATTTAAATTTCTTGTCAACCCATAATCTGCTGTAAAGTTGATAGTCCAAATATCTTGTCCTGAAGTTGTGCGATTGTTTAACACGTCAAGGCTTCTTATAATAGTTTCGTTTCGTCTAAAAGAAACATCGGCTTTTAGATTTAAATCACTGGAGAGCACTCGCCTATTTCCTTCAAATTTTGTAACAATGCGTAAATCTCTTATCCTGTAGCCTAAACCCAATCTGTATTCATCACCTTGCATTTCTGTGAGTAAATTATTATTAAAACTTAATGACAAAACTCTATCTCTTTTAATTTCTGCTAATATACTTATAGAATTTTTCATCTCAAAATCTACTTTTACTAATGGTGAAAATTGTTCTGAAAGATTTATATTTCCAATTAAAAGTTCATTGATAAAATTGCCGTTTTGGTCTTTATTAAACTCTCCAAAAGGGTCAATGCGGTCATATTCAAGGTTATTTTGAAATTGATTGATAGTGTAATTTGATATATAACCATGCTCAATAGAAAACCTGTTAAAATTATCTTGAAACCATTTGATACGCATAAGTCCAGTATATTTTATGTTCCAGTTGGGAATTGGCGTATCTCTAAATGCACCAAGCTTGACAGATGATGCATCTTGTCCAGTATAAGTCGCTAAAAATGCTGGCAAAAGCACTGATTGGTTGGTTTTGCCAAAACCTTTAGGGAAGCCATCTTCATCTAAGTTATCAGGATTATCAGGATTTATGCCTGCCTGAGAAGCTAATCTTCTAGCAATAACCAATCTATTTTCTCTAAATTCTTGAAATGTAGGTGAGTTTTCTGCGGTTGATGTTTCAAAAGCGGTTCTAATTAAATTTGTAGTAATATTGAAGTTGCCAAACAAATTAGGCGTTAAAGATTGATATTGAAGTGTTTCTGGATCTACTTTGAAGTTTTCAGTATAGGTATCCATATACATTCTATTGGCTAATAAATCTATGGTCAGACCTGGCAGGAGTTTTAAACCAGCTTGTAAGTCTAATTGCTCTGTGAGATTTCGAGTATATTGATCGTTAAAATCTTGAAAAAGCGTTATCCAACCTTTTCTCGTCGCTATTTCTCTGATATCTCTTTGTCCTCCAAAGACAAATCCAGCAGTAGGTTTTAGCGTACCAGCAAAACCAACATTGTTAGTATATCCTGGCAAAAATATTCCTCGACTTTCTGAATAATTAAACTGAACATTATCTAATGCTCTTAGTATTGTTACTCCTGTGTTTAAAAGCTCTATGCCAAAACCATTGTCATCATCACCATCTGTATTTTGTGGTTGGGGTTGTTGATTTTGATTGGGTTGCTGACCTCTTTGACGACGACTTCTTTGATTGTTTAATCTTTGGTTTGTATCAGTTTGTCCCTTTTTCTTTAAACCGATATAATCATAAAATGTCGCCATACTTAAATTTCCATTAATTTGATGTTGAGAAGAGTTTTGGATAGAGTTACCCAAATCTGGTATTCCTTCTAAGTCTCTTAAAATTTCAGAGCCTTTTTGCCATAAAAAATTTCCTGTATATGAATATTGTGCATTGACAAATTTTAGTGCTGGTATTTTGTTAAAAGGCAAATTATAATTAATCTGCAAGGCTTGTGAATGTCTATTAGGAATACCTGTATCAAAAAAATCAGTCCAAATTCCTACACTTTCATCTTGTTGATTGTTTTCATCAATAAAATTTCGAATGACTCTATTTTGACTCGAGCTAAAATTAAAATTCAAAGATTCTGTTAATTGATAATCTAATGCAAATTGCCAATCAAAAAAGTAATTGCGTTGATAAAGTTTTGGTAAGCCTAAACTGCCTTCGGGTAAATTAAACTCTCTAAATTGTAGCTCACTATACTGTCTGTTTATTGTTGTGCTAGCAGAAACGCTAGTTGGTAATGCATTAAAATTAAAGTCTTTTATCAAATCAAAATACGGACTTTTTTTCAAGAACTCGTTGTCTTTTAGGGGTTCAACTTTCACTTGCGGAAAAGCATAATTGTATGTAGCATTAACGTCAACGCTTTGATCTACAGACTCTTTAATTTCAAAGTCTCTATGATCGATTTGATTATAAGTACCAGAAAAGGCAAAGTTTTCAACATCATAAGGCATCGGGGTCTTTGTGGTATTGGTTCTTTCTTTTCTCAGCCCAATAACACTCACGCTTTGACGCCTTGTATAATCTTCGGCTCTTTCTCTCAATTCATCTTCTGTTTGTTGGTCTTGTGCATTGTCTAACAAGGTTTCTAACTCTATATCTCTCAATACAGGATCAAACTGTGGTGTGATTAAGGTTCTACCACGGCTATAAGAAAATGGGATTTTTATACCCCAATCTTGTGGCAAAAGTCGCCCAACATTTATACCAGTTGTAACATCATATTCTTGAATATCTTCTCGACTTCTTTGATTAGGACCATCTTCTATATTACCAAAACCAATTGTGCTTTGCCTTCCTGTAGCAGTAATCGTAGCAAAATCAGCTAAGTTGGTATCTAAGTTTAAAAGACCTGCCCAACCGCCTTGATTTTGTAAGCCAGATAATCTCAATTCATTAAACCAAACTTGACCTGATATGTTTTGAGCAGTTTGGTTTTTGACCCCTAACATCAACACTCTTATGTCACCAAAACTTGGGTTTCCTTTTATACCAATTCTTAAGTCTTCGGTTTGTTCAGTGCCGGTAACTGGTTCTAAGTTTTCATTAAAAAAGTTAAGCTCTAAATTGCTATAAGCATCATTACCAATTACTAAAGCTTTAATTTCTTGAAGCAAATTCAATGGCAAATTAAGGTCATTTTCTAAAGGCCAAACACCACGTGGCGTAAAATCACCACCTTCACTAACTTTTAAAGGGATTTCTATTTGATAATAGTTGTTTGTAAAATCTAATCCCATTCTAATAAACGCTACCATTTGATTATCTTGTAGCTGAATAGCAGGTGGCGGTAAAGCTTGTGCGTGTAAAAACATTTCTAAGTTTTCATACTGACGCATATCAACTCTAAAATTTTTAAAAACGCCTCTTGAGTCTTGAGATTCTAAGTTGTTTATCAGTAAAGCTAAAGACTGTTCATCTTCTCTTACACTTTGGTTATTGTTCACCAATTCTTCTCTTACAACACCTGGTGGCGAAACATATTCGGTGGTATTTTCTTCGCTTACTGATTGTGCACTAAAGGAGGTTGAACCGTTGGTTTCAGGATCTGATCCATTTGGCAAAATGGGTTGTTTGTAGGTTAAATAATCACCTCTAACAAGGTCTAATGATCCAAGTCTTAGATGTATTTTTCTATCAAAATCGGTAAGATACATCCGCATGAACCTAACCGATCTTAAATCAGCTATTCCACCTACAGCAAATTCTTGACTTGTATTGAGAGGAACTCTGAATTGAACCCACCTTACTGGCAATTGTTCGCCGTTGGGAAGTGTTGCTGTTGTTTCTCTCACATCGGTTATATAATCTTGATTAATACCTGGTTGTGTACTGGTATTGTTATTCACACTCATATTAGGAAATACAGGGACTTTGTATTCAAAATAGCTATCAATAGTGTTCATCGTATTATCTCTATTGACATCTTCAACATCAGGAAATGCAGAATTTCCTCTATTGTTTTGAGAAACTTCGGTTATGTTATTACCTTGAGTTCCATTATAATTTTCGTAACGTTCTACAATATTTCCATCACGATTTAAATAATAAATATAATCATCATTTGATGGATCGTTTAAACTTGCGAAGTTTGTAAATTTTTGGGCTTCTTGAGCATTGTTTAACCCATCTAAACCTGCATCTTGATTGGTTCTTTCTTGACCATCTGTATCAAAAGCATAAACTAAAGATTGTTCGGTTGGTAATTTAGAAAATTCTGTTGTTATGGTATTGGCTTCGCCACCATCTTCTGGCAAGCCATTTTCGTATTGTTTTCTACCATCTTTAAGTATATCTTCTGTGATACTTCCTAAGTTCAAAACCATTTGGCCACCATTATTGCCAGCATTTTCTGGATAAATAAAAGGATCCATTACCCAAAATTCGATAAACTGGACATTGGCACGTTCAAAATCTGTAGTTTGAAGCCCTCGCATTATACCACCAAAATTTTGTTCTGGATTTGGCAAGGTATTATTATTTGCAAGAAGAGAATTATAATTATACATTCCACGTCGAGTTGGGTCAAAAGATAAATCAAGGGTAAAAATGGTTTGAATCTGACCTGTTACGATATCTGTATTAGGAAACAATTCATTGACTAAAATTCTTCGCGTTTTATAATCAGACAAATCTTGATCGGAAATGGCAACTGGTCTTTGTGTGCTGTAAAAAATAGGATCTATAGAATACCAATTTAATTTTGCTCTAAAATCATTAATTCTTATATCGTTATTGGTTTCAAATGACCCATTAATATCGTTTGGTCCACGAAAACCTATTGGAACACTTGCCAACTTCCAAGGGTCAGGATTAAGTAGTGAAATTGAAGTTTGCGAGCCTTCAAAGTCATCGACATAAGATGTAGTTTCTCCATTAAAATTATCAGCTTTTGGTGAACCTGGGCTTAAATAAGCAAATTCGCCTCTCAACGATAAGTTTGATGGCACATCTGTATCTATGTTTGGTAGCTTGTTGACAAGTCTTGTGAAAAAAGGCACTTCAGTATTATAATTAAAGTTAAACCCGTAAATCGTGTTATTGATCGGCTCTTGATTAAAATCAGCTTTCTGAGTTAATGGTCTTTCGTTTAAGTTTAAAAAAGTTGCCCCTAAAAGTAACTTATCACTAAACTGATGTTGCACATCAATGCCAGTAAACCGTTTGGTTTGTCGCCCAAAAAGAGCATTGTTTTCTGTTGAAACTTGAATTGGTGTATTGGATGCCAAAAGTGCGTCATCTAAGATTTGAACTCTACCCAACTCGTAATCTACAACATAATCTACGCCTTCTTGTAGAGTTCGTCCGCCTGCTGTTACTGTAACCGAACCCCGAGGGACATTAAATGCCCCTAAAGGAATGCCGTTTTGACCCGAAGACTTGTAACGTCCTTTAATTTGAAATTTATTTTTTTGAGCTTCGTTTTGTAAAGCCTGAGTTTTTGTAGTTGTATATAATGAACGAAATACATAAAAGTCTTGATTGTCATTATAAGTTGTAGGGTCGTTGTAATCTTCTGGTCCAGAATTGGGTGTGTTATCCAGTTTGTTGAATAGAAACTCACCAAAAGGCTCAACTTTTGTAAATTTTATGACACCATTTTGGGTATCAATAGTAATTCCTGGCACAAAATCGAAAAAGCCATCACGAGTGCTAATAGGGTCTTGATTAGCATTAAGTTGGTCAAGTTCAAATACACTTAATAGGTTTTTGTCTGCTACACCATCGGGCAAAGCCAAACTTCCACCAGGTGCTGGGTTAATAAAGTTTAAAGGTTGTGGATCTGTGTATAAAATATTCATCTTAAACCCGTCTTGCTCAAGGTTTGAACCATTCAAGTTGTAAAAGTTTTTCATCATCAAATCCCAAATAGGTTCGTTGACATTAGTCACGGGACTTTTTAGCATTTTAACCACCAAAGCTTGGTTTTGAGCAATTTGCTGGTCTTGTTGGTTAGGATTTTGAATATTTTGAGAAGCATCAATACCATCGTTAGCAAACTCACCAACTTGATAGACTTTTCCATTAGTAGTAAATTGAAACGCAACACCCAAAATTTCGTCGTTTGATAAACGTTGGTTTAAAGTAATATAGCCCAATTCTCTATTTAAAGTATATTCGTTGGGTTGTAATTCTCGAGCATTTTCTAAAACACCATAGTCTCTGCCTTCTTGAACAAAACTTGAAGCTGATCCAAAGCCTTGACCTACTGTTGCGATTTCTCTAATTTGCTCCGTTAAAACTGAATTGGAACCCGAGCCGATTCCAAAAGGGTTAAAGTCATTGTTTGGGTTATCGGGAAAATTACCTGGATTGTTTAAAAAGTTAGCTAAAGGTGGCGGAATAGGATTTCCATTATCATCTAAAAAGAAGCCTAGTTTGTCTGGTTCAGATTCACCTAAGTCTTGAATGGCTACAATATTTCGAGCATTGGCTATGGTTTGTGGATTGTTTGTCCGATTGGTTACCCAAATTTGCACACGCTGAATTTGCACTCTTGAGTTGATAAAAGGATAATTCTGTAAAGCTCTATCATATTCATCTCTAAAAAATTGAGCTAAGAAAAAGTGTCGATTTTCGTCGTAATCTAAAATAAATTTGTCGTATTCTCTTACTGTTCCACCGCCTTCAACACTTACGTTTTGGCGTTCTGAATTCATTTCTGAAAACACACTTGTAATGGTTGTTTTTCCAAATTTAAATTTTGTTTTTACACCAAATAAACTTTGCGAGCCTTGAATTAAGGATGAATTTAGTGGCATATTGACATTACCGACTTGAATGTCTTGTAAAATATCATCTTCATCTGGTGTGTATTGTAATTTGATTTGATTTTGAAAATCAAAAGTTGATTCGGTGTCAAATTGTGCATCTACGGTTAGCTTTGTTCCAACTTTTGCTTGTAAACTTAATCTAATAGCTTGATTAAAGTCAAATGAAAGGTTACTTTGATTTCTAGGAGATAATGTAGGATTATCTTGTTTAGAGTAAAGAATTCCCATATCAATTCCCACTGAACCTTGAGGATTAACTTCTACTTGGTTACCACCAAAAATGGTTTCAAAAAAATCGTTATTGACGTATAAAATGGGTAACAAATCGTCTTGATTTTCTTCATCACGTCCTTTTACTACGTCACTTTTTTCTTTAAAATATGACATCATTTTTTCTCTTAACACCAAGTCTTGGTATTCTTCTCGGGTTAGGACTAATGGATAGATGGTATTGATATCATCAATTTTTTCTGTATAAATGTATCGGTCTAAAATGGGGTCATAGGTATATTTCGATTCTATGCTTTGTGGGTTTGGCATTTTAATATTGCCTAAGCTATAGCCTGTTTTAGTCGTATCTGTTGGGGTTTCATCTTGAGAATAGCCTAAAACACTCATAAGCAATGCGATGAGAACTATAGCTTTTTTTGACGTAAAAATTGAATTAAATCCTTGATGTAATTTCAACTTATTTATAAGTTTTTAAGCGCTGTTTTTATAATATTTTCTATGCTAGCCTCAGGGTCATCTTTTAGTATTTTCTGAACAGATTTTTCAGCTTGTTTTTTAGAATACCCAAGAGTTACCAATGCAGATAACGCCTCATCTTTATGTGTATTGTTTTGAATCGGTAAAACTTCATTTGCAATATCAACTTTTGTGATTTTATCTTTTAAATCTACAATAACTCTTTGAGCTGTTTTAAGACCTATGCCTTTAACGCTTTTTATGGTGTCAACATCTCCATTTGCAATGGCATTAACTACTTCTTCAGGTGATAATGACGAAAACATCATTCGGGCAGTGGAAGCACCAATTCCTGAAACACTGATGAGTTTAGTAAAAACATCTCTTTCAGATTTGTCCATGAACCCATACAAAATTTGAGCATCTTCACGAACTTGTAGAAAGGTGTAAATGCTTATAGCTTCATCTTTAGGCAACATTCCGTATGAATACAATGAGATATTAACTTCATAACCTACACCATGGCAGTCAACAACTATTTGTGTTGGCGACTTTTCTACCAACTTACCTCTCAAAAAATTAATCATAAATAAACGTTAAAGGCATCAAAAATAGTAAAATAAATGAAAGTAATGCTATTAAAAATAATTTATGGACGTTTTAATCTTAGATTATATACAGAAAATAGAGCTACCAACAAAAATCAAGTTTTATTCTTTCTTTTAGCCTTTTGCTGTGCATCTACTGTCGCTACTGCCGACATATTAATCATTTCTTCAACGCTTGCACCGAGTTGAAAAATATGTGCTGGTTTGTTTAAGCCCATTAAAATTGTACCGATAGAATCTGCAGTATTAAGTTCTTTCAACAACTTGTATGTGCTATTTCCCGCTTCAAGGTTTGAATAAACCAAGGTGTTAACGCGTTTATCTTTTAGTTTGCTAAATGGAAACTTGCTGTATCGCAATTTTCTATTTAAAGCAAAATCAACCTGTAATTCTCCATCAACACAGATATCTGGAAAATTTCTGTGCAAATAACTCACAGCGTCTTTAATTTTCTTTGCTGAAGGGTGATTTGATGAGCCAAAATTACTGTAAGACACCAAAGCTACAATAGGTTCTATGCCAAACATTTTGACGGTGTAAGCTGTCATCTGAGCAATTCTTGCCAACTCAATAGCATTTGGATCAATATTTATTGAAGTATCACTGATAAAAATAGGTCCTTTAGTGGTATTCATTAAATTGGTAGCGGCAATTCTTGAAACCCCTTTTTCTTTTTCTATAATTTCTAAAATAGGTTTTAAAACCTTAGGATAAGAACGCGAATAGCCAGAAAGCATCGCATCGGCATCGCCTTCAACAACCATCATAGTCGCAAAGTAATTGCGTTCACGCATCAATGTTTCAGCCTCGTAAAGCGTAATTCCCTTGCGTTGACGTTTTTCCCATAAGGTTTTTGCATATTTTTTCAAGTCAGGAAGTTGTTCATCTGATTTTGGGTCTATTATTGTGATATTTTCACTATCAAAATCTAACTCTTCCATCAATTCTAATATAATTTCTCGTCTGCCAAGCAAAATAGGAATAGCAATTTTATCTTCATATACTTGTTGAGTCGCTTTTAATACATCAATATGGTCAGCTTCGGCATAGACAATCTTTTTTTGATTAGATTTGGCTTTATTCATCAACAATCTGGTGATTTTATCTTCATTGCCCATTCGTTCGAGCAATTCTGACTTATAGGCGTCCCAATCTGTTATTGTGTTTCTTGCCACACCACTATCTATAGCGACTTTTGCTACAGCTACTGGAATTTCACCGATTAGTCTTGGGTCAAATGGTTTGGGAATGATGTAATCTCTACCAAAGTGAAGTTTGGTTTCGCTATAAGCAATATTAACTTGTTCAGGAACGGGCTTTTTAGCCAGGTCAGCAAGTGCTTTTACGGCGACCATTTTCATTTCTTCGTTGATCTTGGTAGCTTCAACATCAAGTGCACCTCTAAAAATAAAAGGAAAGCCGAGCACATTATTGACTTGATTAGGAAAATCTGAGCGTCCAGTTGCCATGATGACATCTTCACGCGTTTTGGTTGCTAAATCGTAATCAATTTCTGGATCAGGATTAGCCATAGCAAAAACGATTGGATTGTTATTCATGCTTTTCAGCATTTTTGCCGAAACCAAACCACCGATAGATAAACCGAGAAACACATCACTTCCTTTCATAGCATCAGCGAGCGAATTGTATGACTTATCCGTAGCAAATTCTTTTTGACCTTCAGACAAACCTTCCTGCCCTTTTTTTAGTGAACCTTTACTATTAAACATCACTATGTTTTCTTTTTTGGCACCAAGTAAAACGTAAAGTTTTGCACAAGCAATGGCAACTGATCCTGCTCCTGAGACTACAATTTTAACTTCGTCTATCTTTTTTTTGCCAACTCTAATGCATTCAACAAAGTCAAAGAGAAATGATGGCTGTGCCGTGTTGATCATCGTGCATAATGGGAATATCCAACTCAGCTTTAAGGCGTTCTTCTATTTCAAATGCTTCAGGAGCTTTGATGTCTTCTAAATTTATTCCCCCAAAAGTTGGAGCTATATTTTTAACGGTATCGATAAATTTTTGTGGATCTTCTTCGTCTATTTCAATATCAAAAACATCGATATCAGCAAAAATTTTAAACAATAGGGCTTTGCCTTCCATCACAGGTTTTGAGGCTTCTAGTCCAATATTGCCAAGACCTAAAACGGCTGTACCATTTGAAATCACGCCAACCAAATTACCTTTGTTGGTATATTTATAGGTTTTGTGTTTATCTTTTTCAATTTCTTGACAAGGAATGGCTACACCTGGTGAATACGCCAAACCCAAATCGCGTTGCGATGCATATTTTTTGGTTGGCACCACTTTGATTTTTCCTGGTTGAGGAAACTCGTGATAGTCTAATGCTTCTTTGCTTTGTTTTTTACTTACAGCCATGTGTGTTATTTTAATGTGTTTTGAGCAAACTCTAATCTTTTGATGAATTCGTCTTTACCTAATAAGGCTATGATTTCAAAAACATCTGGTCCTTTCATATCGCCAACAAGCGAAAGCCTAAGCGGTTGCATCACTTTTCCAAAACCAATTTCTTGAGACTGAATCCAGTTTTTGATAGTTGATTGAAGATGTTGTTTTGAAAAATTGTCTTGTTTACTAACGAGTGTTTTTACATTTGAAATGATTTCAGATGTATCATCTTTCCATGCTTTTTTAGAAGCTTTCGGATTGAATTCTTGTGGAGCTTCAAAAAAGTAATAACCTTCTTCCCAAAAATCTGGAACAAAAGTGATACGCTCTTTTAAAAGACCTACGACTTGACGAAGGTATTCTATTTTACTGTCAATTCCTTTTTCGATTTTAAGCCATTTTTGAAATTGATTGGCTAATGTTTCTTCATCAACTTTTTGTATATATTGATGTTGAAACCATTGGGTTTTTTCGGGATCAAATTTAGCACCAGCTTTGTGAACTCGTGTTAAATCAAATTTATCAACAAGTTCATTTAAACTAAATATTTCTTGGTCTGAACTGTCATTCCAACCGAGAAGTGCTAACATATTGACGACGGCTTCTGGCAGATAATAATCTTCTCGATAACCTGCAGAAATCTGCCCCGTTTTAGGGTCTTTCCACTTTAAAGGAAATACAGGAAACCCGTGTTTTTCGCCATCTCTTTTACTGAGTTTACCTTTGCCATTTGGTTTTAGAATTAAAGGCAAATGGGCAAATTCTGGTGCATTCCAACCCAAAGCATCGTAGAGTAAAATATGCAATGCCAATGAAGGCAACCATTCTTCTCCACGAATAACGTGTGTGATTTTCATCAAATGATCGTCAACAATATTACTAAAATGATAAGTAGGTAAACCATCGCTTTTAAATAATATTTTATCATCCAAAGCGTCTGTTCTTACCTGAATATTTCCCCTGATAATATCACTGATGAGCAATTGCTTGGCCATTGGCATTTTAAACCGAACCACATAAGGTTGACCTTCATCTAAACGTTTTTGGCATTCATCATCAGAAAGGTTTAAACTATTGTTGAGATGCGTTCGGTTTTGAGAGTTGTAAGTAAAGGTTTCGCCTTTGCTTTCGCGTTCTTTTCTAAGCTTATCGAGATCTTCAGCAGAATCAAAAGCATAATAGGCGTGACCAGAATCTATCAGTTTTTTTGCGTATTCTTTATAAATATGTTGCCTTTCGCTTTGCTTGTATGGACTAAAATCTCCGGGTTTATTTGGTCCTTCATCTATAGTTAATCCACACCAATCAAGAGCATCTTTGATATATTGTTCAGCACCTTCTACATAGCGAGATTGGTCGGTGTCTTCTATTCTTAAAACAAATGTGCCGTTGTGTTTTTTTGCAAATAAATAGTTGTAAAGTGCGGTACGCAAACCACCAATGTGAAGTGGTCCAGTTGGACTCGGTGCAAATCTGACCCTTACCGAATTTTTCATAGTCAAAATGTTTTATGCAAATATCATAAAATAAAAAAGAGCTGATGATGCATTAGTGAATATTTTATGCTTTGATAGTTTAGGTTAAAATCCTTGAGAATTTACCAACATAAAATAACGTGAGTTTGATATAAATTCCAATAAAATATATTTATATAAAATACAGATATTTAATCATTTGTCATGTCGATAGAGCAAAGCATGAGCGACGAGACATCTCAGTAGGATAAGATTTCTCCTCATTCTTCGTTCGAAATGACAAAATTTACTAACAAAAAGATGTAATCATCTGATTTACAGCTTTCAATAAATCGAACTCACGTTAAAATAGTATTATTCATAATGTCCTAAAGCAGAAATTATGACCACATTTTTGTAGGGTTCTTCTTTAATTTCATAAATTAATCGGTCTTTTTTATTTAACCGCCTGCTCCACAAACCTGATAATTCAAACTTTAATTTTTCTGGTTTTCCAGTGCCTGTTTTAGGGTGTTTTGACAATTCATCAACAATTATTTCAAGTTTTTTAATCATAGGTTTTTGACCTGATTTTTCTATTCTTGAAAAATCTTTTTGAGCTTTAGGCTTAAGTATTATTTCAAACTTTCCCATAAGTTATTTGGGTCGATAATTTTCCCACCTTCTTCTTCTCTTGCTGTTAAAATTTCTTTTACAAATTCTGGGTTGTAGGGACTTTCTTCAGATTTTGAAGATTTTTCAGAAGAATCAGATGAAAATGAAACATCAAAAGCCTTTAAAAACTGTTTAATGGCTTTGGCTTTTTTAGCTTCGGTTTGAATGATAATCGTTTCCATAATAACAAATTTAGGCAATTTTTTTAAGCCTTCAAATTAATATTTTGTGAAAGCTTTATTTCTAAGATGTAGAAGCACATTTTACACAAAATCGGCTTTCGGGCATAATCATTAAGCGTTGAAGCGGAATTTTGTCGTGACATTTAGCACAAATCCCAAAGTCTTTGTCGTCAATTCTGTCATAAACTTTTAGCATACTGTTGTAGCGTTGTTCAGATTTTCGCAAGGCGTTTTCCAACACGCTTTTGTTGTTGATAGCATCCATTCTTGAGACTCTTCCTATGGCGTTTTCTGGGGCAATAGGTTTGGTGTCAATCAATTTGTTTTTTGAGTCGTTCAATTTCTTTATCTAATTGATTTTTAATTGCTTTCTTATCCATTAAGGTTTTAGTATTGTTTTGTATTTATTTTGATTTGACAAAATCTCAACAGCTTTTTGAACCACTTCTGCTTGATCTAAATTATGTTGATAAACGCCTTGATTATAAGCGTAATGTTTAATGATTTGATCTGATATTAATGCTGATATTTGCGATTGATATGTTTTAAATAAATCCGCTTTTTCAGCTTGAATTTCAGACTTTAAGTTGTTGAGTGTTTTGATAAACTTCTCATCAAAATTGTCAGCTTTTGCAGACTTTACAAAAGTTTCAAAAGTTTCATCGGTTTCTGTTTTAGGCAGATATTTTCTGTCTTTCACATAATCTAAAAACTGATTGAAAATAGTATTATCAACTTCAAATTTTTTCCAATCTAAATCAGGATTTTGGTTGGCAAATTGGGTTGAAAAGTCAAAAATCACTAAGTCGTCTATCAAGGTTTGCGTAAAATCGCTGATCTGTTCGGCTTCGATTTTCACATCGGGTTTTATGCCGCCACCATCATAGACCGTTCGACCGTTTTGGGTTTGAAAAGCGGTTGAGTTTTCAATAGATTTTCTAATCGATTTTCCGTTTTCATAATCTAAAGCTTGAATACCGCGACCACTTGGTAGAAAATATCGTGAAATCGTAATTTTTACTTGTGTGCCATATTTTAGTGGTTTTGGGCGTTGCACCAAACCTTTACCAAAACTCCTGGCACCAACAATCACAGCGCGGTCAAGGTCTTGCAAACTACCAGACACAATCTCACTTGCTGAAGCACTTCTGTCATTGATTAAAACCACCAATGGAATTTCAGTATCAATGGGTTCTCGTCTTGTGGCATAAGTGGCATTATAGCTTTCAATTTGCGATTTGGTGTAAACAATGAGTTGATCTTTTGGCACAAAAATATTACTCACATTCACAGCTTCAGAAAGCAAACCACCCGGATTGTTTCGCAGGTCTAAAATCAACTGTTTTGCTCCTTTTTCTTTGAGTTCAAGGACTGCTAATCCGACATCTTTTGAAGCTGTACGAGTGAATTGACTTAATACTATGAAGCCTGTTTTATCATCTGCCATACCATAAAACGGCACCGCAGAAGGTTGGCTTAAGATGCGTTTTAGTGAAATAGTCTTGGTTTCATTTTGACGTTTTATCTCAAGATTGATAGTGGTATTTGGTGCACCATTAAGGACTTCGCTAAGGTCGTTTTGAAGATTGCTTATGGGTGAATTTTCTATTTTAAGAATTTGATCGCCTAACTTTAATCCTGCTTGATCGGCGACAAAATCTTTTATCAATTCAGTCACAACCACTTTGTTTTCAATTTTTTTGAGTTGAATTCCGAGATTGGCATAATTGGCAGATTTTTGTATTCTGGCGTCTTCTACATCTTGTTCGTTATAGAAATTGGTATAAGGGTCAAGGTCTGCCAACATCTTAGTTATAGCCGTATTCATCAATTCAGCAGGATTGACTTCATCGACATAATTCATATTAATTTCTTTGAATAAAGCTGTAAAAATTTCAATTTGTTTGGCAATTTCAAAAAAATCAGAGCGATACACGGTGTAACTGCTTAGTATAATCGCTGCTACTGCTGTGAGTAAAATGTATTTTAGTTTTTTGATAGTTTTCATTTGGGACTATTGTTTGCTATGGTTGCTATGGTTGCTATGTGTCATTTTGAAAAATGTGATTTTAGGAGCATTTGTTCAGAATTTCATCTACTTATTTCTTTCAATAATTTTTTTAGAGCCTTTTCAATCTCTTGATAAGATAATTTTTCAGAAGTTGAATATACAAACATCATATGAAAATGATGGGTTTCAGATTGAATAAGATGTTTATTCAGTCTATATGCTTCACGCATTTGTCGTTTTAGTCTGTTTCTATCTACTGCTTTTTTGAATTTCCGTTTAGGCACACTAACGCCACAAAGATTTGTTCCATAATCTTCAAATTTTAAATATTTTACACTTAGTGGTGATGCCTTTTTAGTTTTTCCACTTTTAAAAAGCGACTCAATATGTCGTTTTAACCGCAGTTTTTCTGATTTTGGAAACTTGTAATTCATTTTGTAAAATTAAACATTTTAGAATTCATGTTTTACAAAACCCTATTTCCTTTTTTAAAGCTTTATTTTTACTGACTAATTATTGGTAAATGAATTTAAAAAAAACATACCGTGTTATTGGTGTGATGAGCGGAACTTCACTTGACGGTGTAGATTTATGTGAAGTTGAATTTTTATATCACCAAAAAAACTGGACTTATAAAATTAAAAAAACACAAACCATTCCTTATAATTCCGAATGGAAAAATAAATTACAAAACGCCCACAAATTATCTAAAAAAGATATTGGAATTTTAGACGAAAAATACTGCAAATTGTTAAGTCAATATATCTTAGATTTTATAGATGATTTTACAAAAATAGACATGGTCTGTAGTCACGGTCACACCATTTGGCATCAACCCGAAAAAAGGTTTACCTATCAGATTGGCAATCTTGAATTGCTGGGTCAACTCATCAAAAAAACCGTGGTTTGTGATTTTAGAACTGCTGATGTCGCTCTATGTGGTCAAGGTGCACCATTGGTTCCTATTGGTGATAAGTTGTTGTTTTCGGACTACGATTATTGTATCAATATTGGCGGTTTTGTCAACATTTCTTATGAAAATGACGGCAAAAGACTGGCTTTTGATATTTGCCCTGCCAATAAAGTGCTTAACGTTTATGCAGAAAAAGAAGGCTTTGAATATGATGATAAAGGGCAAATTGCAGCTCAAGGTCAATGCCACCAACAACTTCTAAAAAATCTAAATGATATAGATTTTTATTCAGAAAGTCCACCAAAATCCTTAGGCGTAGAATGGTTAGAACAAAAAATGATGCCAATTTTAAACAGTTTTGAGCTTTCTAATCAAGATTTTCTCAATACATTATGCCACCATATTGCTTATCAAATTTCAAAATCTCTAAATATAAAAAACACCAAAACCTTAATTACTGGCGGTGGTGCTTATCACGATTATTTAATAGAATGTATCAAATATTACTCACCAAATACAGAAATTCATATTCCAAGTTCTGAAATCATCAACTATAAAGAAGCACTTATATTTGGTCTTTTAGGGGTTTTAAAATTTAGAAATGAAATTAATGTCTTGAAGTCAGTAACGGGAGCATGCCGAGACCACAGTTCGGGAGTTATATTTGAGTTTTATATTTGATGTTTATAAGGTAAAAGGTTATGAGCTTATTTGTTAAGACTCTTTTTTAATGTTAAAAATCAAAACTTATAAATTCATAAACTTTTTTTAAGAAACATTATCCTTGAAACTAAAGCTCTAACAATTTCCTTGTCTTATATTTGTAGCACTAAAATCTACAGAACTATTTTTTTAATGAAAGACCTTCTCAAAACCTACGAAAACAAAGAACCCGAAATCGTTTTTCACTGGAATGATCCAGAAACAGAAGCCAAAGGCTGGACAGTTATCAATTCACTACGCGGTGGAGTCGCTGGTGGTGGCACAAGAATGCGAAAAGGTTTAGACCTCAACGAAGTGGTTTCACTTGCCAAAACTATGGAAGTGAAATTTACCGTGTCAGGTCCAAAAATAGGCGGTGCAAAATCTGGTATCAATTTTGACCCCAAAGACCCGAGAAAACGCGGTGTTTTGGAACGTTGGTACAAAGCCGTTTCGCCATTATTAAAACAGTATTACGGCACAGGTGGCGATTTGAATGTTGACGAAATACACGAAGTTATTCCCATTACAGAGCAATGTGGCGTTTGGCATCCTCAAGAAGGTGTATTTACTGGACATTTTCAACCTTCCGATAGTGATAAAATTAATCGCATAGGACAGTTGAGACACGGTGTGATTAAGGTTTTAGAAAATGTAGATTATTCACCAGACTTGAGTCAAAAATATACCGTTGCCGATATGATTACGGGCTACGGAGTTGCTGAGTCTATCAAATATTATTATGATATTTATGGTGGTGATATCAAAAGCAAACGCGCCATCATTCAAGGCTTTGGTAATGTGGGGTCTGCGGTAGCTTTTTATTTATCAAAAATGGGCGTTAAAATAGTTGGTATCATAGATAGAGTTGGTGGTTTAATCAATGAAGACGGCTTTGATTATGAAGATATCAAAACTTTATTTTTAAACAAAGACGGGAATACTTTAAATGCTGAAAATTTGATACCTTTTGAAGAAATCAACCAAAAAATATGGGATGTTCCAGCAGAAATTTTTGCCCCTTGTCTCGCTTCAAGATTAGTTTCAAAATCTCAGATTGACAGTTTAATTGATAATGGTGTTGAAGTCATTTCTTCAGGTGCTAATGTGCCTTTTGCTGATAAAGAAATATTCTTTGGAAGTATTATGGAATACACAGATGCTCGTGTAAGTTTAATTCCAGATTTTATCGCCAATTGTGGAATGGCAAGAGTTTTTGCCTATTTTATGGAAAGGCGAGTTCAAATGACAGATGAAGCGATTTTTAATGACACTTCTATCACGATTAGAAATGCCATTCAAAACACCTATAACCACAATGATTCAAAATTGAACATCAGCCGAACAGCATTTGAAATAGCATTGAATCAACTTTTGTAACTAATGATAACACTCCTGATTGTTCTTTTTATTATAGGTTATATTTCTATAACTTTAGAGCACAGCATACATTTAGACAAAGCTGTGCCAGCTTTACTTATAGCTACGCTGATGTGGGCAGTTTTGGCTTTTGGTTTTAATCAAGGTTGGCTTTCGGTAATTAATCATCACGGTGATGTTTTTAATGTTCTAAAATCAACATCAGAGATTTCAAGAGAACAAGAAGGATTTAAAAATATTTTAATACACCATTTCAGCAACACAAAGTAAATCTTGTTTTTCTTAATTGGTGCTATGACCATTGTTGAAATTATCGATTTACATCGTGGGTTTGGTATCATCAAAAAATTTATAAAAGCTAAAAACAAAAAACATTTATTATGGACATTGGGCTCGTTGGCTTTTATACTTTCAGTGGTAATTGATAACCTTACCACAATCATTATTTTGATAGCTTTATTGCGTAAAATTTTAGTCCGCAGAAAATATCGCATTTGGTATGCCAGTATGATGGTTATTGCTGCCAATGCAGGTGGTGCTTGGTCACCTATTGGCGATGTTACAACCACTATGTTGTGGATTGGCGACAAAGTTACCTCTCTTGGGTTGACCGAATATGTTGTTATACCTTCAATAGTTTGCTTTGTAGTGCCGTTTTTTATCGCTACTAAACTCAAGCCCTTTAGAGGTTATGCTATGCGAAAAGAGATGATAATTGACAAAGATGCTGAACGTCTTTTAAGCAGTAAAACTATGCTTATTGTTGGCCTATCAAGCATTGCTTTTGTACCAATTTTCAAAGCTATCACTGGACTACCTCCTTATCTCGGTATGATGTTTAGTTTGGCTATAGTATGGCTGGTTTCAGAATATGTTAAACCAGAAAAAAATATCAGCCAAAAAGATAAATTCAGATATTCTACACACAAAGCCTTGTCTAAAATTGAGTTTTCGAGTATCCTTTTTTTCTTAGGAATTTTACTCGCTGTTGGGGCTTTAGAAACTGTGGTTTTTGGAGAAATTGATGGAAATCTTGTAGGAACTTTAAGATATGCAACCGAATCATTATCTAATGCCATTCCTTCGATGAATATTGTCATAATACTTTTAGGGTTAATGTCTTCTATTATTGATAATGTTCCACTCGTTGCAAGATCAATGGGTATGTATAATTTTCCTATTGACAACCCGATTTGGCACTTTATAGCCTATTCTGCTGGTAATGGTGGTAGCATACTGATTATTGGATCTGCTGCAGGTGTTGCTGCAATGGGTATGGAGAAAATTGATTTTATTTGGTATTTCAAAAAAGTATCTTGGCTTGCTTTTCTCGGATTTATAGCTGGATGTGGCGTTTTTATTTTTATTGAAACTTTCTTTTATAGTTAGAAAAGTTGTTGTCTTAAACTCCTTTCAAAAATTTTATCAGCTATATAAATTTTGTTAAGTCTTTATAAACTTTGTAAGGCTTTTGTATCTTAATTGACTTAGTTGGTGAATTTAAATATTCATTTAATTTTGTTATTTAAGAAATCGTATTATATGAAACTATCGCTTTATACTTTTAGCTCTATTTTTTGTATTGGTTTAATATGCAATGTCATCGCACAAAATGACTATCAGAATTTTTCTTTTAAAAACGCTGTCACTACTAAACCCTATCAAGTTGATTACTCAACTTGGGATGATCTTTTGCATAAACATGTTAGTGATGAAGGCTTTGTAGATTACAAAGGTTTTAAAGAAGATAAGCAAAAACTTTTAGAATTCACAAAGTATTTGGAAGAAAACACACCTCAAAAAAACTGGACAAAAAATCAAAAAAAAGCATATCTAATCAATGCATATAATGCTTTCACAATTCAATTGGTGGTAGAACATTATCCAATAAAAAGCATAAAAGACATCGGTGTTTTTTTTGATAATGTGTTTAAAAAAGATTTTATTAATTTCAATGGAGAAATGATTTCTTTAGATGATATTGAAAAAGGCATGCTTCTTCCAATGGGTGACCCTCGTGTGCATTTTGCTGTCAACTGTGCTTCTTATTCGTGTCCTAAATTAGATAACAAAGCATACCAACCAAAAAACATCGACCAACATCTCGACCAAGTTGCAAAATCATTTATCAATTCACATCGCAACGCTCTATCTCCTGATAAAATAAAACTCTCTAAAATATTTAAATGGTATGAAAACGATTTTGAAAAAGAGAACCAAACTGTGATTGATTTTATCAACAAATATTCTAACATTACTATCAAAAGTAGTGCTGATATCGAATATCTAGATTATAATTGGAAACTCAACTCACAAGATAAGGCTTAACAATTGAAAATAAGCATCATCATACCTACTTATAATGAAGCTCAAGAAATACATAGAACACTTTGTGAATTAAAGAATAGACAAAGTAAACATTCATTTATCGATGAAATTATAGTTGTAGATGGGCAAAGTCTTGATGAAACCCAAAACATAGTTTCGCAGTTTGAAAATGTAACCTGTATTATATCTGAAAAAAGTCGTCCTCAGCAAATGAATAAAGGTGCTAAACATGCAAATGGTGAGGTGTTATATTTTTTGCACGCCGATTGTTTACCTCCAAAAAACTATGATTACCATATTGTTAAAGCAATTCGTAAAGGGTATTTAGCTGGATGTTTCAGGATGAATTTTGACCATAAACACCCTTGGATAAAATTTATCAGTTGGCTAACAAAATTCAAGTATAGAGCTTGCCGCGGAGGCGACCAAAGTTTGTTTATAAAAACGTCTTTATTTTCTGAAATTAAAGGATTTGATGAGCGTTACCAAATATTTGAAGACCACGATATTTTAGCTAAAATCTATCGCAAAACAAAGTTTTATGTCATCCAAAAGCCTTTGATTTCTTCTGCTAGAAGATTTAGAGATAAAGGAATTTTGAAACTTCAACTTTTATTTTGGACAATATATTTTAAAAAATGGTTAGGAGCAACGCCAGAAAACTTATTTAGCTTTTATAAAAAGCATATCAATTGAAAGTATAATATCGCTGATAAAAAGATGAAAGTATAATACCAATAATATTTTAAGGAGTGCTAGTGCAATATTTAAAATATACGTCGGTATTATTTACTTTTTAAGTTTTCTAATACCAATTGTTGCACCTGCAATCACACCCAAAGCGACCAATCCAGATATAGGAGCTGGAGCTGTTGTATCATCTACATTAGTGTCGCCAAATCCTGGTGGCAGTTGTGCATACAATGCTGAACTTGAAATCAATATTACCACTAAAACTAAACTTGTTTTTAATACTAAATTTTTCATCATCTTGTCTTATTTATTGAATGATTATTTTGCTTTTAAAACTTTGGTTTGCTTGTATCAACTCAACCAAATATACACCTGTTGATAAGATACTCGCATTTATATTAACTTCACCGTTGGGCTGTGTTTTAAACCCTTGATTTAATACTTCTTGACCTGATAAGTTATAAACTTTAACCTGAACATTATCAGAATTTAAGCCTTGAGTTTTGATACTAAACATACCGTCTTTTGATGGGTTAGGATATAGGCTAAATCCTTCAGCAAAAGTGTTATCATTAACACTTAAAGTAGTATTGTCAAACTTCAAGCTAAAACGGTCTGAAGCTACACTTTCAGGAATACTACTATCCACGCTAAAGCTATAAGCTTGATTAGCATCAATAAGAGTTTCTGTATCAAGATAGCTATCGACTATGTACACATCAATATTATCATCCCAATTTGAAAGACTCAATCTCAATTCATATTGTGTAAATTGGTATTGATTTACGAATAATGGTATAATTTCATTGTCTTGTGGAATGTCACGGCGCTCAATACCTAAAATTGTATTAGAATTTTCTGAGGCTAAATTTTCAGTTGGGTTGCTCAATTTTCCACCGTCAAAATCATCAATTCCATTGTTGGCTCCCGATTCAAATCTGAACTTCAGCACATCTAATTTGATATTATTAGAGTTGAAAAGTTCTAAATCTGCTATTGCAATTTGGCTGTTGTCAAAAACATTAGTAACCATACCTGAAGGGTTTTTAGCCACTTCGGTATATACAATTCCAGGTGCTGTTGTCACCGTAGCTGAATTTTGCACAAAGAAACTTTGACCAGGCTGAATCATTTGTTGTGCAGGCACGGTATTGTCTATAATTTCATAAGCACCTTCAGTTGAAGCATTTGGATTCCAAATGTAAAGATTATTGGTGTTAATATCACCAGTAAACGTTATAGCGTTAAAATCTACAATAGCTTGATATGGATTTCCCAGTAAACTCCACTCACTATCACCAGAAGCTAAATCTGCAGACAAATCTACATTTCCTATAACTAAACTACCCGTTGCTCTTAAAGTGGTGTTAGTCGGTGTTTGTGATGCACTGGTCAAATCTACACTTCTATCACCTCGCACAAATAAATTATACCCATTTCCGACTTGAAGAGAGTTAACATCTGTATTATCAATCGAACTCCAAGTTTGAGTCGCATTATCAAAAACTAACAAAGATGGATTACCAGATATGGTACCATCAAATCCATTTTGCCCATCAACAGTTGAACCTGTGATATGAGTCCCAAATCCTGGGTCAGGATTATCAGTATTACTTAAAGCCCCTTCTTGCCAATTCATTCTAATAGAATTTGCTGTGTTTACAGGTGAAGCAAGAAATCTAAAAACTCTTCGATTGTTATTGCCAGCTGGGATAAAACGCTCTGTAGTATAGTTTCCAGAACCTGACATCGTGCCGTTAAATTGACCAAGCTGGGCACTACCTGAAGCATCACTTTTAAAAATAAAGCGTCCATCGTTTAAAATGTTGCCAGACAAATTTAAAACAGCAGATGAACCAATATTTAATTCAGCTCCTGTTTCAATAGTAAAATCTCTAAGAGATGTATTATTAGACAAGGTTGCATTACCTGATTCTACAGACGCATCTCTTGCAGTTTGAGTAACTCCATCAGGATTTGACGGTGTCCAGCTTGTACCGTTATAAACATAATAATTGGGGTAATTTCTAAAACCTGTAAATGTAACGTTTGCAGATCCCGGATTACCTGTTGGCAAACCGTCACCATAACCTTCATCAGACAAAAATCCATTGCTAGGATTTAAGTAAGTGATGACAAATTCAAATTTGTCACTTCCAGTTAAACCAATATCACTCCAATCAAAACTAAATGTAAAACTTGCAGAAGTGGTATTTGCGGGATTACCCACAGTTTTTATATAAACTAAACCGTTATCACCAACACTACCTGATGAAGGTATAGACCATAAACCGCCAAATGTGACATCAATAGCTATGGCGTGTGTGGCTTGAAAACCAGGAGGAAATGTTATGTCCGAAGCATCAGTTCCAGCAGATGAAATTGCTCTTCTCAAATTATCGCCTTGATCGTTTACAGTGCCATCTATAACAGAACGACCAGCGGCACCAGTAGAAATATAAACTACCATAGCATCATTAAAATCACCTGAACCCTTGGTAAATACTCCAGTTATAGTTGTACCATCATCACTAAATTCTAAGGTGCTACTCCCAACAACATCACCAAAACCAGAATTCCCATTTCCATTATAGGTTGTTTGGGCTAAAACAGTATTGGTATAAAATACTGTAACAAACATTAAACATAAAAAAACTTTCATATGCAACAAAATCGTTTTCAGATAAACACCAAAACCTTGTAATTTTATTTTCATAATAAATTAATTTAGAGTTAAAAATAAAAGTAAACAAATAACTATATATAGACAGCACATTCTAAGTTAAATATTTTACTAAAACGTTTTCGTATTGATAACTTTCTCACAATCAGAATCATTTATGCTGGATAAAGCTTAATTATTGTAGGCTAATCTACGGTAAGATTTGTTTAAGTCGATAAATTAAAAGACTTTTGCAATGAATTGTATAAATATGGTAAAAATCGGCAACATAGAATTAGAGGATTTTCCTTTGCTTCTCGCTCCTATGGAAGACGTGAGTGATCCACCATTTCGAGCCTTGTGCAAAGAAAATGGGGCTGATGTGGTTTATACAGAGTTTATTTCTTCTGAAGGTTTAATCAGAGATGCCACCAAAAGTGTTATAAAACTTGATATTTACGAAAAAGAGAGACCAGTTGGTATTCAAATATTTGGAGCAAATTTAGAGGCTATGCTCAAATCGGTTGAAATCGTTGAGAAAACACAACCTGATATTATTGACATCAATTTTGGTTGTCCAGTAAAAAAAGTCGTTTCCAAAGGTGCTGGTGCTGGCATTCTCAAAGATATAGACTTGATGGTTTCGCTCACCAAAGCCATGGTCATGCATACCAAAATCCCCATAACTGTTAAAACACGCTTGGGCTGGGATCACGATTCTATCAAAATAGTTGAAGTTGCCGAACGATTGCAAGATGTAGGTTGCCAAGCCATATCTATTCACGGCAGAACTCGAGCTCAAATGTATAAAGGCAATGCCGATTGGCGTCCCATTGCAGAAGTCAAAAACAATCCAAGGATGCATATTCCAGTTTTTGGCAACGGTGATGTTAATACACCTGAACGTGCTGTAGAGATGCGAGATAAATTTGGCTTAGACGGTGCTATGATTGGTCGAGCAAGTATTGGTTATCCTTGGTTTTTTAATGAAGTAAAACATTACTTTAAAACGGGAGAACACCTACCATCGCCTACAATTGCTGAGCGTGTTGATGTCGCCAAAAGACACTTACAAATGTCTGTTGACTGGAAAGGCGAAAAATTAGGAATTCTTGAAACAAGACGACATTACACCAATTATTTTAGAGGTATTCCAAATTTTAAGCCTTATCGCAAAACACTTGTAACCTCTGAAAGCCTCAATCAAATTTATGAAACTTTAGATGAAGTAAAACAGGTTTTTAAAGAAACTGAATTTTTGGTTTAATTCTTATCGTAAACTTCTAAGAGCGTTGCAGAACGTTCAATTTCAAGTTGATTGTTATTGTTTATCAATCTTAAATTTAGAACTTCCTGCTCAAAGCTTTGTGAAGATGGCGTCAACTCAATGACATTGTCTTCAATGGCTTCGCAGTTGCCATTAAAACTTACAGAAATTTCACAGTTTTCACCATTGTTAGAATCCGTAAAAAGGGTTTTAGAATAAGTTCCATTGCTATTAAAGGTGTATTCAATATCTAAATCACAAGGTACCTCAGTGACTAAATTCCCATCCTCTTGAAAAAAACTCATATTCCAAGTAGCATAAACCGCACTTGGAACTATTGGACCACTTGGTGCATCATCATCGCTTGAACATGATGTAAAAGATATGAAAATGATAACTAAAGTGCTTAAAAGAAAGGTTTTCATAAAAAAATTGTTTATTACGAATTTAATTAAAATTTATCAAAATTGAATATTGTTATCTTTTATTTTAAAATAAAGTCCGCCTTACTTCACGATGTAAAAAATATCCCGTGACTATAGTCGATAATACATCCGCAAGTGCAAACGAAATCCACACCCCAAATTCATTGTAAAGTGATGGCAGAATGAGTATGAGCGGAATAAAGAAAAAGCCCTGTCGTGTCAGGGTTAATAAAAATGCTGGTCTTGCTTTTCCTATAGCTTGAAAATATGCCGACCCAATGAGCTGGACAGACACAATAGGAATAGCCGCAAACACCCAACGCATTGCCGATGGTGCTTGAGCTATAATTTCAGCATCACCTGTAAAGGCTTTAACGATGGGTTCGGCAAAAATCATAATACTGACAAATACCAACAAGCCAAGCCCTGTAGCATAAAGAATGGCTTTGTTGATGCTTTCTCATACACGTGACTTGAGTTCAGCACCGTAATTGTATCCTGCAATTGGCAGAAAACCTTGTGTAATACCCAAAATCGGGAATAAAGCAAACATCAACATTCGGGCGATAATGGCATAAGTTGTCACTCCAGCCTCACCACCGAGTTTAAATAAAATATTATTCAATAATAAATATGTGATGCTGACCACAGCCTGTCTTGCTAAAGTTACAACCCCTAATTCACTGATTTCTCTTAAAATGTCTGCTTTAACCCCAAAATGCGAAAAGCTGATTTTTAGCTCTGAATGCTTTGACAAGAAAAACCAAATGATAAAACCTAAACACAATACATAAGAAATAGTGCTTGCCCAAGCCGCACCATACATACCCATATCAAAACCTTTGATTAAAATAAAATCTAATACTATATTGCCTACCGAAGGAATAATCATAGCTATCATTGAAAACTTAGGTTTACCTTCTGCACGCATGACCGTATTTCCTAACATACAAAAAGCCAACAACGGCATTCCGTAAAGCAGAATTTTATAGTAAATTTTGGCCGGAGCAAAGATATCTCCTTTACCGCCAAAAGCTGGAATCAATTCATCAGCAAAAGTTAAACCAACAACAACCATTGCTACCGTTAAAATAAAAGTAACCGTAATTTGATTGCCAAAAGTGACTAAAGCTTTGTTTTTGTTATCTGCACCAAAAGCCCTTGAGATGATAGAAGATCCGCCAACCCCAATTGCCGTTCCAAGTCTTTGCAATAAAAAAAGAAATCGGTAAAACAACATTGATAGTCGCTATGGCAACCGAGCCTATCCAATTTCCAACCAAAATGGTATCGACTAAAATATTGATAGACATCACCAAAACACCAATAGAAGCTGGCACGGATTGTTTTATCAATAGTTTACTGATGGGTTTCTCGCCTAATTCTTTAGAGTTTAGGCTCTTCATACTGTTTTTGGGTTTGGTTGTTTTTGTGTAGCCCATTCGTCAATCCAACGGCTTAGGGTTTTAACCCAATCTTGTCTGTCGTTTAAACACGGTATAAATGTAAAGTTTTTACCTCCATTTTCATAAAATAGTTCTTTGCCTTGCATGGCAATTTCTTCTAAGGTTTCTAAGCAATCAGAAACAAACGCTGGCGTAACAATTGCTATGTTTTCAGAGCCTTCAAGAGCTAATCTCTCAATAGTTCTATCCGTATATGGTTTTAGCCAAGGATCAAAGCCTAATCGAGATTGAAACGACGTGCTATAAGTATTTTCTTTTAGTTTTAAAGTTTGAGCTACAAGTCGTGTGGTTTCATAACATTGATGACGATAGCAAAACTGATGTGCTTTTGATGGTGTTTGGCAACAGCTATCATCGATTTTGCAATGCGACTTGGTGATATCGCTTTTTCTGATATGTCGCTCTGGCACGCCGTGATAACTGAATAATAAATGATGATAGTCCAAATCTTTAATTTTCTGATATATGCTTGCTGACAAGACATTGATGTAATCTGGATGATTGTAAAATGGTGGAATCGTAGTCAAGTTCATCTCTGAAAAATACTCGTCTCTCAGTTTTTCGGCTAAAACCAAAATGGTTTCAGTCGTTGCCATTGCAAATTGCGGATAAAGTGGCAAAAGCAAAACTTCATCTACGCCTTTATCATGCAATTCTTGAAACCCTTGATGAATGGATGGTTCGCCATAGCGCATTGCCAGAGCTATAGGAACTTGTGTGAAAGCATCAATTTTTTCTTGAAGTCTTTCAGAAAGCACAATCAACGGTGAACCTTCGTCCCACCATATTTTTTCATAGGATTTGGCCGATTGCTTTGGCCGTGTATTGAGAATAATGCCATTGACTAAAATTGCCCTTAAAACGTAAGGCAAATCTATCACGCGTTCGTCCATTAAAAATTCACCCAAATATCGTTTTACATCTTTAGGATCTGTTGATTTTGGCGAGCCTAGATTTACCATCAAAACACCTTTCATATATTCAAATTTTGTTTAGTGAAAATGAAACTTCTAAAATTATATCTCTTTAAATTTAACTGCTCTAAAAAATCATTATTTCGATAACCTGCAAGTTTGATAAGCCATTTTTTTAAAACTTTTTAAAATATCCTTTGTTTTAAGTTCGAGAGAAATCGAGAACGACTCACATCTCGCCTCCGCTCGATGTTTAAACAATTGCTCGGATTCGCACTATATTCAAACAATTGTAATGATATAATGTATCAAATCAAACTTCATCATTTCAAGGATTCGCAAATATCTTTCTTCAAATTAATAAATGATTTTAAATAAAATTGATTTAATTTCATTTCACATTATAATTTTATTCAAAGTTAAAACAAGACGGGTGAACAATCATTAAATAAAAATGAATGTTTACAAAAAGAAATTCCAAACCAATCCAAAGCGAATAACAGCATCGCGATACGGATAATAAGGTGCAGAAAAACTAGTGTTGGTTTCAAAAAGAGTTGTTAAATTTTCATATTTCAAATAAATTCGTGCTTGTCTGACTTTCATATTAAAGAAAAAATCGACGGTAAAAAAATCATCTAATTCTTCAAAGTTTTGTACTACAAATTCAGATAGAACTGGATCGTAAGCATTGGCGTTGTATCCTGTGAAGTATTTAAAATTGAATCCCGTTTGCAAAAACAAAGCTTTTTTAAACCAACGATCGGTGTAAAATAAAGACTGGCGCGTTACAAAATCAGGTACTCTAAAGACATCTTCTCCATCCAAAACATTTTGATACATTATAGTATTTGCCAAAGAAAACTTGCCATATCTCAAGGTTTTTTCGAATTTTAATTTCAAATATCTCACATCTGTGTCAGATTGAAATGGTCTGACCAAAGAATCGGCGACGGCATTTGTATCGGGATTATCTATAAAACCAAAATAAGCATAATCTTGAATTTGTGTGATAGACGCATCGAGTTTACCAAATTTTTCTGAATTTATTTCCGCCTGTAAATATTGGGTTTTGACATTGTCAAAATCATTAAACCAATTGTAATTTTTATAATCGCTTTGATGCAAAAGTTTATTGTAGTTTGGTGCATGTGAGTTGATATTCAAACGTGCCGTAGCTTTCAAATCTTTTGAAAATTGATAATCAGCTTGGGTTTTGATATAGTTACCGTCAAAATCGCCAGAGAAATTATATTGGACATCGCCTTGAAGTTTAAATGCTCCTATTTCACCAGAATAAGATCCGCCAGCGACTAAAATATCACCTTTTAGACGGTTTGGAACAACGCCTTGATCGCCTACAAACACAGATTGATAGCCATAATTGTAATTGCTGTGCGAAACATTAAACCCAAAAACACCTAATGGATTAATTTGATAACTCAAGCCTAAAGTATTAGTAACATCTTGAAACTGTACTTCTGTATTTAAGTTTTGAGTTTCTAAAGCTGATCCAAATAAATCTGAAGCTTGGGTTTGGGTATATCTAAAGGTTTTATCCTTAAAAAAAAGCTGATGTTTCAATTTGATTTGACCATTTTGTGTTGAATCATTCCCTTTTCTGAGTTTATAAAAGTGATCGACGTAAAACCGTCGGCCAACAAACTTATTTTCAGCATCTTGAAATTGCACGTCTAAAGATGGTCGATTATCAAATTCAGAATCACCATTAACAAATTGCTGTCTTGCTGTAGATGTGAGACCACCGTTTTCTTCAACTGTAAAATCTTGAGATGTAAAATGGGTTTTTAAATAATAACGGTCGTTTTTTGTGCTATAAGCCACACCAATTCTGAAATGCCCATTGGAAGTTGCTGAATGTCGATATTTTCCTAAAGACCTTAAACCTTTATAGGCGATATAAAAGTTAAATCGCTTGGTAAAATTACTGGTAAAAGACGCGTCCAAATTTTGACCTTGTTCAAAAGTGGTTTTAAAATACAAGTCAGTATAAGGCGTTGGCACGTAAAAGTAATTGATATCTTCAGCTTCCAAATAATAAAATCGACGCGCTTGAGCACCAAATTGCGGTCTGAGATGAACTTTATCAAACGAATAGCCTAAGCTATTGTAGGTTTGCCCAATATTGTGAAACGGCAAAAGTTCAAAATCATCTTTGCGTAAATAATTGTATTTGTATACCTTTTGAATAGTTAAACTCGTATCCGCTATAATGGTATCATTTTTTGAAGTGATAATTTTGTATTGATCTATTGGCGGACGCTCTTTGGTTTCTTTGACAGATTGAGCATCTTCAACATTTCTGTTCATATTACGATTTCCTGAATCGGCTCGTCTCAGCTCTCTGACTTGAGCCATTGTGCTTGTAATACATATAAAACCAATAAAAAAGAAAAGATATTTCATCAAAACCCACTAATTCTGTGCAAAAGTATCATTTTTTCGATGAACTTTTTTACTTTTAGGTTTTTGTATAACGCAAAAAGTTTTGCCTTATTGAAAAACTCAAAAACGATAGAAGATTATTTTAAACGCTTTTTCCCGTCGCCGTTTAGTATTGCTGTGATATTGACCTTTGTGGTCATGGTGTGGGCAAGTTTGAGTATGACTTCGGGTAGCGCTTCTCAAAATTTTATACAAGTATTGAGTTATTGGGAAAACGGCATTTGGAACCAAAGTATGTTGGTGTTTGCCTATCAAATGATGTTGATTTTGGTTTTGGGACATATTTTAGTGCTTAGTCAACCTATGCAAAAGTTACTCGATGTCCTTACCGCACCAATAAATTCAACGGTCAAAGCTTTAGTTGTTGTTACGGTTTCTACCATGTTTATGGCGTTTTTAAATTGGGGTTTAGGCTTGATTTTTGGAGCGATTTTGGTTCGTAAAATCGGTGAATCTTCTGCAAAAAAAGGCTTTAAACTCAATTATCCTTTACTCGGTCTTGCGGGCTATATCGGTCTTATGGTTTGGCACGGTGGTTTAAGCGGTTCAGCACCTTTAAAAGTTGCAGAAAGCGGACATTTGGCGAGTTTAAGTCAATTGGTAGTGCCTGACTTTATAGCCACTAGCGATACCATTTTAAGTGTTGAAAATCTTTTCATTTTTGGATTATTGCTTGTGCTTATGCCGGTGTTGTTTTTGGTTTTAAATAAAAGATCTAAATCCATTATAAGCTTTAATTATTCTTCATCTAAAACTAAATCAAAACCCGATCAAGACGATATCATCAAGTTTGAAAAAAGCCGTTGGTAAGCCATAGTTTTTGGAATTCTGATGCTTTTAGCCTTTGTAGTTCAGTATAAAGATATGCTTTTAAACTTGAGACTAACACCAAATATGCTCAATTTTTTGATGTTGGGCTTGGCGTTTATTTTGCACGGTAATTTTCATCAGTTTTTAAAAGCGCTTAAAATTTCAATAGGCGATGTGAGTGGTATTTTAATACAATTTCCTTTGTATTTTGGTATTATGGGCATGATGAAAGACAGCGGTTTGGCGATTAATATTGCCGAATTTTTTGTGAGTATTTCATCAACAGAAACTTTGCCTGTTTTTACATTTATGAGTGCAGGATTACTCAATATTTTTGTGCCAAGTGGTGGCGGTCAGTGGGCGATTCAAGGATCGATTATTATAGAATCATCTAGTCAACTCAATGTACCTTTGCCTAAAATGATTATGGCAATGGCTTACGGCGATCAAATCACCAATATGCTACAACCTTTTTGGGCTTTACCTTTGTTGGCTATTACTAAACTAAAAGCCTATCAAATTTTGCCTTTTACCTTGTGGATGTTTTTAATTGGCGACTTGATTTTTATCTTTGGTTTAGTATTTATCTATTAGATTTATGGTATTTCTCACTTCAGAATTGTGGTTTCCACATCCTCAAAACGCTGACGAATCTGGCGTTTTGGCTGTTGGCGGCGACTTGTCTGCCGAGCGGTTGATGTTGGCTTATCGCAATGGGATATTTCCTTGGTATAATGAAAATGAACCCATTTTATGGTGGTCGCCTGACCAACGCATGGTGTTGTTTCCTGAAAAACTTCACATCTCAAAATCTATGCGACCGCTTTTAAATCAAAATAAGTTTAAAGTAACTTTTAATCAAGCTTTTGAGAAAGTAATTGCCGCTTGTGCAACAACGCCCCGCGAAGGTCAAGACGGCACGTGGCTCAGTGATGAAATGATTAAGGCTTATACCAACTTACACAAAAAAGGCTTTGCCCATTCTGTTGAAACTTGGCAAGACGATGAATTGGTTGGTGGTTTATACGGCGTTTATTTAAAATCTTGTGGTGTGTTTTGTGGCGAAAGTATGTTTGCTCATCAAAGCAATGCTTCAAAATTTGCTTTTATAAAAATGGTGGAACATTACAAAACTTTAGGGCTAAAACTCGTGGATTGTCAAATATACACGCCACATTTAGAGCGACTTGGTGCAGAGTTGATAGATCGAGATGAGTTTTTAAAGGTTTTACGCAAGAACTAATTCCTTTACAATTTTTTTTTTTAGTGGTAGAGAAATCACTCACTTACATTTTTTGAAACCTCCAGAGATTTCTTACCGCAAGGTTCGCTAAAGACAAAATAGATTTTTACTTTACCAAGTTTTTAAAAGTGCCTTAGCGAAACCACTTGTGTATTTTGAGGTCTTCCTCGGCTTAGGGATTGAGGCATTGTTGGAGCTCTTGCCACGCCAAAAAGCGTGGCAAAGCGACTGCCGAAAGCCCGACCACGCTGCAAGCGTGGGAAGCCCCAAAACAGAGATTTGATATTATCTAAAAAACGTCATAAAAATAAATACCATATAGCCAATTAGAAGGATAATCCCTTTAAGACGGTTGATGTAAAAGCGCTGAGGAATGAGCAAGGCTAAAGGCATTAAAACAAAGGCGAAAGCTATCATCCAAATCAGGTCTGAGTTTAGCATTTCCGTGGATTCGAGTTGTAATGGATGAATGAGTGCCGTGATGCCTAAAACACTGCCAATATTAAAAATATTTGACCCGATGAGATTGCCGAGTGACAAATCTTTTTCTTTTTTGATAGTCGCCATGATAGATGCGGTCAATTCTGGAACACTAGTGCCGAAAGCTACCATAGTTATGGATATGACGCGGTCACTAACACCAAGGTCTAAGGCAATACCTGTTGCACCGCTCACAAGCCATTCTGAACCGTAATATAAACCTATAATACCTAACAACAACCAAATAATAACCTTAAAATAACTAACTAATTTAAGTTTTTCGTCAACATCTTCTATTACAATGTTTTTTTTGGTGCGTGTCCTGATGATTAGAAACAATAAATAAATGACGATACCGATCAGTAATATCAAACCTTCGAAAGCACTTAAAATTTGTTCTGTAGATAGAAAGTAGTATAAAAAAATGGAAAACAACATCATAATTGGCCAGTAAAACCGATTAAAATCTTTGTCCGTTGAAAGTTTATGAATGATTGCTGTAACGCCAAGAACTAAGCCAATATTGGCAATATTTGAACCCACCACATTGCCTAAGGCAAAATCTGGTTTGCCTTCTAAAGTCGCAAACACACTTACAAATAATTCTGGCACTGAAGTAGCAAAAGATACCACGGTTAAGCCGACAATCATTTTTGAAATGTTGAGTTTTAAGGAAATAGAAACCGCAGATCTAACGAGAAATTCACCACCTATGACCAATAAACTTACGCCTAAAAACAGCAGTAGATAATCCATGAACGCTTAAAATTTTTGCAAATATAAAATTAAAAGCGTCAACCCGAGTTTATGATTTATCTTTTTAAAACTCAATATGCCAAATCCCTCTAACTTGGTTAACATCATAACCAATCGCTTTATCTTCTGGATATTTAAGTTTAATGGTTTTGTAGGTTTCAGATTTTATGGTTTTACCAACCTCTCCATGACATTTTAGGCACATACTGTTGGTAACAATAGGATAATAAAAATCAAATTTGCCATTGTTTTTTTCTATGATAGGTTCAGGGCTTTCACCTTTAGCTATCATTTCTTTAAAAGTGTTTATATAGATTTCTTCTCTTGTTGTAGCCAAGTTATTAGGATTCCGAGGTCGGTCAGAGGCACGTTTAATTTTAGCATTAAATTGTTCTTCTTTTTCTGAGGTGATAGGTATGGCTTTTAAATTGCAAAATTCTACAGCATTGGTTGCTCCTTTTTCATTTAGGGCTTTCATTAAGTTTTTGCCCAATTCTTTTTTTGTAGCCATTGCTATATTCATGCCTTTTTGTTTTGGTCCTTTTCTTTTTTGCATTTGAAGTTGTTTCCCTTTTTGCTTAAAAGGCGACATTCTTCCTTCTTTAAGATGCTCATCAAACCATTCGGGTTTATCGAGCTTATAATTAAACATATAGGAAGCAATAGCCTTAATATCAGCTTCATTAAATTTTTGATAAGGCATTACACCAAAACGTTTAACTGCACCTTTCATTTTTGATTTTTCTTTAGTTGGCTTATTCACAAAATTCAAAATTGATTGCGTAAATTCATCCTCAGTTGTATCATCACGCAGATAATGCATTTTAACAGCTATCATAGGTGGTGCTATAAGGTTATCTTGCTCTGTTTCAGGATTATGACAGGTATAGCATTGTGTTTTCATAAGTTCATAAGCTTTAGAAGCTTGACTTTCACTCATTGTACTTTTTGAATTTAAGGCTTTGTAGTCTGTTTTTGGTTGTTTATCAGACTTGCAGGATAAGATTGATACGACTAATAAAAGAATGAGATATTTCATCGGCACTAAATTTTTATAAAAGTAAGGAATCAATAAGTTATTTTATGTAACTCAAGTTACAGTATGAAGAAGTTTGGACAATATTTTAGTATTTTTGTCAAAAAATTGAAATTATGAGTTTAGAAAAACAAGTGATGGACAAAATGAAGGTGGCAATGAAAGCTAAAGATACAGTAGCTTTAACTTCTTTGCGTTCTATAAAAAGTGAAATTTTGAAAGCCAAAACCAGTGGTGACTTTAGTGGTGAAATGACTGAAGCTGAAGAGCTTAAACTCATCCAAAAGTTAGTGAAACAACGCAAAGATTCCGCAAAACTCTATCAAGAGCAAAACCGAGATGATTTGGCTGAAGAAGAATTGAATGAAGTGAAAATACTTGAAGAGTTTTTGCCTGAGCAAATGAGCGAAGAGGCTATTGCTAAAGAAGTCAAGCAAATTATAGAGCAAACTGGTGCAAGTAGTATGAAAGATATGGGAAAAGTGATGGGCATTGCCAGTAAACAGATGGCTGGCAAAGCTGAAGGTGCTGTGATTTCTAAGATTGTGAAGCAAGAGTTGGCTTAGATTGCGTGATTATTGTTTTATATCTTATGTGTCTGTGAGACGTGTGAGGTCTTGTTAATTTTAAATTTGGTTGACAAAAGATGCTTTCTTAAGACTATGATGCGTTAATCAGAATAATTGCAAGTTTTTAGTTTTTGAATATTTAAAAGTCTTATTTATTTTGCCACGAATACACTAATTTTATTTTGCCACGAATGCACTAATTGATTTTAAGATTATAGAAGTGAGAAGAAAAAGAATTTAACGAAGTACGTGTGTTAAAAATTAGATTCAAATCAGTTCTGTATCTTAACTGAATAGTCCTGCCTTTGCGAAATTGACTCCAAAATAAAAAAACTTAAAAACTTCACATAGTAAGCAATATTTCTTGTAATTTTGCAAAACTTTTTAGCTCTGTAGCTCAACTGTCTCGCACATGTGGAATGGATTTCGGCTACTTAGTAAATAATAAAAGTATATTTTAGCATAATTTTTATGCATTATATTTTGAAATAATGGCCCTGTAGCTTAACTGAATAGAGCTTTGGATTTCGGCTCCAACGGTTGGGGGTTTGAATCCCTCCAGGGTCACTTTATAAACATTAAGCCCTTGATTTTCAAGGGCTTTTTTATTATATACTAAAGAATCTATATTGATAAGTTTAAACTCTTCATTGAATACCTAAAAAGCCAACCTAACAGGTTTTGAAACTTCAAATAATATCTCACTTTTTAAAATCAAAAATATAGAACATAAACAGCTATACAAATCAATTTCTTTACTTTTGCAAACATGAAATACGAAAGATTAACCAAAGAGCAATTTGAAGAATTGCATCAGGAATTTATCAATTTTCTCGCCACACAATCTATTACTGCTGAAGAGTGGGCAGACATTAAAAAAAACAAACCCGAAGTGGCTGAAGAAGAACTCGATATTTTTAGCGATTTGGTTTGGGAAGGTGTGCTCAAAAAAGTAGAATATCTCGAACATATTTCAGCAAAATATATGTTTTTGTTTAGATTTACCGAGGTGCAAATTGATTTGATAAAAATAGAAGTTAAGCATCCAGAAATTGACATCATGACTAAAGAAGGTTACCAATGGCTACAAGATAATTTGCTTGCCGATGAAGTTGAAATTCACGAAGCCACCAAAGCTTTGAGTGATGATAGAAATAAAGATATCTTTGCATTGATTAAACAAGGTGCAAATATCACAAAAGGCGAGTTGTTCAAGTATTTTAACAAGTGGATTAACGCCCAAAACTAAAACCAAATTAATGGCTCAAAAACCCGCTATACCAAAAGGCACAAGAGATTTTAATGCTAGCGAAATCGCCAAGCGTAATTTTATTTTTGATTCGATCAAGCATCAATTTCAGCTGTTTGGTTTTCAACCCATTGAAACCCCAAGTTTTGAAAAATCTTCAACCTTGATGGGAAAATATGGCGACGAAGGCGATCGGTTGATTTTTAAGATTTTAGATTCAGGTGATTATTTGAAAAAAGTTGATAATAAACTTTATGAAACCAAAGACGCAACACAAATTACATCAAAAATCTCGGGCAAAGCCTTACGTTACGACTTAACCGTCCCATTTGCACGCTATGTGGTGCAGACCAACACGAGTTAAATTTTCCGTTTAAACGTTTTCAAATTCAGCCGGTTTGGCGTGCAGATCGACCGCAAAAAGGTCGTTTTAGAGAGTTTTATCAATGCGACGCCGATGTGGTTGGAAGCCATAGTTTATGGCAGGAAGTAGAGTTTATACAACTCTACAATGCTGTTTTTAATCAACTAAAACTAAAAGGTTGCAAAATCAAACTCAACAACAGAAAAATTTTAAGCGGTCTGGCAGAAATCATTGGCGAATCTGATAAACTTGTTGATTTTACAGTGGCTTTAGACAAGCTTGACAAAATCGGTAAGGACAAAGTGATTGAAGAAATGTTGGAGCGAGGTATTGATCAACAAGCCCTTGAAAAACTCAATCCTATTTTTGAATTACAAGGCGATATGCAAACCAAGCTCAACCAAATTAAAACTTTATTGTCATCTTCAGACATCGGTTTAAAAGGTGTAGAAGAATTAGAATTTATCGTCAACCAAACTCGCGATTTAGACTTAAAAGCTTGTCAATTAGATTTTGATGTTACCTTAGCACGCGGTTTGAATTACTATACTGGAGCTATTTTTGAAGTTCAAGCTCCTGAAGGCGTAAAGATGGGTTCCATTGGTGGTGGTGGTCGCTACGATGATTTGACTGGTATTTTCGGTCTTAAAGATTTAAGCGGTGTTGGCATTTCTTTTGGCTTAGATAGGATATTTTTGGTGATGGAAAGTTTAAATTTATTTCCTGAAAACCTTGTCAAAAATAATCGTTTGTTGTTTATCAACTTTGGAGAAAATGAAGCTCGTCATTCCATTAAGTTGATTACAAGACTTAGAAATAATGGTATTGCAGAGAATTGTATCCTGATGCTGATAAACCAAGAAAGCAATTGACTTACGCCAATAAAAACGAATATCAATACGTAGCTTTACTTGGCGAAAATGAAATTCAAAACAAAAATTTGACACTAAAAAATATGAACAGTGGCAAACAAGAACAAATTCAGCAATCGGATTTGGTCAATGTGATGACTGAAAAACTTAATAACTGATATGAAAAAAACCATCGCCATCGCTATGGGTGGCTACACCAGTGAATGTGATGTTTCCATACAAAGTGGAGAAAATGTTTATGAGCATCTAAAAAACGATTATAATGTTTACCAAGCTCATATTTTAAAAGACAATTGGTATGTTTGGCACGACGCCCAAAAATATCCCATTGACAAATCCGATTTTTCTGTTGTAATCGATGGACAAAAAATCACCTTTGATGTCGTGTTTAATACCATTCACGGCACGCCAGGCGAAGATGGTTTGATACAAGGTTATCTTCAAAATTTAAACATCAAACAAACGGTCGCTGAATATTACAATGCGACTTTAACCTATAACAAAAGAGACTGCATCAGTGTTTTAAAAGCCTATGGCATACCAACTGCCGAAAATTATTTTTATAATCAAGGTGATGTTATTGATGCTGATGATATCATCAAAAAAGTAGGTTTGCCTTGTTTTGTCAAAGCCAATCGGGCTGGTAGTAGTTTTGGAATTACTAAAGTTAAAACCAAAGACGAAATCCCACAAGCGATAAATCACGCTTTAAAAGAAGACGACGAAGTGATTATTGAATCCTTTCTCGATGGTCGAGAAGTTTCCGTTGGGGTGATAAATTATCAAGGAGAAGTTAAGGCTTTGCCTGTTACAGAAATTATTTCAGAAAATGAATTCTTTGATTTTGAAGCTAAATATTATGGCAAATCTCAAGAAATCACACCAGCCAATTTAACAGAAAATGAAACCCAATCTGTTCAAAATTTAGCGGTTAAAATTTTTAAAATATTAAAGATGAAAGGTTTGACACGTTCAGAATTTATTTTTCACAATGGTCAACCGCATTTTTTAGAAATCAACGCCTGTCCAGGTTTGACCAAAGCCAGTATTTTACCTCAACAAGCTAAAGCTACTGGCATTTCTTTATCGGCTCTTTTTAGTAATGCTATTGAGATGGCTTAGACGCTTTTATTTTATTATCTTTACCCCAAAAGTTTTGTTATGAAACGTGCGGTTTTTCCTGGTTCTTTTGATCCTTTAACGATAGGGCATTACGATATTATTTGTCGTGGAATGACCTTGTTTGATGAAATTATCTTAGCTATTGGCGTGAATGCCAACAAAAAATATATGTTTAGCTTAGAACAACGCAAGCAGTTTTTGATAGATACTTTTAAAGATGAACCCAAAATAAAAGTCGATACTTATTCAGGACTAACCGTTGATTATTGTATTGAAAATGAAGCTGATTTTATCTTAAGAGGTTTGCGTAATCCCGCTGATTTTGAGTTTGAAAAAGCTATTGCACACACCAACAGAAAATTACAAAAAATAGAAACCGTTTTCTTGCTAACTTCAAGTGGCAAAAGCTATATCTCGTCTTCAATTGTGAGAGATGTCATCAGAAATGGTGGCGATTATACCGTTTTGGTACCAGATAGCGTTAGGGTTTAAACTAAATGGCTTTTTATAAGTCTTAATTCAAAATTATTTGTGTTGAATCTTATACGTTTTAGCTTATTCATTGCTTCTCTTATTTTTACTCTATTTTCTTTTAGTCAAAATATCAGTGTGAGTTCTAACACATTTTCAGATCAACAACTTGTTGAAGACGTGTTGTTTGGCACTAATTGTGTTGATAACATCAATGTGACTAACACGGTTTCTGGCAATTTTTCAAACGGTGAATTGAGTTATGGATATTTTGATGCCAACAACGCTAACTTTCCTTTTGACAACGGCATTGTTTTAACCACTGGTCGGTTAAGCAACGTGCCTGGACCAAATAATTCCCTAAGTGATGATGATGCTGCCAATTGGTCTGGCGATCAAGATTTAGAAAATATTCTCGGTATCAGCAATACCATCAATGCTACAATTTTTGAATTTTCGTTTGTACCACAAGCCAATAGCATCAGTTTTCGATATCTATTTGCTTCCGAAGAATATCGAGAAAACAACTCTTCAACTTGTGATTTTTCTGACGCCTTTGCTTTTTTGATCCGACCTGTTGGTGGACAGTTTCAAAATTTAGCACTTGTGCCTGGCACTAACACTCCTGTTCAAGTGACCACAGTTAGACCTGAAATTCCGGGTGCTTGTGATGCGATTAATGAAGAATTTTTTGGACAGTTTAATGATGTAAATGCTCCGATAAACTTTAATGGACAAACGGCAATTTTAACCGCTGAAAGTGATGTTATAGCTGGTCAAACCTATGAAATCAAATTAGTGATTGCTGACGAAACTAACTTTAGATATGATTCTGCCGTTTTTATAGAAGGAAACAGTTTTAATATTGGCGTAGATTTGGGTCAAGACCAAACCCTTTGCCAAGGCGAAACCTTAAATCTTCAGGTAGAAAATGATGAAGTTACAGCGATTAGGTGGTTTTTTGACGGTCAATTGATTAATGATACCGATGACAATATCACAGTTTCTGAAGCTAATTTTGGTGCAGGTCAATACAGTGTTGAAGCTGATTTAACAAGTGGATGCACGGCTATTGATGAAGTTCAAATCAGTTTTGATCAAATGAGTTTACCACAAGATTTAAGTCTCAATACTTGTGTTGATGCTAATGGATTTGGAGTCTTTAACTTATTTGACGTGAGTAATCAAATAGATAACAGTTTGCAAATTTTAAATTTTTATTTAACCCAAAACGAAGCTGAATTAGGCATCAATCCTATTCAAAATCCTAATACATTTGAAAATACAACGTCTAACCAAAATGTTTTTGTTCGTGTCTTGAACGCTAATAATTGCACTGCTGTAGCAAGTGTTCAGTTGAGTGGAAACAGTCAAGTTTTTGATGAAATTACGTTTACAGTTTGTCCTGTCCAAGAAACCAGTCCGACGTCTTTTACCAATCAAGCCATTCAAAATCAAGTTTTAAGTGTTCTTGGAATTCAAGCTCAAAATATAGAGTTATATTTTTCAGAAAACGATGCCATCAATCAAACCAATTCAATTAACACAGGTTTTATAGAAATAGAAACTGAACTTTTGCCTTTAACAATTTTTGCTCGTGTAGAAGCTGACAATTATTGTTTAGGTCTTGTTCCTGTTGTTCTTCAAAAAATTGATGCTCCTATTTTTAGTAATGTTGAATCTGAATTTTTAATTTGTGAAAATTCTGATGACAATGTAACGCTTGATGCCAGCATAGTGAACACGCAAGGCGAAACATTCTATGAATGGAATCTTGGTGAAACCACAGAAAGTATTCAGGTGAATGAAGCAGGAAGTTTTAGTGTTGAGGTCACAAGTGTTCAAATGATCGATGGTCTTGAAGTGGTTTGCACAAACACTAAAAATTTTAGTGTAAATGCTTCAAGCTTACCTGAAGTGAGTTTTACTCAAACTGGTTTTGCGGGAAATGGACAAGTTATAATCAATGCCCAAGGCAGTGGTGACTATGAATTTGCGTTAAATGATAGTGGTTTTACAGACTCCAATACTTTTGATATTTATCAAATTGAAAACACCATTATTGTCAGAGATAAAAATGGCTGTGGTGAAGTAACATTAAATTTTATTGCACTTCAAATCCCTGATTTCTTTACACCAAATAATGATGGGATTAATGATTTTTGGCAAATCAAAGGCATCAGACAAAGTGAAAACGACGTCAAAAATATTTTTATTTTTGACAGGTATGGCAAATTGCTGGATAATATTTCACCTTTACTGATTGGTTGGGATGGCACGTATAATGGCAAAACAATGCCGTCACAAGATTATTGGTATAAAATTGAAATGAATTCTGGACAAAGTGTTTCAGGGCATTTTACTTTAAAACGTTGAAAGTTTAAGTAAATCAATCTTTTAATCGACTAATGCTTAATCCATCTCTAATCGGTAACAATACCGTTTCTAATTGTGAATGTGTAATGAGTTTTTCATTATAAGCCCGTAAAGCCAGCGTGTCTTCATCGTGGATTTGTGGGTTGACGACTTTGCCGTCCCAGAGCACATTATCTGATAAAATAACGGCTTTAGGATTGAGTTTAGGCATCACCAAATCTAAATACAGACTATAATTTTGTTTATCGGCATCGATGAAAACCAAGTCAAATTTAGCATCAATTTTAGGAATAATGTTTTGAGCATCACCCAGATGGGTTTTGATATTTTGATAGAACGGAGAGTTTTTAAAATGTTTTTGCTGAATGTCAACCAACTCTTCATTAACATCAATAGTGTGTAATACGCCATTTTCAGCTAAGCCTTCAGCAAGACATAAACTTGAATACCCGGTGTATGTGCCTATTTCTAAAATGCAACTCGGGGCGACAATTTTTGAAATTAAACTCAATAATCTGCCTTGATAAGCACCGCTGAGCATTCGTGGTTGAAGCACTTTTTGCCAGGTTTCTTTGGCAAGGGCTTTTAGAAATTTGGGCTCATTTTCGCTGTGCTCAATACTGTAAGCTTCTATGCTTTTGTCAATTATTTTCATGGTGACCAATACGTTTATAAAAATCAGTTTTTAGTTTTTCATCTTCTCCAAACAACCAAGTTACCACATTGTTACTCCAAATTTCGTCGCGTTCTTTAGCTGAAATAATATTTTGCTCAACAGCCAAATCCAAAAGTTTGCCAGGATAGGATGATTGCGGTTGGCTTTCCATTTCACCAAGTGGATAAGGATCATCAAGTCCAGCGATAATTTGTTTGCTTTTTTGATTTTCTAACAGAAGTTTAAATGATTTGGTGTCGTGCACCAAAGTATCAAAGAAAATATTTTTATGACCTACTGATTTTCGCGGGTGAACTTTGCCTTTAAATAAATCAGGACGTCCATCAAAACCCTGAATTCTTCGCCCTAAATTGATTTGTGCGAGTTGTCCGCCATGAGCAAAACAAACCCGCATATTTGGGTATTTGTCAGGATAACCATTAAGGGTTAAAAAGTGATAAGCATCAGCACATTGAGCCAACATCCAAATCAGATGAAAGCGCCAAGCGGTGTTTTCAAGTTTGATAAATTTTTCACCATCATACGGATGAACTTCAACCGCAAGATTATATTTGCTGGCAAGCTCAAAAATAGGTTCGTTTTCTTCGTCAAAAATACAACGCCAAGTGCCGATAGAATCCATGTAATGAGTTGGTAAGCAAAGAATACGCATATCGAGTTCTTCTACGCGACGTTCAATTTCCCACAAAGCACTTTTGACGAAACCCGGATGTACCACAAAACCACAAGTAAATTTTGTGGGGTTTTCTTTTTGAACTTTTGCATTAAAATCGTTTTGAAATCGCAAAGCTTTTTTCATTTCTTCCACACGTAGTCCGTTACCGTAAAGTTGAGATAGATTCAGCACCACCGCATGGTCAATATTATAACGCTCCATCCATTCTAACTTATCATCAAGAAAAAAACTCAGATCGGTTACGGGGCGTTTCCAGTTTTTTTGAAGCATAAATTTACGTTCATCGTCCACCCAAAAAATGCCTTTTTCTTTCATAAACTTAGGAATCTGTTCGGGATAAGGTAATAAGTGAGAATGACCGTTTATACGTAGTTTTCGTTTCATATGTCGTAAAAATACATCAATTAGTTGGGTTAAAATTAAAGAAATTGTAAAATATAAGAGAATATTTATACAGTTCAAAACTTACATTTTGAAAATAAAATAATTATTACTTTTTTAGTATTGAATATTAATCGTAATATTGCAATGTAGTAATAGTAGTGAACAGTGAGCAGTGAGCTGTGGTTAGTAAGAGTTTAATATAGGCTAAGTGCTAAAAAATCAAAACATGGGTTTAACCAAAACAGAAAATTTTACAGCGGAACAAAACCAAATTGCATCTATAGCTAAGGCATTAGCCCATCCGGCTCGAATAGCAATTTTACAAGAAATATTTAAAGCACAATCTTGTATTTGCGGAGATTTGGTCAGTCAAATTAATTTAGCACAACCGACCATTTCTCAACATCTTAAAGAACTTAAAAATGCTGGATTAATCAAAGGTAATATTGAAGGCACGAGCGTTTGCTATTGTATTGATGATGAACAATGGACACAATTAAAAAACACACTCAATGCGTTTTTAGACCGCAATATTTCCGTCAATGACGACTGTTGTTAAATCAATACCGACGTATATTATTAAATCAAATTAAAACATAAAATTATGACACTCTCTGAAATTAAAAATCATTTAAAGCAAATTGAAAATCTCAAATTTATTTTACCCAATGGTACAGAAGTGCCTTCGCACTTTCATGTGACAGAAGTTGGTAAAGTTACCAAACATTTTATTGATTGTGGTGGCACAGAGCGTTTTCAGGATATCATCAATTTTCAACTCTGGACAGCCGATGATATAAATCACAGACTTCAAGCTGAAAAATTAAATAAAATTATCGAACTTTCTGAAAAACAACTCAAACTCAATGAGGATTTAACAATAGAAGTGGAATACCAAGGTCAAACCATTGAAACTTATGGTTTGGATTTTGACGATTCAGTTTTTAAACTCATACCATTACAAACCGATTGTTTGGCTAAAGACAAATGTGGAGTTTCAGCGTCAAAACCTAAAGTTAAATTAAGTGAATTGCAAGCTTCACAAGCCTGTTGTTCGCCTGAAAGCGGTTGCTGTTAAGCTATGGGAAAATTTGAAAAATACCTGAGCGTTTGGGTTGCTTTGGCTATCTTAGTTGGCATTGGTATAGGACGACTGTTTGGCGATTCTATTCAATTTTTAAGCGATTTAGAAGTTGCAAAAGTCAATATTCCAGTTGCCATTTTGGTGTGGATGATGATTTATCCGATGATGGTGCAAATTGATTTTTCATCCTTAAAAAACGTTACTAAAAATAACAAAGCTGTAGGTTTAACTTTAGTCATAAATTGGTTAGTCAAACCTTTTACCATGGCATTTTTTGCGTGGCTGTTTTTAGATCAAATTTTTAGTGCCTATTTATCGCCAGAAGATGCAGAGCAGTATATCGCTGGAGCTATCATCCTAGGTCTTGCACCTTGTACGGCTATGGTTTTTGTGTGGTCGTATTTAACCAAAGGCGATGCTAATTATACACTCGTTCAAGTGTCTTTAAACGACATTATTTTATTGGTGCTTTTCATTCCAATTGTCAAATTTTTGCTTGGGGTAACTAATATTCAGATTCCTTATGATACTTTGATTTATTCAGTTGTTATTTTTGTCGTTATTCCACTCACAGCAGGTTATGTTTCAAACAAATATTTAATAAAAAGATACAGTATAGATTGGTTTAAAAATGTGTTTTTACATCGTCTGAAACCTGTCTCTATGATTGCCCTCATCACGACTTTGGTCTTGTTGTTTGCCTTTCAAGGCGATAAAATTTTAAACAAACCTTTTGATATTTTATTAATTGCCATACCATTGACCATTCAAACTTATTTTATCTTTTTTGTCACTTGGTTTATCGGTCGTTATTTAAAACTAAAACACAGTGTTTGCTCGCCATCGGCTATGATTGGTGCGAGCAACTTTTTTGAACTGGCTGTTGCGGTAGCCATTTCGCTATTTGGTCTTAATTCTGGTGCATCTTTAGCGACAGTAGTTGGTGTATTGATTGAAGTGCCAGTGATGTTATCGCTTGTGGCTATTGCTAACAAATGGAAATATTAAAACATGAATAATTCAATTCAATCGCTTCTACAACAATTTGAAAAGGAAGACCATCAAATTGACCTTGAAAGAAAACATCAAATTAAAGCCATTGCTGAAACTTTAAAACAGCAGCATTCATCAAAGCCTTTTCAACTCATTTTTGTTTGCACACATAATTCACGTCGGAGTATATTTGGTCAAGTTTGGGCAACAGTCCTTGCCGATTATTATGATATTGCTTTAGAGTCTTATTCTGGTGGCACAGAAGTTTCAGCGGTTAATGATAACGCGATAAGTTGTCTAAGATATTTAGGCTTTGACGCTCAAAAATCCCAAAACACAAGCAATTCAATAGTTGAAGTGAATTACGGAAATTCTAATGTTATCAAGTGCTTTTCAAAATTATATAACGATGCTCAAAATCCGAGTGATAACTTTTATGCCATTATGCTTTGTGAGCAAGCCTCGGAAAATTGCCCATTTATTCCAAATGCCTTAGAGCGTTTCAATTTGACCTATCCCGATCCAAAACAATTTGATGGCACAACTCAGCAGGATGAAAAATACAGGGAAGTGGCTTTGACAATTGGGCTTGAGTTGAGTTTTCTGATCAGGCAGTTATAATATTTTGCTTTCTGATTTATATAAATTAACGTGAGTTCGATATAAATTGCAATAAAATATATTCATATAAAATACAGATATTTAATCATTTGTCATGTTGACAGAGCGAAACATGAACGACGAGACATCTCAGTAGAATGAGATTTCTCCTCATTCTTCGTTCGAAATAACAAAATTTGCTTACAAAAAGATATAACCATCTGATTTATAGCTTTCAATAAATCGAACTTACGTTAAATTAAATTAGGGTTTATAAGAAAGTTAGAATTTAAAGTCAGAATTTAAAGTTATAGATATCGGATTTGTTATAAATAGAATGGCTCCAATCCAACTATTTAAAACCGTTGAAACGCTTAGGATTGTGCATTGGCTATGGTTTGCAAATATTCGATTGTGAATGGATTTATCCATTTTCTATGATTTCAATTTCTTCACTGTAAGTTCTAAGTTTTACTGCGATACGGTCTCGCAGTACTGAAATTGTGAAGTGTATTTTATCATATGCAAAGTTATTATGCAATATATATTTCCTCGCATTAAAACAACAAATTTATTGACTTATCTTACTGAAATTTAGTGGTTTATATAAGAATAAGGATATCCTAAATTAAGACTTAAAAACTCTGCATTTACTGTTTCTTCCAAATAGCTATAAGTGCTACTTTCAAAAAACTTATCAACAATGTGGTAAAAAGTGGTAAATTGTGGTAATTTTTTTGATATATTTGACCTAATTATTGAGGTCAATGACAAACTACATCGGAACATATGAGTGCAAAATAGATGCAAAAGGAAGGCTATTAGTGCCTTCTGCCCTAAAAAAGCAAATGCATTCCCACTTAGAAGATGGCTTTGTTTTAAAGCGTTCTGTGTTTCAAAAATGTCTCGAACTCTACCCAATGCAGGAGTGGAATGTGTTAATGCAAAAGATTAATGGTCTCAATAGATTTAAAAAGAAAAACAACGATTTTATCAGAAAGTTTACTGCTGGTGTCAAAGTTGTTGAAGTCGATACCAATGGTAGATTACTGGTTCCAAAAGATTTAAAAACCTTCGCTGATATCAATAAAAACTTAGTGCTGTCTTCAGCCATCAATATTATAGAAATATGGGATAAAGACCTCTACGAATCTTCAATTGAAGATGTCGATGATTTTGCAGATTTAGCCGAAGACGTAATGGGAAACAATGATGACACAGAATGACTATCACATACCCGTTTTGCGCAATGAAAGCGTTAAAGGTCTCAACATCAAACCCGACGGCGTTTATGTTGATGCCACATTTGGTGGTGGTGGACATTCTTATGAAATTTTAAATCAACTAAATTCTAAAGGAAAATTAATTGGTTTTGACCAAGACGAAGCGGCATTACAAAACAAAATTGATGATGATAGATTCCTTTTAATTCCAGAAAATTTTAGATATCTCAAACGCTTTTTAAAATTTCACGGTTTTGAATCTGTCGATGGAGTTTTAGCCGATTTTGGTGTGTCTTCTCATCAATTCAATACTGCCGAACGTGGCTTTTCAATACGATTTGACGCTGATTTAGATATGCGGATGAATCAGAGCCAAGACCTGACAGCCAAAAAGATTGTTAATGAATATTCTGAAGACAAATTGATTTCAATTATACGACAATATGCAGAGTTGAGAATGGCTCCAAAGTTGACTGCTTTGCAATAATTTCAGCAAGACAACAACAGCCTATTGAAACAACATTTCAGCTAAATACAATTTTAGAGCCATTATTACCACAAACCAAAATCAATAAATTTTTAGCTCAAATTTACCAAGCTTTACGCATAGAAGTCAATCAAGAAATTGAAGCACTTAAAGAATTTTTATTGCAAACAACTGATGTTGTAAAAACAGGTGGCAGACTTAGCTTGATTTCATATCACTCTTTAGAAGATAGGCTTGTGAAACATTTTATCAGAAGTGGAAATTTTGAAGATGACATTCAAAAAGATTTTTATGGGAACATCAAAAAACCCTTTAAAAAAGTTGGCAATCTCATTGTGCCAAGTGAAGAAGAAATAAGACAGAACAAACGCTCTAGAAGTGCAAAATTAAGGATTGCAGAAAAAATTTAATTATGAGCAAAGGTGCAATTGATATCATAAAAGGCAAGTTTTTAATTCAAGACGGTGCGTTTAAAAATTGGAGCTTTATCTTGTTTTGTGCCGTGCTAGCACTTGTTATGATTGCCAGCTCTCACAGTGCAGATCGAAAAGTCTATAAGATTGCTGAACTCAAAACCAAAATGAAAGCTCTTAGAAGCGAGTTTGTCGATACCAAAAAAGATGTGATGCAACTCAAAATGGAGTCAAACGTTACCAAAATTATGACCAAAAGAGGTATTAAACTTTCTGAAGAACCACCTTTCGAAATCATTGTAAAATCAAAATCAGAATGATAGCACAAAAAAACATTCTTAAACGATTTTATGTCATCCTGGTAATGCTGGTTTTATTTACTGGCATAATCGTTTATAAAATTATTCAAATTCAAATCATTGACGGCGAGCATTATAAATCTATCGCCAATCAAAGTGTATACAAAAGCTTTATCATCGAGCCTAATCGCGGTAATCTTTACGATACCAATTTGAATTTATTGGCAACCTCTGTCCCGGTTTACGAGATTAGATTTGATGCCGTTACAGTGTCTGAAAAAGACTTTGATAAAAATCTCATATCACTTTCAAAAGCGCTTTCAGATTTTTCAGATTTACCTGTTTCTTACTACAAAAACAAACTTCTCAATGCCAGAAAACAAAAAAATCGTTATCTGCTCATAGCCAACAATCTGGACTACAGTGAATATCAACAATTTAAAACTTTTCCACTTTTCAAATTAGGTCCATACAAAGGTGGTTTTATTGCCGAGCAAAGTATTGAAAGAGTGCATCCTATGGGCAAAGTTGGTCGACGAACTGTTGGCTATAACAACGTTGGTCTTGAAGGGGCTTTTGATGAATACCTTAAAGGCAGAAAAGGAAGACAGTTCAAACAAAAAATATCTAAAGGTCAATGGAAACCGCTTAATGATGGAAATAGTATTGAGCCTGAAGATGGTTTAGATGTGGTTTCTACCATTGATGTCAACATTCAAGATATTGTGCATCATGCTTTATTGAGACAACTCGAAAAATTCAAAGCCGACCACGGTAGCGTGATTGTTATGGAAACCAAAACAAGTGAAATCAAAGCGATTTCTAATTTAGGTCGAACCAAAAACAACACTTATTTTGAAAAAAGAAATTATGCTGTGTGGGAAAGCCATGAACCTGGGTCAACTTTTAAATTAATGAGCCTTGCTGTAGCTCTAGAAGATAAGGTAGTCGATACTTCTACCGTAGTTGATACTAAAAATGGAGTTATTAAATTTTATAATCGAACTATAAAAGATTCAAGAAGAGGTGGCTATGGAAAAATCTCTGTGGGTGATGCTTTAAAAGTCTCATCTAACACAGCATTTTCTCAAATTATAAATGATAATTATAAAAATAATCCTGAAAGGTTTGTCGATCGATTGATCAATATGGGATTGAATAAAAAAATTGGTCTTGAAATTAAAGGCGAAGGTCAACCATCTATTCCACATCCTGATGATAAAAACTGGTATGGCACTACTCTGCCCTGGATGTCTTTTGGTTATGGCGTGTCTATGACGCCTTTACAAATCTTAAGTTTTTACAATGCTATTGCAAATGATGGCATAAGAATAAAACCCAGATTCATTAAAAAAGTGATGAACAAGGGTGAGAATATAAAAAATTATGACAAACCTATCATACAAAACAGTGTTTGCTCAAAAGAAACAGCAAAAATACTTCAAGATTTACTAAAGCAAACGGTGGAAAAAGGAACAGCTAAAAACATTTATAACCAAAACTTTTCTATGGCAGGAAAAACCGGCACTTGCCAAACTGAATATTGGATTGAAAATGGCAGATATATCGCCTCCTTTGCGGGTTATTTTCCAGCTGATAATCCTAAATATTCTTGTATTGTAACAGTTCATAAGCCTGATACAAAAATCGGGTTTTACGGTAGCCAAGTTGTCGCTCCTGTTTTTGCAGAAATTGCCGAAAAAATTTATACCAAAACACCGATAAAAGATGAAATCACAGCAGATAGCATCCAGTTGCTTCAAGATGAATTGATGGTTCATAAAACCATTGCCAAAGCAGAAGAACACATCAATACTATGCCAAATCTAAAAGGAATGCCACTAATGGATGCCATAGCGGTGATAGAAAATCTAGGATTGAATGTTCAATTTGTCGGTGAAGGAAAAGTGTTAAGACAGTCTATTGCCAAAGGGCAAAAAATAAAAAAGAATCAAAACGTAAAACTCATATTAGGTTGAATACATTAAAAGACATATTGTATAAAGTCAGTTTAGAAGCCGTTGAAGGTTCTACTAATCAATCTTTTATCAACTTACATTTTGATTCTAGAAAGGTGGGCTTAAACGATATTTTTGTCGCCATCAAAGGTACGCATTCAGATGGACACCACTATATCAAAAATGCCGTTGACCAAGGAGCTATCGCTGTGGTTTGCGAAGAATTTCCAGAGCTTAAAATCAATGGTGTTACTTATATAAAAGTGAAAGATTCCCGTGAAGCTTTAGCCTATATGGCTTCTAACTTTTTTGATAATCCATCTTCAAAACTCAAGCTGATTGGCGTAACAGGAACCAATGGTAAAACTACAGTTTCTACTTTACTCTATCAATTGTTTCTAAAATTAGGTTATTCTGTAGGTTTGATATCAACCGTTAGAATTCTTATTAATGACGAAGAATTTCCAACCCGATTGACTACACCAGATTCTATTACCATAAACCAATACATCCACCAAATGTATGAAGCTGGTATAGAATATGTTTTTATGGAAGTAAGTTCGCACGGTATTGAACAGAAACGCAGTCTAAGTTTAGATTTTGATCTTGCTATTTTCACTAACTTGTCTCACGATCATCTCGATTATCACAAAACATTTGAAGCTTATAGAGATGTAAAAAAACGCCTGTTTGACCAACTCAAAAAATCGGCTTTTGCCATTACTAATAGTGATGACAAAAATGGAGAATTTATGATACAGAATTGTAAAGCAAAAACCTACACATATGCCTTAAAATCCTACGCTGATTATAAAGCCAAAATTATTGAAAATAGTTTTAGTGGTTTACATCTTAAAATCAATGATCAAGATGTATGGACAAAAGTCATTGGCGAATTTAATGCCTATAATCTACTTGCTGTTTATGCTGTCGCCAATCTGTTTAAATTAGATGAGTTAGAAAGTCTAAAATTTTTAAGTCAACTACAACCTGTTGAAGGTCGTTTTGAACATTTCAAAAGTCAATCTGAAGATATTTCAGCCATTGTAGATTATGCCCACACACCTGATGCACTAAAGAATGTTTTAGAAACCATTAATAGCATACGAACCAAAAACGAAACTCTAATTACCGTAGTAGGTTGCGGTGGCAATAGAGACAAAACCAAACGCCCAAAAATGGGTCAAATTGCTGCAAAATACAGTGACCAAGTCATATTTACAAGTGATAATCCGAGAGACGAAGATCCCGACGAAATCATCAATGATATTGAAAAAGGAGTTGAACCTCAACATCAACAAAAAATATTGAGCATCACCAACAGAAAAGAAGCCATAAAAACCGCTTGCAAAATAGCCAAACCCAATGACATTATTCTCATTGCTGGAAAAGGACACGAAACCTATCAGGAAATAAAAGGAAAGCGAAAAGATTTTGATGATATGGAAATTGTGAAATATTATTTAAACCGCTTTAAAAAATAACTATGCTATATCATTTACTAAAATATCTCGATAGTTTATATGATTTTTCTGGAGCAGGTTTATATCAATATTTATCGTTTAGAGTCGCTATAGCCACCATTTTATCGCTTTTGATTTCATTGATTTTTGGTAAACGCATCATTAATTTTTTACAAAAACAACAAGTTGGAGAAAGCATCAGAGACTTAGGTCTTGACGGTCAAACTCAAAAAGCGGGAACACCAACTATGGGTGGTTTGATTATCATTTTTTCAACCTTGATTCCTGTTTTGCTATTTACAGATTTAAGTAATATTTATATTATTCTATTAATTATCACCACCTTATGGATGGGCAGTATTGGTTTTTTAGACGATTACATCAAGGTATTTAAAAAAGACAAAAAAGGCTTAAAAGGTAAATTCAAAGTATTCGGTCAAGTGGGACTCGGCATCATTGTAGGTTTAACCATGTATTTTCACAATGATATTACGGTGAGAAATAACATTCAACTCAATCCTGAGACCAATCAAATCATAGAAATTGCAGATGAAGAAAAATCAACCACCACGACTATTCCTTTTTTAAAAAATAATGAACTTGATTATTCTAAAATCATCACTTGGATCAGTGAAGATTTAGCACCTTACGCTTGGTTAATTTTTATACCTATTGTCATTTTTATAGTTACCGCAGTATCAAATGGTGCCAACCTTACCGATGGCATCGATGGACTTGCTGCAGGCTCTTCAGCTATTATAGTTTTGACTCTTGGCATTTTTGCTTGGGTTTCAGGCAACGTTATTTTCTCTGATTATTTAAACGTAATGAACATCCCTAGATCTGGCGAAATGACCATTTTTATCGCGACTTTCACAGGTGCATTAATTGGATTTTTATGGTATAATACATTTCCCGCTCAAGTATTTATGGGCGATACGGGAAGTTTAACGATTGGCGGAATTATTGCTGTAATCGCCATAGCCACAAGAAAAGAACTTTTATTACCCATACTATGTGGAATTTTTCTGGTCGAAAATTTTTCTGTCGTAATGCAAGTGGGTTGGTTTAAATATACCAAGAAAAAATTAGGAGAAGGCAAACGCATTTTTCTGATGTCGCCTTTACACCATCATTTTCAAAAGAAAGGATTTCACGAAAGTAAAATTGTGGTGAGATTTTGGATTATAGGCATTCTTTTAGCTGTCATATCAATCATAACCCTAAAAGTGAGATAATGCAAAACATAGCAATTTTAGGAAGTGGAAAAAGTGGTCTTGGTCTTGCTATTTTGGCATCGAAAAAACAATACAACGTATTTTTAAGTGATTCACAAAAGATTTCTGCATCTAATATTGAAACCTTAAAAAATCTCAATATTGAGTTTGAAGAACACCAACACAGTTTAAACAGACTTGCTGATGCCGATTTAATAGTAAAAAGTCCAGGTATTCCCGATGACGCTCAAATTGTAAAACAGCTCAAAGAAAAACAAATTCCTATAATTTCAGAAATTGAATTTGCTTTCCAGCATACCAAAGCCAATATCATTGGTATCACGGGTTCAAACGGCAAAACAACAGTTGCCTATATGTTGTATCATTTATTAGAAGATGAACTTAAAGAAGTGGATTTGGCTGGAAATATTGGGTTGAGCTTTGCTAAATCCGTCGCTGAAAAAGAGGCTAAACATTATGTTTTAGAAATCAGTAGTTTTCAGTTAGATGGTATAGAAAATTTTAGACCGCATATTGCCATTATAACATCAATAACGCCTGATCACTTAGACCGTTACCAAAATAACTTTGATTCATATACAGCTTCAAAATTTAGAATAGCCAAAAATCAACAACCCGATGATTTTTTAATCTACAATGCCGATGAAAATCACCTCTGCAATTGGCTTAAAAATCACCCTGTAAACGCAACCTGTATTCCTATTTCAACTGAAAAAGAATTGAAATATGGAACCTATCTCAAAGACAACGAAATTATTATAAACCTCAATAAAAAAATACATATTATGCCAATAACCGCTCTACAAGTCGAAGGAAAACAGAATACTAAAAATGCAATGGTAGCTTCTACCGTTGCTCATTTACTCAAAATCAGGAAGGAAACCATCAGAGAAAAATTAGAAACTTTTCAAGGTGTAGAACATCGTTTGGAACACGTTTTAAAAATCAATAATGTCAACTATATCAATGATTCTAAAGCGACAAATATTAACGCCACATTTTATGCTTTGGACTCCGCAACTTCAGACGTAATTTGGATTGTTGGTGGTGTTGACAAAGGCAATGTTTATGAAGATTTATTGCCTTTGGTCAATGAAAAAGTCAAAGCCATCATCTGTCTTGGCGTTGACAACCAAAAAATTATTAAAGCTTTCAAATCTTGTGTAGATGAAATTTACGAAACGCAATCTATGCAAGAATGTGTCAAAATAGCCTATCATCTTGCCAAAGCTGATGATACGGTTTTGCTGTCGCCAGCTTGTGCCAGTTTTGATTTATTTGACAATTATGAAGATCGTGGAAGACAATTTAAAGAAGCCGTGCAAAACCTATAAATCCAATGAAAAATTCTTTAGTCCATTTTTTTAATAACAATTTGAGTGGTGATAAAGCCATTTGGGCTATAGTGGCTTTGTTGGCTGTGTTTTCATTTATTCCTGTATATAGTGCAAGTAGCAATTTAGCTTACCTTAATGGTGGTAATGGCAACACCATAAGTTATCTTATCAAACATTTTGTGCATTTGTTTATGGGGTTTGTTATCATATTTGCGGTGCATAAAATTCCTTATAAATATTTCAGGGGAATTTCTATTTTACTACTTCCGTTTACTATTGTTTTATTGATTTTTACCCTGTTTCAAGGCACAACCATCAATGGTGCTTACGCCAGCCGTTGGATAACTATTCCTGTGTTTAATATGAGTTTTCAAACATCAAACTTTCTTGCTGTTGTGCTGATGGTTTATGTAGCGAGATATTTATCAAAAATAGCCAACAAACAGGTAACTTTTAAAGAAACCATTTGGCCACTTTGGGTGCCCGTTTTAACAGTTGTTGGTTTGATATTTCCAGCCAACTTTTCAACGGCGGCTATCATATTTTGTATGGTTATGCTTCTGGCGTATTTAGGCGGTTATCCTATAAAGTATTGTGGTTATATTCTTGGTAGCACTCTAATTATTGTTAGTTTATTTATTTTAACATCAATGGCTTTTCCTGGTTTACTTCCAAACCGTGTTGATACGTGGACAAGTAGAATAGAAAGTTTTGTTTCTGACGATGAACAACAAGAACAATATCAAGTTGAAAAAGCTAAAATTGCTATTGCAACAGGCGGTTTAACAGGAAAAGGCGTTGGCAAAAGTGTACAGAGAAATTTTTTACCACAGTCGTCTTCAGATTTTATTTATGCTATTATCATTGAAGAAACTGGCTTAATCGGTGGTTTTTTTGTGCTTCTGCTCTACCTGTTTATTTTGTTAAGAATCGCCATTATTTTCACGAAAAGAGATTCCGTTTACGCCAAACTTCTCATTGCAGAGTGGGTTTACCCATTATATTTCAAGCCTTTATCAATATTGGAGTTGCGGTGAATTTATTTCCTGTAACTGGACAAACTTTGCCTCTAATCAGTAGCGGTGGTTCTTCAATTTGGATGACTTGTGTAGGCATCGGAATTATTTTAAGTGTAAGTTCAAAATCAAACGAAGATTACAGTGAAAAAGAATTAAAATATAAAGAAAACGAAGAACAAGAAAACCCATTAGATGTATTGAGTCAAACTTTATGAAACCTTGGAAAATAATCATATCAGGCGGTGGAACTGGCGGTCATATTTACCCAGCAATTGCGATTGCTCAAGAAATAAAAAACAGACAGCCCAATGCTGATATTTTGTTTGTTGGTGCTAAAGACCGTATGGAAATGCAAAAAGTACCAAAAGCAGGTTTTAAAATTATTGGCTTGTGGATTAGCGGAATTCAAAGAAAATTGACATTATCAAATTTACTGTTTCCTATTAAGCTGTTGTTTAGCTTGATAAAAGCAAGACAAATTATCAAAAAACATCAACCTGACATTGTTATTGGCACAGGTGGTTTTGCAAGTGCACCGTTGTTAAAAATGGCGAATATGATGAATTATCCAACTTTGATTCAGGAACAAAATTCTTATGCAGGCGTAACTAATAAATGGGTCGCCAAACAAGCTAATGCCATTTGTGTGGCTTATGACAATATGGATCGTTACTTCCCAAAAGACAAAATCACTTGGACAGGCAATCCTGTTAGACAAGACTTAATTGACAATAAACTCTCAAAAGAAGAAGCACTTTCTGAATTTAATTTAAACCCTGACAAGCAAACCTTATTGGTGATTGGTGGTAGTTTGGGTGCGTCAATTCCTAACAAAACCATCGCAAAGCATTTAGAGCTAATCGAGCAACTCAACTGCAATTTATTGTGGCAATGTGGAGCTTTTTATTTTGAAGACTATAAAAATTTAGCAAACGAGAACATTAAAATATTAAAATACATAGAATATATGCAAGCCGCTTATGCCGCATCAGACATCATTATTTCTCGTGCTGGTGCTGGCTCAGTAAGCGAATTGAGTTTAGTGGGTAAACCCGTCATTTTTATTCCATCGCCTAATGTTGCAGAAAATCATCAATTTAAAAATGCACAATCTGTCGCCAAACATCAAGCCGCTATTTGTTTAGAAGAAACAGAATTAGATCAAATATTTGAGAAAACCTTAAAAGATTTAATTCAAAACCAAGCACAAAGAGAGCGTTTATCAAAAAACATAAAAACCTTAGCTAAGCCCAATGCAACGAAAGATATCGTTGATATTGTAGAAAACATTATCAATAACAAATGAAATTAAATTTAGCACATATCAATCAAGTTTACTTTATCGGCATTGGCGGTATTGGTATGAGTGCCTTGGCTTTTCATTTTATAAAACTAAGAAAAACAGTTTTGGGATATGACAAAACACCAAACGAGATGTGTCATAAGTTGGTAAAACTTGGTGCAAAAATTGAATACGATGAAAGCCTAAAGTTGGCAAAAAATCTAAAGAAATCCGACACACTTGTTATTTACACACCAGCTATTAAAGAAAATCATCCTGTTTTTCAATTCTTTAAAACCAATAATTTTAATATTTTTAAAAGAGCTCAGGTGTTGGGTGATTTAAGTTCTAACAAAACTTGCATTGCAGTTGCTGGCACACATGGCAAAACCACGATTACAAGTATGTTGGCATTTTTACTTAAAGAAAATAACCAACCCGTTACAGCATTTCTCGGTGGAATAGCACAAAACTATAATTCAAATTACATTCATAATGGTGATGACGTTTACGTGATTGAAGCTGATGAATTTGATCGGTCTTTTTTAAACTTAAAACCAGATTATGCATTAATTAGCAACATAGATGCAGATCATTTAGACATCTACAATACCAAAGAAGAACTAGAAGAAAGTTTTAAAGATTTTGCAAATCAATTGAAAGATAAAGCTCAATTATATCATCAAAATCAATTGGATTTTAATGGAAAAACGATTAGCGTAAATGAAAATTCTGACTTTTATGCTGAAAATATCAGTATCAAAAACGGTGCTTATCATTTTGATTGGGTAAGTCCAAATCTGCATCTGAAAAATTTACAACTTAATATGCCAGGTTACCACAACTTGTTTAATGCCATAAGTGCATTAGCTTTGTCGGTAGCTTATATGCCAGAAAAAGCCGAAAGTTTTGCAAAATCTTTAGCCAATTTCAACGGTGTAAAAAGAAGATTTAATTATATCGTCAAACGGTCAGACTTAACCATAATTGATGATTACGCACATCATCCATCCGAAATAAAAGCGGTTTATCAAGCTGTAAAACAAATGCATCCAAATCAAAAAGTGATGGCGATTTTTCAACCGCATTTATTTTCAAGAACACAAGATTTTGCTGATGATTTTGCTCAAGAACTCAGTCGCTTTGACGATGTGAAACTCTTGGAAATTTATCCTGCAAGAGAAGAACCGATAGAAGGCATAAATTCAAAATATTTATTGTCTAAAATAAAACTGTCAGACAAAGCAATGATTCAAAAAAATGATATATTATATGCTATCAGAACCAGTAAATGTTCAGTCATAGTTTTTATGGGTGCTGGCGATATTGGCATTGAAGCTCAACGCATTAAAAATTATTATAGCGATGAAAAATAATTGGATTTACATAAAAATCAGCTTGATGCTCATCTTGATGGTATTCTTGGTCAGCTTTACAAATCATCGGCACAGTAGCATGAATATCAAAGCTATAAATATTACATACCAACAGGAAAATCAACTGTTTGTAGATAAAAAAACGGTTAATAAATTGTTAATACAAAATAAAAAACACGTTGAGAAATTAAGCTTAGAACACTTAGATTTGAATATTGTAGAAACCCAACTTGAAGCACACCCAATGATAGAAAATGCGGAAGTTTTTTTGAATATTGATGGCACACTATATACTGAAATTACCCAGCGTAAACCCATTGCTCGAGTGATTAGTAGTGAACAATATTATATTGATTCAAACGGAAAAAAAATGCCATTATCTCCAAATTATTCTGCAAGAGTTCCTATAATTTGGGGTATAAAAGATCAACAGATCAGTGATGTTTTTAAGCTTTTAAAATATATTCAACACGACTTGTTTTTAAAACAAAACGTCACTGAAATAAGAACCTATCCCAATGCACAATTTGGATTGAATTTTAGACAGCAAAATTTTAAAATATTTATTGGTAAAATAGATAACCTCAACAAAAAGTTTATGAATTTTAAAGCGTTTTATGTCAAAGCTAAAAAAGATAAACTTTTAGACAAATACAAAAGAATCGACTTGCAATACGGCAACCAAGTTGTTTGCGAAAAAATTGAATCTTAAACTATGGAAAACGAACATATAGCAGTAGGACTTGATATTGGCACAACCAAGATTGTAGCTATGATTGGTCGCAAAAATGAGTTTGGAAAGTTAGAGATATTAGGCTTGGGTAAAACCAAAAGTTTAGGTGTTCATCGTGGTGTGGTCAATAACATTACGCAGACTATTCAGTCCATCCAACTGGCTGTTAAAGAAGCTGAAGAAAGTTCAGGAAAAAATGTTTCTGCGGTCACCGTTGGCATTGCAGGACAACACATCAGAAGCCTACAACACAGCGATTATATTACCAGAAAAAATGCAGACGAAGTCATCAGCGAAGACGACATCAATGCACTTTGTGATCAAGTACATAAACTTGTGATGCTTCCTGGTGAAGAAATTATTCACGTCTTACCACAAGAATACAAAGTTGACGGTCAAGCCGAAATCAAAGAACCTATCGGTATGTATGGCGGTCGGTTAGAAGCTAATTTTCACGTGGTTGTCGGTCAAATTTCATCTATTAGAAATGTTGGTCGATGCATCAAAAGTGCTGGTTTTGAGCTTAGTGGCGTGACTTTAGAACCGCTTGCTTCTGCCAACGCCGTATTGAGTCAAGAAGAAAAAGAAGCTGGTGTAGCACTTATTGATATTGGTGGTGGCACCACGGATTTAGCTATTTTTAAAGATGGTATTATTCGTCATACAGCAGTAATTCCATTTGGTGGAAATATCATTACTGAAGATATTAAAGATGGCTGTTCTATTATAGAAAAACAAGCCGAATTGCTTAAAATCAAATTTGGCTCTGCTTGGCCTGGCGAAAATAAAGAAAACGAAATTGTTTCTATTCCTGGTTTACGCGGTCGTGAACCCAAAGAAATTTCGCTTAAAAATCTCGCTAAAATCATTCATTATCGAGCGGTTGAAATTATTGAGCAAGTTTTCTTAGAAATCAAAAATTACGGTCACGAAGAAAAACGCAAAAAACTCATTGCTGGTATTGTTATCACTGGTGGCGGTGCACAACTCAAACATCTTAAACAACTTGTTGAATACATCACAGGTATGGACACAAGAGTCGGTTACCCCAATGAGCATCTCGCTGGCGATACAAATAAAGAAACCGCAAGTCCAATTTACGCTACTGCTGTTGGATTAGTGATGAATAGCTTAAACAAACAAGAGCAAATCGAAAAAGATAAATCTGAAGAAACTCAAGAGAACACTGAACCTCAGAGCAAAGACGAACAAACAGAAGAAAACACAGAACAACAAAAAGAAACCATCCATAAACCGAGAAAATCGTTTATGGAAAAGTTTGTAGATAAACTTAAAGATTTTTTAGATAACGCAGAATAAACGCATAAAATACAATATTATGAGCACAGAAGAATTAGGCAACATTTCTTTTGATTTACCCAAAAATCAATCTAATGTCATCAAAGTAATTGGTGTTGGCGGTGGTGGCTCAAACGCCATTAACCATATGTTTAAACAAGGTATCAACGGAGTTGACTTTGTCATTTGCAATACCGATGCACAAGCTTTAGAAAATTCACCCATTCCAACCAAAATTCAACTCGGTGTTAACCTTACAGAAGGACTTGGCGCTGGTGCCAACCCAGAAATTGGTGAACAAGCTGCTGTTGAAAGCTTTGAAGACATCAAAGATTTATTGAGTAAAAACACAAAAATGGTTTTCATCACTGCTGGTATGGGTGGCGGAACAGGCACTGGTCTTTGCACCAGTGATTGCCAAACAAGCCAGAGAAATGGAAATTCTTACCGTCGGTATTGTTACCATTCCATTTCAATTTGAAGGCAAAACCCGAAACGAACAAGCCCAAATTGGTGTAGAAAAATTAAGAGACAATGTAGATTCTCTTATCGTCATCAACAATAATAAACTCAGAGAAGTTTACGGCAACCTCGGTTTTAAAGCTGGGTTTTCAAAAGCCGATGAAGTTTTAGCTACCGCTTCTCGTGGTATAGCTGAAGTTATTACGCATCACTATACACAAAATATTGACCTTAGAGATGCTAAAACGGTTTTAAGCAATAGTGGCACTGCCATAATGGGATCTGCAAGTGCTTCTGGAACCAATCGCTCGAGATTGGCTATAGAAAAAGCCTTAGATTCACCTTTACTCAACGACAACAAAATCACAGGTGCTCAAAATGTGTTGTTGCTCATCGTATCTGGTAAAGACGAAATCACAATTGATGAGATTGGTGAAATCAATGATCATATCCAAAATGAAGCGGGCAACTCTGCCAACATCATTATGGGTGTCGGCGAAGACGAAGACTTAGATGATGCTATTTCAGTTACAGTAATTGCCACGGGGTTTAATTCTGAACAACAAGATGATATTACAAACACTGAGACCAAAAAAATAATTCACACACTTGAGGACGAACAAAAAGCTGAAATTGACTTAACTGAAAAAAATGATGATTTTCAAAACAAACCTTTGGGCTTAGAAGATGATAAGCATGAAAAACAAACCAAAATTGTTCATCGACTTGAAGATGTTGAAGATGATCAAGATAAAAATCAAACTCAAAAAGCAGAGAGCAATCCTATAATAGAAACCACTGAAAAGATTGAGAATATTGAAGTTGAAGCTGAATTTTTAGAGATTGAAGATTTTGAAATTACAGATAAAACTGAAAATGAAGATAACAAAAGTGAAGACAGTGAAAATCAACATTTGAGTTTTGACTTATTTCATCAAGAATCACAAAATTCTTATGAAAAACAAAATTCATCTCATAAGTATCAATCTCAAAAAGAAACTCAAGATCAAAAAGTTGTTTTTGATTTAGATAAAGACATCAGGTCGATTGAAGTGAATGAGCCCGAAGAAATCAAACCTGAATCAACCGAAAAGGTAAAAACCTATCAATTAGAAGACTCTGAATCAGAAGATGCAACACAAAATTCTGTGAATGAAGAAGATGATGAAAATCTCAAATTTGAAACTAAAACTCAACCTCAAGAAAAACCTATCGATGATGAAGCACCTAAGGATATTGATCCTTTGAATGCATCTATCACAGAGTTAAAAGCCCGTGCAAGAGAACGGCGAGCAAAAATGAAACAATTTAACTATAGATTTAGTCAAAATCAAAACATTGATGAAATTGAAAAACAGCCCGCATACAAACGTGCTGGCGTAGAGCTTGATGACCCAAAAGACAATCAAAATAAACTCTCACGCACAACATTACATAACGACGATGATGAAATAACGCTGAGACGAAACAATTCGTTTTTGCATGATAATGTAGATTAACGTAAGTTCGATATAAATTCCAATAAAATATATTCATATAAAATACAGAAATTTAATCATTTGTCATTTCGACTGAGCGAAGTATGAGCGACGAGACATCTCAGTAGGAGGAGATTTCTCCTCATTCTTCGTTCGAAATGACAAGATTTGCTGGCAAAAATATGTAATCATCTGATTTACAGCTTTCAATAAATCGAACTCACGTTAACCTAAACAGATTATATTTGAAAGACTCAAGTCATAATACATCTAAAATATCGATATGGGATAGCTAAATATTATCTAACAAGTTCATAAAGGAATAAACCAGCGACCACGGCAACATTAAGCGATTGTGTTTTTCCTTTCATTGGAATATAATAAGTATGATCAAGCATTTTTATAATGCTATGGTGTATTCCAAAACCTTCGCTACCCATAACCAAAGCAACTGGCTTTATGATATTAGCATCAAACAAAGATTGATTTGATTTTTCACTTGCTCCAATAAGCTTAACCTCGTGTGCTTGAAGAAAATATATAGCATCTTTTAAATGATTAACTTTGCAAATTGGGATATTAAAAATAGCTCCTGCAGAGGTTTTTACCATATCTTCGTTAATTCTAGCTGTACCTTGTTGAGGCACAATAACAGCACTAACTCCAGAAGACTCAGCTGTTCTTAGGATACTTCCAAAATTTCTTACATCCGTAACACCATCAAGTAATAGAAATATAGCATCAGAATTTTTCATTAAGGCATGTTCTACAGTAGATTCAAAGTCAACAAAATCGATTGGAGCTATAAAAGCCACAACGCCTTGGTGGTTTTTAGATTGGTATTTTCTAAATTTCTGGTGAGGCACAAAACTCACTTTAATATGAAGTTGATTAGCGAGGTTTAAAAGTTCTTGCGTGTTTTCAGAACCTTTCAAAATTTGAATTTTGTCTATAGGTTTATTGCTTTTTAAAGCTTCTAAAATTGGGTGGATTCCGAAAATGGTGTGTTGTTCTTGCATAATGTAAATATAAAAAAACCCGCCATGTGGCGGGATTTTTTTATTAAATATTACTAAAAATTTATGTTAAGGTGCAGGAGATAATACCACATCAACAACAAAGTCTCCTTGAAATACACCTTGATCTAAAGTATAAAACATTTGATTGTTACAAGGGTCAAAAAGATTACCATTAGTGGCTTCACCTGCAGGTACAGTGCCAGGGAATGTTGCGGGATCACCATTGCCAACAATTGATAATGTATTGTCAGGATTAAGAGTCATTACACCATCATAAATAAACTGACCATCAAAAGCAGGGTTTCCAGTTGCTTCAGCAACAAAATTAGCACCCCAAGCTGAACTCACTTCATATTCACCTTCATTACCTGTTGGTGTAAGAGTCATATCAAAAGTATTAACTTGAGAACCATCAATAAAAGATGAGCCTGTCCACTCAAGAGGAAGAACTCCATAACAAACTTCCAAAGCAAAAACTATAGGGTTATCACCGTCTAACCCTACAATAACATCTGGATTACTAGTTGAAATAAGCGTAAATTGAACTGTATAATTAGATGTTATACTAGGGTCAATATCAAACGTTATACTTGCATCTCTAGTATCTGCTGGTACGATTGTGGTAAATGTACCAGTTTCTACACTAGGTGCACTTCCTTCAACAACTTGAACTTCATAAGAAATTGATGTGTCAAGACGGTTTACTGGTACATTATATTCAATAGGTATTTCTACAGATCCAGCAGATATGATTAAAGTGAAAGATTCATTTTCAAACTACCCAACCAGATTCTGTATTAGGCTTAAAGTTGCTTTATCATTAATAGCATTACAACCTTTCATTAGCACAAAGACTAAAATTAAAGTTGATAATTTAATTATATTTTTCATTTTTTATTGTTTTGTAAGATTAAACTCAGTTACTAATGGTGGAGCAACACCACAACCGCCATCTAAAATATATTCAGATATGATTAAAGTGAAAGACGAATCATCAGTAGGGTCATAATTACCTGTTTGAGATGCAGAACCTAGTGTTATTGGACCATCACCACAAGTTAGCCCCGTCCCAATACTATCACTTGTAACTAAAATGTTATTACAAGATAAATCAAAAGGAATTGTAGATGGTGGTTGTCCTATTCCAGCACCTTCCAGCCAAACAGCAGTAAATGCACGTTCTGTTGAACCTCCATTTTGAAATACATCAACAACTTGTGTTTCAAATGATGGGACACCATTAGCAGGATGTATTGGTGTAGTCTGCTCTAATAAATAAGGACCAGTAAAAGAACCTTCTGGTATAGGACAGATTTGCCTAACTCTTACCTCAACAGGTGCATCATTAATTATAGCACCTTGAGCATCAGTGATTCTTAAAACTAATAGTTCAGGTGTAGTTTCTACAGAATTATCTATACCTTTTATTGTGATAAATCCAAAAAATTCTCCCGCTGGTATTGTAGCTGTATTTGAAGGTAAATCAAAGTTTTCTGGGTCAACAGTGGTTTCAGGATTTCCATCTCCATCTAAATCTTCATTAACAATTTCTATTGTAACGGTTCTATCAGAATCTGAAAGTGTTGTTGTGTTGATTTGAAGTTGTAGTTCACCAACATCATCTATAACAACATCTAAATTAGCTGTTGATTGAGGAAAGTAAACTAATGTTTGTTCTCCTCCAAATCTTGCTGGTTCTGTATCATCACATGATGACAAAACCAGAATTAAACTTAATATTGCAAATATTTTTTTCATAATTATGTTTTTTTGATTATTGCCATTGTGCGTTTTGAACCATATTAGTGTTTCCATTAAGTTCTTCTAATGGAATTGGGAAAACCCATCTTTGGTCGCTTACATTAATGTTACATGGAATACTACCCTCACAGTCTTCTGGATTACGCTCAAGACCTTCGTTTAATATGTTTCTATATCTTTTAATATCAATGTATCTGTGACCTTCAAAGCATAATTCAAGACGCCTTTCAAACTTAATATCAGCAATTGCTTCCTGTAAACTAGTATAAGCATTTGCACCATCTGATGTATCCCTTCTCACATTTCTTACAGCTTGAACAGCATCAGCGACTTCTTGAAACTGAGACTGTCTTGCAAACGCCTCTGCCCTCATTAAGTAAACTTCTGAAATACGTGCGACTTTATAATCATTAACATATAAACCAGAACCAGGAGGATATTTATTGATTCCCAATTCACCACCTGCTATATTACCATTAAGATTAACATTGACATCAAAACGAACATCATTATTATTAAGAGATTCTTGTTCCAACAAGTTAAAAAGTTCAAACGACATATCAATGAAGTTTCCACCTGTACCAGTGAAAATGAACTGACCCGCCATATTTTCGAGGTTTGCCCCAGCAACATTATCATAACTATAAATGACTTCAGTTTGATCTGTGTCACCATTAAACATGGCTTGATATTGAGCTTGATTTGCCAAAGGATATTCTGCTATTAAGCTGTTAGTAGCTGTTATTACAGTAGGAAAATCTCCTGTATATAATGCTAATCTAGCTCTTAAGAAGCTAGCATAATCTGGATTTACTCTAAAAACATCATTAAAGCCTGAGGAAAATAAATTTTCCGCTGTAGTAATATCATCTATAATGAGTTGAGCAGTTTACTTTGTTGTTAATCTAGCAGGTTCTGCATCTACACTAACTTCTGATTGATATGGAACACCAGCCGAACTAGGGTCTTCAATATTTTCACTATAATAAAGTAAAACTTCAAGGTGAGCATAAGCTCTGATTAAGTAACATTGAGCTAATAAATTATCTAAACGTTCTTGTTCTTCTGAACCTTCTACTTCAATTAATTCTGCTTCTTCAATAATCCTGTTAACATCATTTGCAGTATTATACTGAGCAGACCAAATTCCAAATGAATTAGTTTGACTATCTAATTGAAGGTTAAGTAAAGATAAAGCTTGACCTCCATTATCAGTTCCTATCTTTACATTGTCAGTAAAGATAGCATTATGTCTAACTTGGTTTGTGAAATTTAAACTTGTATAGACCCCTACAACACCAGCCTCTATATCATCTACAGTTTGAAATGCGGTAGTACTTATCAAAGCATCTACAGGTGTTCTATTAATTTGTTCTGCACAACTCGAAATCAAAAGAGCTGTAACAAATATGACTAAATATTTTTTCATAATTTTTATTTTTTTTTAGAATGTTAAATCTACACCAAATGAAATTGTTCGTGGTGTTGGAAAACTAAAAAATTCACCAACTTCATCAGCTTCAGGGTCATAACCCCGCCATTTACTCCAAGTAATTAAATTAGTTCCTTGTGTGTAAATCCTTATGGCATTAAAAAAGCCTATTTTGTCTAATGTCTCACTACTTATGTTATATGCCAATGTAGCATTTCTTAGCCTTAAGAATGAAGCATCCTCAAGGTAACGGTCAGTTTGGTTAGATGAAGTAATTCTTAAACCTCCTGCTTGGCTTGGTGCAGGAATAGAAGCTACGTCACCAGGTTGTTGCCATACATCAAACATCGTTGTACTTAAGTTTGAAAATGCGGCACTATCGAAGTCTTCAATTAGTGCTAAAGAAGCATTTACACGGTAAGTATCAGCCGCATAAGAGAATAAAGAACTTAAAGTGAATTGTTTCCAAGATACATTTAAACCAAATCCACCAGTAAATACTGGATCAAACTGTTTGTCTAAATAAACACCTTCATTTTCACGATTCAAAGTTGTAGTTAAATTTCCTTCAGCATCAAGGTAGAGTGGCTGACCATTTGAAGGGTCAACACCTGCCCAACGCTGTAAAAAATAAGTGAAAGCTCTCTTACCTTCTTGAAGTCTTAAACCGAAACCTCCACTATCAACAAAACCTGAATTGTTAGCAATGTCAACTATTTCATTTTCATTGTAAGCTCCATTAAAAAACACATTAACTTTCCATGGGTTTGTAGGTGTTTTTCTTAATATGTCGTAAGACAATTGAAGTTCTACACCTTTATTATCCATTTCTGCAACATTGGTTTGAACACTTGAAAAACCTGTACCAGCAGATGATATGTTTTTATTAAAGAACAAATCCTCAGTGGTTTTACTATACACATCTACAGCTCCAGTTAACTTATTGTCCCACAAACCAAAATCAATACCGACATTGAATTGCTTAGTTGTTTCCCACTGTATATTCTCATCTACAAAATTATTAACGGATAATTGGTTTTGATTTAGAAAACCAGTACCACCCGCTATAGTTTGAAAACCTGGATAGAATCCAGCAACATTTTGGTTACCAGTTTCTCCATAACTAGCACGTAACTTCAGACTTTCAACCCAATCAACATCGTCCATAAAGCTTTCTTCGTTAATATTCCATCGACCACCAACTGAGAAAAATGTACCCCAACGTCTTGACCTTTGAAATCTTGAAGTTCCATCACGACGTAAAGTTAAATCTAATCCATAACGCCCGTCATAATCATAAATTAAATTTCCAAAATAAGAAAGTAATGAAGTTTCAATCTCTGAAGAAAAAGTAGTTGGAGCAAAAACAGCCTGACCATCTACGAGTGTTTGCCCATCAGTAAATCCTTGACTAGAGCCAATGAATTTAGGGTTTAAGCCATTTTGGGTAAATCCAGAATTTTGGATATTTCTATAAAAATATTCCGTGAAACCTGTAGCAGTAATACTGTGCTTTTCACCAAATTTATTAGAATACCTTACAAAAGAGTTTGTATTGAAAGAAAAGTCTCTATAAGAAGCTTCAAATTGAGTCCCTCCAAAAAAGTCTTCATTTGCCAAAAAATCTCTTGTTGCCAAACCTCTGATACTAAAAGGAGTTTCTAAAAATAAATCCTGACTATGAATATAATCCACACCAGCAGTAGCACCTATAGTTATATTTTTTATGATGTTATAGTCACCTCTTACACTACCAACAATTCTAAACTCATTTTCTTGGTCAGTATTTTCTCTTGCTGTATTTAAAGCAATAAATGGTGTATTCATAAAACCATTTGCTCCAGAAACATTAATACTACCATCAGGATTAAATGCACCAGACTGAACAGTCCCAAATGTATTTAATGACCCATCTGGATTATATGGATTCAAATATGGTAGAGCTAAAAAAGGTACAATAAAGGGATTATCTAACTGACCACCTGTATTGTTTCCTCTGACTGCATCTACAACAAAATTATTTTTTGAATAAGATACACTTATATTTGAAGAATAATTAAATTTTTCAAAACTACCATTAAGGTTATTACGAACTGAAAATCTTTGAATCTTTGACCCTAAGGTAGTTCCTTCTTGTTCAAAATATTGAAGTGAAGTATATGCAGAAAGATTTTCACTACCTGAGGTAACAACCAATTGATGAGATTCGGTAATTCCTTCTTGCTGAATGATATCAGCCCAATTAGTATTAACTGAATTAGATAAAGCCACAACCTCAGCTTCTGTCAAATTATCACCAAATTGATCTCCAGGTAGAACATCACGCTGGTAATTAAGCAATTGGGACGTGTTCATGACGTTAAAATTTGCCTCTGGCAAATTTGAAACACCATATAAACCTCTATATTGTACTTTAAGATTTTCATTTTTCTTGGCTCTCTTAGTTGTAATCAAAATCACACCAGTTTGCTCCCCTGTTACCATAAATGGCTGTAGCAATGACATCTTTAAGAACACGCATCGACTCTATATCATTTGAGTTGATGTTTCTAAAGTTATCCTGGTTTACTGGCATCCCATCAATTATGTAAAGTGGTTCTGTGTCACCGTTTAATGATGTACGACCACGTATAATTACAGTAGCAGACTGTCCAGGTTGACCAGAAGCCACACGTATATTAGCCCCAGCAACATTCCCTTGTAAAATTTGATCAATAGATGCAATTGGAACTTGCTCAATTGATTCGGATTTAACATTAGATGATGCTGATACCACCTCAGATTCTTTTAAAATCCCTTGATATGAGGTTACAACTACCTCATCAAGTTTTTCTAAATCTTGTTTCATAGTTACATCAATCGTAGTTTTTGTGCCGACCCTGATTTCTTGAGTTTTAAAGCCCACGTAAGAAAATTGCAGAATTTGATTGGATGCAAGACTAATGCTGTATTTTCCATCAAAGTCTGTCTGTGTTCCCGATGAAGTGTTTTTGATGATTACGTTTACCCCGGGAATAGGCAAACCATCTCCATCAACCACCTTCCCGGTGATTGTTTTTTCTTGTGCAAACGTCAGTTGCACAACAAACGCTAAAAGTAGCGTAAGAATTCCTCTAAACTTTGTTCTCATTTTTTAATTTATTTGAATTAGCCAACGCCAAAAATCATAATAAATAGTTAATCAAACAAATTTTTTTTACTTTAATTTAAAAAAAGAGTGTTAAAAATTAACCTTAAAGACATCTCGAGCTTAAAAAATAGTCAAAAATTTAAGGTGAATTTGGGTGTTTTTAAATTCTAGGTTTTGCGTGTCAGACCCGCCGTTGGCAAAGATTAGCCTTAAAACACCTGCTCGGGTTTCTACGCCAAAACCTATACCAATGCTGTATAAATTTTCACTAAACCGATTGATGTCATTTTCGTAAAAACCATAGTCTAAAACACTATGTATATACAGGTTTGAGCCTAAAATATAGCGATATTCGGTCTGAATGGTTCCAAATAAATTCGCAAAAAAGCGATTTTCGGCAAAACCTCGAATAGAATTGATACCACCAAAACGATATAATTCATTACTGAAATATTCATCTGAGTTTAATAAACCAGAATTTATACCTATATATATGTATTGCCTTTTATCAAGTTTAAATATCTGTCGTGCTTCTAAGCTTAAATATTGTTGGTCTGCATCTATATTTTGAGTTTGACGGTTTCCTATACCGAAACTCAAATTAACGTATTGATTGCTTAAAAACAGATCAGAAAAACGCTTAGGTTTATTATAAGTTGCTTCAATTCCAAAACGAGTCTTGTCAAAATCTTCAATATCGTTTATTTGTGTTTCATCATCTAACAAATTTGTTGAAGTTTCAAAGGCGACTGTAAGACCAACATTGATATTTTGAGTAACTTGATAATCTAATTTAATTTGTTGTGTATTGTTTGAAAACGTAGAATCTTGCTTAAAAAAACCTAATCCTGCTTCGAGCGAAAAACGAGACTTAAATATATATGGTAATCTTACACCTACATCAAACCATTCTTGTGCGTTGCCGTCGTTTTTATAATTAAGATTGATTTCTTCACCACTGTGAAAGTTATTGATGAGCTTTAAATCAATATTACCGTTGAGTTGAAAATCATTTTCATCTGAATTATTAAAGCCTAAAAATCCATCAAAACTATTGGCTTGAGAGCGTTTAAGGTAAAGAAACAAGTTGGTAGAGTCTTTGGTAAATTGAACTTGTGGGGTTTTGGTTTGATTTACAAATCGCAGTGCATCTATTTTTTCTGACTGCTTGATCAATTGCTCTCTATTAAAAACCGAACCTATTTTTAAATTTGCATAATTTTTTAGAAAAACTCTTGGAAATTTATCATAACCTCTTATTATGACTTTATCTAAAGTCCTCTTATCAGATTCATAAAGGTCTAATTGAGCTATTACGGTATCGCTTTTATTAAATTCTACTTCTTTTAGTCTTATTTGACTAAAGGGTTTGCCTTGTTGAGACAATTGATTTAAAATAGCATATAAAGTATTTGGCAGATTTTCAACCTCAACATAAGGTTTTAAATTTCTAAAAACATTTGGAAAAGAAGCGTGATTTTTGAGATAAACTATATTGTATTGCTTTCTTAAATTAAATTTAAGTTGAAACACCGAGTCATTTATGATCTCTAAGTTCTCTGCTCTCAAATTCAAATAGCCCTTGAGTTGAAGGTCAGTAATTATTTTTTTTGAAGCTTCCTCTAAGCTTTCAAAATCCTTATAAGATTGCTTCGGATTCAAAGTCTTGATTATGCTATCTTGCTGAGCATCTTCTGTAAGTAGTTTCAAGTATAGGTTTTGAGAAGAAGCAAAACTAAAACAAAGCCCAAGTGCTAAGAGTAAAATATACCTCATACATATTTTAACGCTCAAAGCTAATAAATGGTATGAAACTGTCTAAAAACCTAATGAAACCGTCAAAAACAAATTAGAAATATTAGAGTCTATTTGAGCTGTTTGATTTAATCCTGTTTGATACAAGCGGTCGTTACGATCTAAGCTTGCTAAACTGTAAGCTAAATCTATATTCACATTTTTTATAGTATAACCAAGTCCCAAACTAAAACCTTCTAAATCGCCTTGAATAAAATCATCTTCATAAGGAGTTTCTTGTAAAAAGTAACCGCCTCTAAACTTAAATTGTTTAAAAACATATTCTCCACCTATATTTAAATTAGTAACCGAAGTCAAATTTTGTTCTATGTCGGTATTCAAAAACTCAAGACTATTAGTTGTAAATTTAGCATTAGAATAATCTTGCAAGCTATAATCAATACTCAACAAACCTCGTCCTTTAAATATATAAGACAAACCTGCTGTCCATTTACTTGCAGTTCTATAATTGTAATCTGGAAAAACATTAAGCACCCTAGGGTTAACACTTGCTGGACCATACTCATCACTACCTGTTCTGATAAATTGTGAAGTTTCGTCAGATACATCATACCACGTAGGTGAATTATAAGATAGTGCGACTCTGAATTGATCTGTGATTTTAACTATACTTCCCAACTGAAAAGAAAAAGCATTAGCACGTGTTCTCAATCTATTATCAAAGCGAATACTGTTGATTTCACTTGTCGGATCAGAATTTGATTCAAAAAATGAAGTAAACCTGTCATATTCCATATAATGTGCATTGAGATTTAAACCGAAGTAAAATCGTTTATTAAGTTCTAAACTAGCGTTAAAAGAAAATTTACCATTATAACCATCTTCCTGAATAAAGTAATCTTGTAAAAATTGGTTAGCCGTAACATTTGAAATATAATCCATATTATTAAAATCATCCGGATTTACAGGATCTATAACAAATGATTGAAAACCCAGCAAGGCATTTTGAGCTGTAACACCTTCAGTTTCTCCTAAAAAGGTATATAAATCTGCAATAGACTCTCCGTTTAATGGGGTTAACAAATCCAGTGGAATTCCATTTGCACTATCAACAAAAAACTGATCTATCGATTGATTATTGTTACCTCTTGCTACATAAGAATTATCATAATCTGCTACTTGTTCATACGTAAACCCGTAAGCATATTTTGATAAAGTAACATCTTCGTTGTTTGCAGCAAAAACAAAAACGATTCCCAATTGATTCAAATCAAAAGTGGTTTCGGTTTCATCTGTAAAACCATCGGTAAAATTTACATCGTTGTTTTTGATGTTTAAATTAAGAGTTCCTGAAGCGTGGTTGGTTAAAAATACTGACGATCCGGCTGGATTAAGCTTGAGTGCTGACAAATCACCACCGAGTGAACTAAATGCTCCTGCCATTCCTGTAAATCTTGCGGTTCCCATAAGATCTTCTCTAGAAAACCTAACCACATCAGTTAAATCTTGAGCATAAATAAAACTTATAGGCAAGCAAAACAGTAAAAATAAAAATTTGACTTTCATTTTTTTATGATTAAAAAACTGCCCGAAAATCATTGAAATTTTCAATAAATTATCAGACAGCTAAATTGGTTATTATTTTCTTCTACCTCGACTACTTCTTCCACTACTTCCAGAAGATCTTGAACTACTACTTCGACTTGTGCTTTTTACACTTGAACTACTTCTTGTAGAACGAGTGTTAGGTTGTGTTGATGGAGTGTAACTTCTATTGCTTCGGTTTATTGTAGAATTTCTTTGAGTTGAATTACTGTAAATACTTTGGTTAGAGTAACCTGAACGCGATCTTTGAGTTGAATATATACTTCTATCATTAGATCTTCCATTTCTAACACGTGCATTGACATTGCTAGAATTTCTTATTCTTCTTCCATCAGAATTAACATAACTTCGGTTACTACGAGCGACAGCAGAATTTATTCTACTTCTACTATCAGAAGACCGACCTCTAATGTTCTGATTACTCCTTACACCTCTTCTTGAATCAAGGCTTGAGCGTCCTCTGTTATAAGCATAAGCATTGTTTCTATAATTATTATGGTAAGCATAAGCGTAATAAGGATTTCTATAGCCATAATAATATGGTGAATATCCGCCCCAGTAATAACCATAATAACCGCCCCAGTAAGGATATCCATATACAAAAGCATTATGATAAGACCAACCACCCCAATATGAGCCGTAAAAACCACCATAACCTATACCAAAGCCCCAATAAGAACCATACCAAGGTCTGTAATACCCACCCCAATATGGGCTATAAAAGCCATTATCTATATAGTTGATAGTCACAGAAGTAGGCTGAGTTCCCCAACCGCCATAAGAATTATATTCAGTTTCATTTTCATCTACAACAATATCGTCTTGTTGCACACTATCTTCACTATTAGACGAATAATTTTCAATATCAGTAAACACCTCATTTTGTTCTCTAGCTTGAGAAATCAATTTGTCTTGTTGTTCAAAATAATTTTTATAAAAATCGTTATTATTTTGAGAGTCATTGTTGTTTGTGTTTTCTCCTTGAGTTGCCTCATTGGCTAAAGCATCATCATTAGCGTAAATACCGTCGTTTTGAACACTTGCGTTTTCATAAGACGAACCGCATGAAGATACAAAAACCACCAACATTAATCCTGCTACAAATTGAACAGATTTGAAAAAATTTAATTTTGGTCTCATAACTTGTGGTTTTAAAAGATTTTATATAGTGCAAAATACTTAGTTTTGCGTAATTTTTAATTTCATATACATAGATACAACATCTATGCCAAATATCAAAATATGTCTAAACACTTAACAAAACGTTCAGATAACTATTCAAAATGGTATAATGAATTAGTCGTCAAAGCAGAATTAGCAGAAAACGCTCATGTACGTGGTTGCATGGTCATCAAGCCTTATGGTTATGCTATTTGGGAAAAAATGCAAAGCGAACTCGACAGAATGTTTAAAGCTACAGGTCATGAAAATGCTTATTTTCCACTCCTCGTGCCAAAACACCTCTTTGAAGCTGAAGAAAAAAATGCGGAAGGTTTTGCTAAAGAATGTGCTGTCGTTACGCATTACCGACTCAAAAGTGACGACAACGACAAATCAAAACTTATTGTTGACCCCGAAGCCAAACTTGAAGAAGAACTTGTAGTAAGACCTACTTCTGAAGCTATTATTTGGAGTGCTTATAAAAATTGGATACAGTCCTACAGAGATTTGCCCATAAAAATCAATCAATGGGCTAATGTGGTAAGATGGGAAATGCGGACACGCCTATTTTTAAGAACCACTGAATTTCTATGGCAAGAAGGTCACACCGCTCATGCTACAAAACAAGAAGCTATAGAAGAAGCAGAACTTATGAATAGTATTTATGCCAAATTTGCTAAAGATTTTATGGCTATGCCAGTTATTGAAGGAACTAAGTCTGAAAGTGAAAAATTTGCAGGTGCTGAAGAAACCTATTGTATCGAAGCCTTAATGCAAGACGGCAAAGCTTTACAAGCAGGAACTTCTCATTTTTTAGGGCAAAATTTTGCTAAAGCATTTGATGTAAAATACACCAACAAAGAAGGCAAACAAGATTATGTTTGGGCAACCAGTTGGGGCGTTTCAACACGACTTATGGGGGCATTAATTATGTCTCATAGCGATGATAATGGTTTGGTTTTACCTCCAAAACTCGCTCCTTATCAAGTGGTTATTGTGCCTATTTATAGAAACGATGAACAATTCAACCAAATTTCTGAAAAAGCACAAGGCATCATCAAAGAATTACAGGCTAATAATATCAGTGTGAAATTTGATGATAGAGATACACATAAACCTGGATGGAAATTTGCAGAATACGAAATGAAAGGAGTTCCACTAAGAATTGGCATCGGTCCAAAAGATATAGAAAACAAAACCGTTGAGTTGGCAAGAAGAGACACGTTAAGTAAGTCATTTATCAAGCAAGATGAATTAATTGAAACCATTAAGCAAACCTTAACCGATATTCAAAACAATCTTTTTGATAAGGCTCAAAAGTTTACAAATGACAATACTCGTCAAGTAAAATCATACGAAGAATTTAAAACCCTAATCAATACTAAAGGCGGTTTTGTGGAAGCTTATTGGGACGGTACTTTAGAATCTGAAGAACACATAAAAAATGAAACTAAAGCAAGCATTCGTTGTATCTTAGAAACCGATGTACCCAAAGGAAGCAAATGTTTGTATTCTCAAAACCAAGCCGTCGCTAAAGTGCTTTATGCCAAAGCCTATTAAAATTTTATATTAAATATTGCAACATAAATAAAATAATGTATTTTTGCACCCGCAAATAAATGTGCGGTCCGTTCGTCTAGTGGTTAGGACGCCAGGTTTTCATCCTGGTAACAGGGGTTCGATTCCCCTACGGACTACTAAACGTTCAAAACAATAATCACCTGGTCCGTTCGTCTAGTGGTTAGGACGCCAGGTTTTCATCCTGGTAACAGGGGTTCGATTCCCCTACGGACTACAATAATAAATTAATCAAGTAAGACAAAAAAATATATTATGGCAAATCATAAATCTGCTTTAAAAAGAATTAGAAACAGCGAAACTAAAAGATTACGTAATCGCTATCAACACAAAACAGCGAGAAATGCTGTTAGAAAATTAGAAAACACTTCAGACAAATCTGAAGCTAAAAAAATGTTTAATGATGTTATTTCTAAAGTTGACAAACTTGCAAAGAAAAACATCATTCACCCTAACAAAGCTGCTCGTATCAAATCGAGACTGACCAAGCACGTTGCTTCACTTTAATAAATTTAAAGTCTTACTTATTATAAACAAACCTTGTTCAAATGAGCAAGGTTTTTTTTCTTTTAAACTATTCTTCTTTTAATTTTTAGTCATTCCTTTTATATTTACCGTTCAAAACAAGCTCACTAAATATGACAAAATCCTATCAAACCCAAGTAAACGGTGAATACGAATTTGATTTTACCGATGAAAAAATACAACATCAAGATATAATAAGTATTTCAGAGTATGATTTTCATATACTTTATCAACACCAATCTCATCAAATTCAAGTTCTGCATAAAAATTTCCTTGAAAAGACTTACCATATTAAAATCAATTCTAACATCTACGAAGTTAAAATTTCAGACTCACTAGACCTTTTAATAAAAAAACTTGGGTTATCACTTGGTAAAACCCAAATAGAAAATAAAATAAAAGCACCTATGCCGGGATTAATTTTAGAAATTAATGTCAAGGAAAACCAAGTTATCAAAGAAGGTGAGTCTTTATTAGTTTTAGAAGCTATGAAAATGGAAAATACAATCACAGCTACTAGTAACGCAACCATCAAAAGTATAAAAGTCAAAAAAGGTCAATCCGTCTCCAAAAATGAACTATTGATTGAATTAGAATAAGCTTGAAAAACAAAAACACATGAAAAAAATACTTGTTGCCAATCGTGGTGAAATTGCTTTAAGAGTGATGAAGAGCATCCAAAAAATGGGAATCAAAACAGTTGCTGTTTTTTCAGAAGCTGATAGACATTCACCTCATGTTAAGTTTGCTAATGAAGCGGTTTGTATTGGTCCATCTGCATCTTCAGAATCTTATCTCAGAGCTGATAAAATCATAGAAGTTGCCAAAAAACTCAATGTTGATGGCATTCATCCTGGTTATGGATTTTTAAGTGAAAATGCAGAATTTTCAGCACAAGTCGCAAAAGAAGGAATCACATTTATCGGTCCCAAACCTCATGCTATCCGGGTTATGGGAGATAAACTCGTCGCCAAAGAAACCGTTAAGTCCTACAATATTCCCATGGTACCAGGTATTGATGAAGCAATCACAGACATTAATAAAGCAAAAAAAATTGCCAAAAACATTGGTTTTCCTATTTTAATCAAAGCCTCGGCAGGTGGTGGTGGAAAAGGTATGCGTATTGTAGAAGACGAAAAATCATTAGAAGAACAAATGAAACGTGCCATTAGTGAAGCTAAATCAGCGTTTGGAGATGGCTCTGTATTTATAGAAAAATATGTAACTTCACCACGACATATAGAAATCCAAGTACTAGCCGATACACACGGCAATGTCGTCCATTTGTTTGAAAGAGAATGTAGTGTGCAAAGACGACATCAAAAAGTCATTGAAGAAGCTCCTTCTTCCTTACTTAACCAAAATTTACGCCACAAGATGGGAGAAGCTGCTGTCAATGTGGCAAAATCTTGTGATTATATCGGTGCTGGAACAGTTGAATTTTTAATGGACGCAAATCTTAATTTCTACTTTCTTGAAATGAATACACGCCTACAAGTTGAACATCCTGTAACTGAATGGATTACTGGCGTTGATTTGGTAGAACAACAAATTAAAATTGCCAGAGGTGAAAAATTAAGCATCAAACAAGATGACTTGCAAATTAATGGTCATGCTTTAGAGCTTCGTGTTTATGCTGAAGATCCAACTCAAAACTTTATGCCCAGCGTTGGTCACCTCAAACGATATCAATTGCCCAGTGGCAAAAATATCAGAGTTGACAACGGGTTTGAACAAGGCATGGATGTGCCAATTCACTATGACCCAATGCTTTCAAAATTAGTGACTTATGGCGATACCCGCGAAGCTGCTATACAAAAAATGATTGAAGCCATAGATCTATACGAAATCGAAGGTGTTGAAACCACATTAAGTTTTGGGAAATTTGTTTGTCAACATGAAGCATTTCGGTCTGGAAACTTTGATACACATTTTGTTAAAAAATATTATACCCCAGAAAAGCTCAAAGAACAATACAAAAATGAAGCCCAACTAGCATCCATAATTGCTATAAAAACATATCTCGAAGAATGCAAGCTTTTAAAAATTCCTGATGCCAACAAAAATTAATATGTGATGACAACAAACAAAAATAATATTCAAGATAAAATTAAACAAGCTAAACTTGGTGGCGGTAAAGAACGTATCAAAAAACAACACGATAAGAAAAAACTCACTGCTAGAGAGCGTGTAGAATACCTTTTAGACGAAGGAAGTTTTGAAGAATCTGGTATGTTAGTCACGCATCGCACCACTGATTTTGGGATGAATAAACAAATCTACTACGGCGATGGTGTGGTAACAGGTTTTGGTCAAATCAACGGCAGATTGGTTTGTATTTACGCACAAGATTTTACAGTTTTTGGCGGTGCACTATCAGAAACCCATGCTGAAAAAATTTGTAAAATTATGGATCATGCCTTAAAAGTCGGCGTGCCTATCATTGGCTTAAATGACTCTGGTGGTGCTAGAATTCAGGAAGGCGTTCGATCTCTTGGTGGCTATGCCGATATATTTTATAGAAATGTTCAGGCATCTGGTGTGGTACCACAAATATCTGCCATTATGGGACCATGTGCTGGCGGAGCTGTTTATTCGCCAGCCATGACGGACTTTACAATTATGGTACAAGATACCAGTTATATGTTTGTAACTGGACCACACGTGGTCAAAACGGTTACAAACGAAGATATCACAGCAGAAGAACTCGGTGGAGCTTCAGCTCATTCTACAAAATCAGGTGTAACTCACTTAACAGCTTATAACGATATTGAGTGTTTAGAAAACATCAAAACCCTACTGGGTTATTTACCACAAAGCCACAAGAGCAAACCCAAAAAATTGGAGTACAAATTAGGGGAAGAATACCGACCAGAACTTGAAAATGTTGTACCTGAAAACGCTAATAAACCTTATGATATGCACGATGTTATCAATGGTATTATTGATAAAGATTCTTTTTTTGAAATTCATAAAAACTACGCAGACAATATCATAGTTGGATTTTCGAGACTCGGTGGAAGAAGTGTAGGCATTGTTGCCAATCAACCTTTGAGCTTGGCTGGTGTGCTTGATGTTGATGCTTCTAAAAAAGCAAGACGATTTGTAAGATTTTGCGATGCTTTTAACATCCCTCTATTAGTACTTGTGGATGTACCAGGATTTTTGCCAGGAACCGACCAAGAATGGAATGGCATCATTTTGCACGGTGCCAAATTGCTTTATGCTTTAAGCGAAGCTACGGTTCCTAGAATTACATTAATTACACGTAAAGCCTACGGTGGTGCTTATGATGTCATGAACTCTAAGCATATTGGTGCCGACCTCAACTACGCTTAGCCAACGGCTGAAATTGCTGTGATGGGTGCTAAAGGTGCAAGCGAAATTATTTTTAGAAAAGAAATTAAATCAGCCAAAGACCCAGAAGCAGAACTAGCTAAAAAAGAAAAAGAATACGCTGACATGTTTGCCAACCCAATGCGAGCCGCTCAGCGAGGATTTATTGATGAAATTATAATGCCTCAAAATAGCCGAAGAAAACTAATCAAAGCTTTTGCTACTTTTGAACACAAAACTGTTTCTCGTCCAGATCGTAAACACGGCAATATACCTCTATAATGATAAAAGATTCAAATGGATAACCATAGATGTATTTAGATATCCACTTTATAGCTCGAAGAATAATTCTTGGAATGTTACAAGATATGTTGCTTATAACACAGGTCTCTTTATCTATTTGAGTATTTTTTAATTTCATATAAAAGCAAGACTGTTCATCTATATTTATTTTTGTATCAGTCAAATCACTTAAAACCTTTTATATTGAACCCAAATAATTAGATAACTATCAGATAAAATTTTCAAAAGATTCCATATAAACAACAAAACTATCCATTGCTCTTCTTATAATCAGCCAAAAACTTTTCTAAACCACTATCGGTTAATGGATGTTTGAGTAAACCTTCAATAGAGCTTAATGGACCTGTCATCACATCTGCACCAATGAGTGCACAATCAATCACGTGCATCGTATGTCTTACTGAAGCGGCTAATATTTCGGTTTCAAAACCATAATTATCATAGACTTGTCGGATATCGGCAATCAGATTTAAGCCGTCGGTAGAAATATCATCAAGTCTTCCTATAAAAGGAGAAACATAACTCGCGCCAGCTTTAGCCGCAAGCAAAGCTTGACCTATTGAAAATACTAAGGTACAATTGGTTTTGATGCCGTGGTCAGAAAAATACTTTATGGCTTTAATGCCATCTTTAATCATTGGCATTTTAACCACAATTTGGTCGTGAAGTTGAGCCAAGGCTTCACCTTCTTTTACAATACCGTCAAAATCAGTCGCGATAACTTCTGCACTGACATCACCATCCACAATTTCACAAATGTCAATATAATGTTGTTTGATATTGGCTTCACGAGTAATGCCTTCTTTAGCCATCAGAGAAGGATTTGTTGTTACACCATCAAGAATGCCAAGGTCTTGGGCTTCTTTAATTTGGTCGAGATTAGCGGTATCAATAAAAAATTTCATAGCTTAAGTTTTAAAGTTTGTAGTGTTTTAATAATATTTTTTCAAATAATTTCTGAGGTAAAAGATGCTTTAAAGTTACAGAAAAACTTTGTAAAAACGCACCAGATTTATAGTTGACTTTTGGATTTGAATTCTGAATGATTTGATGAACTTTCTTGGCAATTTTTATGGGATTTTCTCCTTGATTCACATCTTCGTCCATCAATTCAAGTGAGGCTTTATAATTTTTGTAGTAAGGAGAATTTTCTTTTAAAGGCGAATGGAATCTACCTTGAGCAATATTGGTAGCAAAATCGCCAGGAGCAAGGTTCACCATTTTAATATTAAACTCTTTGATTTCCATCCGGTAGGCTTCGGTCACTTTTGCTAAAGCACTTTTAGACGCCGAATACATCCCGCGAAAAGGCAAACCCATATGAGCGGCAATTGAAGTAATATTGATGATTAAACCATTGTTTTGCTCTCGCATAAATGGCAAAACGGTATTGATAACCGTCAATGGATCAAAAAAATTAGTATCAAAATGATCCTTAGCTTCTTTTAAAGGTATTTCTTCCATTGCACCTGTTATGCCAACACCAGCGTTGTTGATAAGAATGTCGATACGTTTTTCTGTACTAATAATATTTTCAACACAAGATGTTATGGTTTCTGGTTTGGTAACATCTAATGCTTTAAATATTACACCATTAATTTTATCAGATTTAGGATGTCTTGAAGTACCGTAAACAATATAGTCTTGTTTAGTTAGATATTCAGCAATGGCTTGACCTAATCCAGAAGATGCACCAGTAACCAATACAACTTTAGGCATAATTTATTTTTTGGTAAATATCGGAATTTCTATTGACATCAAGGCATAAAAAAAGGCAAGCGACCTACATCACACCGCTACGACCATCTACCTTTGCTGCGTTCCCGCCCTGGAGGATTCGACAGGAGCTGGTTGTGTAGGACTTGCCAATTGCAAATATACAACCTTTATGACTTTTGCCAATGTTTTTGTTTTTAAATTTGTCTAAATTTGTATCAAATTCTTTTAAAGTTTTACAAATGCGTAACTTATTATTTATCTTATTTATATTGCCTTTGGTTTTAAACTCTTGTAAAGATGTGAACCATTTTAAATTAGATTTTAAAACTCCTGCCGACAACTTAAAAATCGGTCAAACTTTGGAAGCTGAAGTTGTTCCTCTGACTGGTAAAACCATTGATTCCATTGATTTTCAATTTCAAGATAAATCAGGCGTTACTTCAAAGCAAATAGATTTGCCTTTAAAAAACATGTTGTTGGGAAAGCATGATTTAAAGCTAAAAATTTATGCCGATAATGAAGTGTTTAAAATGACTAAAACTGTTAAAATATTTAATAATAAACCTCCTAAAATTTTGAATTATGAAGTCATTAATGCTTTTCCACACGACATTAAGGCTTATACACAAGGTTTAGAATTTTATAAAGACACTTTGTATGAAAGTATTGGTCAATATGGAAAATCGGAATTGCGAAAAGTTGATTATAAAACCGGTAAAATTTATAAAAAACATCAATTAAAAAAACATTATTTTGGTGAAGGTCTAACTATTTTAAATGATAAGATTTATCAACTCACTTGGCGTGAAGGTGAAGGCTTGATTTATGATGTTAATAGCTTTGAGATTGTAGATAAATTTAGATATGACAAAAGCGAAGAAGGTTGGGGTTTGTGTCACGATGAGAATTATATTTATAAAAGCGATGGAACTGATAAAATTTGGCGTTTAGATTCGCAAACTTTGAAAGAAATCGATTACATCCAACCGACAACGCATAATTCTATTTCTGAAAAACTCAATGAGTTGGAATATATCAACGGAAAAATTTATGCCAACACATACCAAAAAGATGGCGTTGCTATTATCAATCCCGAAAATGGTGCTATTGAAGCAGTTGTTGATTTTAGAAAATTAAAAAAACAAGTGCGACAACATCCAGATTTAGACGTGTTAAATGGTATTGCTTATCATCAAAAAACTCAAAAGATTTATGTTACAGGTAAAAACTGGAACAAATTATTTGAAGTGAAAGTCATTTCAAAATAATAGTATTGAGCAGTTTAAAAGAAATTTTGCATACATACCAGTTTTTGGTATATTTGAAAAAATAGTTGTCAAATGAGCAAAAACACATCAATATCACTCGGAAATTATTTTGACCAATTCGTTCAAAACCGTATAAGTGAAGGAAGATTTAAAAATGTTAGCGAAGTAATTCGTGCTGGATTGAGACTTTTAGAGGAAGAAGAAAATAAGGTAATTGCCTTGAAAGCCTCAATACAAGAAGGAATTGACAGTGGCATAGCTCACGACTTCGACCCCAAAAAACACCTTGAATCTCTAAAAGCGAAAAAGCACTCGAATGGCTAAATATAAGTTGACGAACAAAGCTGTCGAGGACTTATCAGTAATTTGGAATTACACTCTTGAAGTTTGGTCTGAACAACAAGCGAACAAATATTACGACGAACTAATATCAAAATGTGGAGAAATTGCTGAAAATCCTAGATTAGGGAAAAATTTCAGCGGAATATCAAAACAACTTTTCGGAATGAAAACAAATCGGCATATAATATTTTACAGGACTAAAAATGAAAATTATGTTGAAATAACAAGAATATTGCACGAAAGAATGGACTTAAAGAAAAGAATAGCTGAATAAAAAACTGCGCACTACAAGAGGCTATAAATAATGAGGGTCTTTTGGCAAAATCTAAGATTTAGACGTGTTAAATGGTATTACTTATAAAGTTAAAACTCAAAAATTCTATGTTACAGGTAAAAACTGGAACAAATTATTTGAAGTGAAAGTCATTTCAAAATAATATTAAAACTCTGTCGTTTTTAAACTATGATAAAATTCTGTAAAACCTACTTTCCGTTGCTTTTAATTTTAGCTGTTGTGTTAATGTCTTCTTGCCGAGAAGATTTTGATTTTGAACCGAGTTCAGGAAATCTCGAATTTTCAACTGATACTTTATTCCTTGATACTGTTTTTACTAACATCGGATCCAGCACGTTTCAATTTAAAGTCTATAACCGAAGTGACAACGACATCTCTATACCAAGCGTAAGTTTAGCAGAAGGCGAAAATTCAAAATACAGATTAAACATTGATGGTTTGCCAGGCAAAACATTTGAAAACATTGAAATACAGGCAAATGATAGTATTTTTGTCTTTGTAGAAGTGACCGCAAGTATTGAAGAACTCGCTGCTCAAAACAACCAGTTTTTGTTGACTGATGAAATTCAATTTGATAGTGGCGACCGACTTCAAAAAGTCGATTTAGTCACGTTAATTCAAGATGCGGTGTTTCTTTTTCCTGAACGTTTTGAAGATGGTAGCAACGAAACCATTTCTTTGGGTATGAATGAAGAAGGCGACGAAGTGCTGATTGATGGCTTTATTTTAGACGACTCTGAGCTTACTTTCACAAACGAAAAACCTTATGTCATTTTTGGTTATGCAGGTGTGCCAAGTGGACAAACCTTAGAAATACAGGCTGGTGCAAGAATTCATTTTCACGAAAACAGTGGCATTATAGTTGCCGAAAATGCGTCTTTACACGTTAATGGGCAGTTGAGCTCCGATCCTGAAATTTTAGAAAACGAAGTCATTTTTGAAGGCGATAGACTCGAACCCGAATTTTCTGAAGTGCCAGGTCAATGGGGAACGATTTGGCTAACCGCAGGAAGCACCGATCATCAATTTGATTATGCCACCATAAAAAATGCCACAGTTGGAATTTTAATGGACTCAAATGACGGTACAGAAAACCCGACTTTAACCCTGAAAAATACACAGATTTACAACTCATCTAATGTGGGTTTATTAGCTAGAACAGGTTTTATAGAGGCTGAAAATTTTGTGGTTAACAATTCTGGTCAAGCTTCTGTTAACCTGTCGCTTGGTGGTCGATACAGTTTTAAACACTCTACCATTGCTAATTACTGGCAAAATTCTTTTAGACAATTTCCAGCTTTATTGATAGAAAACCAATTGGAAACTCAAGAAAATTTGTTTGTAGCAGATTTGGTTGAAGCGACGTTTTCAAATTGTATCATTTATGGCAATGAACGCGTCGAGATCCTGTTTAATCGTTCAGAAGATCTTGCATTTAATTTTAAATTTGAAAACAGTTTGTTGCATATTGACCCGTTTAATTCTCAGCCCTTAGAAGAACCAGAATTTGATTTTAACAATACAAATTTGTATGAAAATATTGTTTTAAATCAATCTCCTGGGTTTTTAGACACACAACTTAATCAATTGAATATCAGCGAAGAATCTCTTGCTAATGGCATTGGTAATACGCAAACCTCTGCGGAAGTGCCATTTGACATATTGGGCGTAAACCGTTCTCAAAACCCTGACGCTGGAGCTTATGAAAGTGTTGTGTTTGATGAGGAGTGACATATCAATTCCTAACAATCAATTTCTGCTTAAATGAACGAGTTTTATCTTGTAATTCTAAAATATAAATTCCGTCGGCGAAGTTTTGAATATCTAAATTGATATCCGTTTGATTATATTTTTTTTGAAATAATAATTCACCTTGTAAAGAGTAAACACTGAGTTTTTTAATTGGGTTAATTGAGCTAATATTGACATCAGAAGTTGCTGGATTAGGAAAGATTTTGGGTTGGTTCAAATATAAAAAAACCGCCTCTTTTTGAGACGGTTTTGAAAAATAAACTTTTCTTAATTCTAAACTTACTTCGTATATTTTTGAATCAATGGCATCAATTTCATATTGAGTTCTTGTGCCATTCCCATAGATTCTTTAGTCATTTTTTCTTGAACTTCAAGTGTTTTTTGACCGAGTTCACTATTATAAAAGTTTAATAGCTCTTTGACTTCATCGTGAGTGTAATATTCAGTACTCTTTTAGGCCAATTTCATATAAAAATCATCCATAATAGGTTGGAGTTCTTTTTTGAAAGCCTCTACATTATCTTCAGGAATCATTGTGTAAATTTGACTCATATTGGCTTCTACAGCACCAGAAGATAGTTTAGTGAGTTTGTAAGCATCTTGAACAAAAGCTTCGTCTTGAGCTTGTGCATAAATAAATGTTCCTAAGAACAAGGTTAAGGTTAATAAAATGGTTTTTTTCATCATAAAAATATTTAAGGATTAATAATTAATTAGGTTACGCAATTTGGGTTTCTACAAACAAAGGTTTGTTTTTAACCTTTGTTTCGAGAGTTTGTTTTAAAATTTCTAAAGCTTTATTATCGTCGTGATTTGTGATGACTTCATCTATCAAGTCAACCACCCATTTCATATCAGATTCAACAAATCCTCTTGTAGTAATGGCGGGCGTGCCAACACGAATACCAGAAGTAACAAACGGCGATTGGTCATCAAAAGGCACCATGTTTTTGTTGACAGTGATACCAGCTTTGCCAAGAGCTTCTTCAGCCGCTTTACCTGTGATGTTTTTATTTCGCAAATCGATTAACATCATGTGGTTATCAGTTCCATTAGAAATTAAATTGTAGTCTTTGTCCACAAAAGCTTTTGCCATGGCTTCCGAATTTTTCTTGACTTGGATTGTGTAATGTAAAAATTCGTCAGTCAATGCTTCACCAAATGCTACGGCTTTGGCAGCAATAATATGTTCTAATGGACCGCCTTGATTGCCAGGAAAAACACCAGAATTCATCAGAGATGACATTTTTTTAAGCTTTCCACTTTTAAACTTTTCACCAAATGGGTTGTCGATATCTTCGCCGATTAAAATAATTCCACCACGTGAATCACGAAGTGTTTTATGGGTAGTTGAAGTTACCACGTGACAATGCGGAATAGGGTCTTGAAGCAATCCTTTTGCAATTAATCCTGCAGGATGTGCTATATCGGCTAACAAAATTGCACCAACCTTATCTGCAATTTGTCTAAAGGCTTTATAATCTATTTCTCTGGAATAGGCTGAAGCACCAGCGATAATCATTTTAGGTTTTTCTTTGAGTGCAACGCTTTCAACTTGGTTATAATCAATTATTCCCGTTTCTTTATCAACGCCATAAAAAACAGGATTGTAAAGTTTTCCAGAAAAATTTACAGGTGAACCATGCGTTAAATGACCGCCATGCGATAAATCAAAGCCTAAAATTTTATCACCTGGTTGTAAGCACATTGAAAAAACAGCCGTATTAGCTTGAGAACCCGAGTGTGGCTGAACATTAGCAAAACTTGCTCCAAACAAAGTTTTGGCTCTATCTATCGCAATTTGTTCGACTTGGTCAACAATTTCGCATCCGCCATAATAGCGTTTGCCTGGATAGCCTTCGGCGTATTTATTGGTCAAAACAGAACCCGTCGCTTTTAGCACGTTTGGGCTAACAAAATTTTCACTGGCAATAAGTTCTAATCCATTTTTTTGTCGAGATTCTTCTGCTGAAATAAGCTTAAATATTTCTTTATCTTCTGTCATAATAATTTATCGTTAAAACTGATTCAAAAATAATAAAAGCATTCGGTTAATTAACATAAAATAATATATTTGAATAATGTTTAATCTTTTTATTTACACTATAAAACTTTAATATGAGCTTATTGGCCAACGATCCCAAACGAAAAACCTGGTTAGAGATTCCTGATAACACTGATTTTCCAATACAAAATATTCCTTTTGGTGTGTTTCTAACTCGAGATGATATTATCACTATTGGTACACGAATTGGCGATTACGCTATTGACCTTGGTGCTTTACATCAATTAGGGTATTTTGAAGGCATTCCTTTAACTGATGATATTTTTCTTCAAGATACTTTAAATGATTTTATTGCCGATGGTAGAAAAACTTGGCGAAGTGTCAGAAATAGAATAGCTGAAATATTTGATGCCAATAATCCTAAATTAAAAAATAATAAAGATCATCGCCAAACGGTTTTGTTTAAGCTTGATGAAATCGAAATGCAGATGCCTGTTCAAGTTGGTGATTACACTGATTTTTATTCTAGTAAAGAGCATGCAACAAATGTGGGTAAAATATTTAGAGATCCAGAAAATGCTTTGTTACCCAATTGGCTTCACTTACCTGTAGGTTATCATGGTAGAAGTTCATCGATTATTCCTAGCGGTATTCATGTGCATCGTCCTCAAGGTCAAAAATTACCAAAGGGAGCTAACGAACCTATTTTTGGTCCTTCACGATTGGTCGATTTTGAATTGGAAATGGCTTTTGTAACCACCGCGACTAATCACTTGGGACAGCCTATTCCTATTGATGATGCCGAAAACAATATTTTTGGTATGGTCATTTTTAATGATTGGAGTGCACGTGATATTCAAAAATGGGAATATGTGCCACTTGGTCCGTTTTTGACCAAAAGTTTTGCCTCTTCAATATCACCGTGGATTGTAACTCTTGATGCTTTAGAGCCTTTTAGAACTGAGAGTCCAAAACCTATTAAACCACTTTTACCTTATTTAAAATCAAAAGACAACAAAAAGAGTTTTGATATCAATTTAGAAGTTGGAATAACACCTAAAAACGCTACTGAAACCGTCGTATCACATACCAATTTTAAATATATGTATTGGAATATGAGTCAACAATTGGCACATCATACCATCAATGGTTGCCCAGTTAACAGCGGTGATATGATGGCTAGTGGAACCATTTCTGGACCAACGCCAGGTTCTTATGGGTCAATGTTAGAATTAACTTGGCGTGGAGAAAAACCTTTAAGGTTAAATGATGGTAAGGAACGAAAATTTATTGAAGATTTTGATACTGTAACGATGAGAGGTTATTGTCAAAACCACGAGGTTAGAATTGGTTTTGGTGAGGTCAGTACTCAACTTTTACCTGTTTTTAAAAACAAATAAATTTTTCTGTTTCTTATTTTGAAGATTTGATATAGGTTAAAAAATAATCTAAAATCAATTTTTATTAAAATGCCTCGAATATTTAATTATTCTGTGCATAAGTCTCTGAAGTTATTTCTGCAATTTTGATAATGACTTCTGTGGCTTTTTGCATACTTTCTAATGGAACATATTCATAAGGACCGTGAAAATTATGCCCACCAGCAAAAATATTAGGACAAGGTAAGCCCATATAGCTTAATTGAGCACCATCAGTTCCGCCTCTAATTGGTTTAATTAATGGCTTAACCCCACATTGTTCCATAGCTTTTTTAGCAATATCAATACTATGCATCACGGGAACAATTTTTTCTTTCATATTAAAATATTGATCCTTAATTTCTATTTGAACTGTGTTAATACCATATTGTTTATTAATTTCTGAAACGATATCTCTTAAAAGATGCTTGCGGTTTTCAAATAAATTCTTATCGTGGTCTCTAATGATAAAATGAAGTTCTGTTGAGCTTACATCTCCATTAATTTTTGTCAGATGAAAAAAACCTTCACGACCTTCAGTTTTTGCTGGAATTTCTGATTCTGGCAAAACACTAATAAGTTTTGTCGCTATTAAACTGCTGTTAATCATTTTGTCTTTAGCATAGCCTGGATGAACACTTTTGCCATTTATTCTGATTTTAGCTTCTCTGCGTTAAAATTTTCGTATTCTAATTCACCAACTTGACTGCCGTCCATGGTATAAGCCCATTTTGCCCCAAACTTTTTAACATCAAACTTGTGTGCACCACGACCAATTTCTTCATCTGGTGTAAAACATACTCTTATACTACCATGCTTAATTTCAGGATGTTTAACGAGATATTCCATTGCAGAAACAATTTCTGCAATACCAGCTTTATCGTCAGCACCCAGAAGTGTTGTTCCGTCTGTAGTGATTAGTGTTTGACCTTTATAAAGTTTAAGATCTTCAAAATAATCTGGCGACAAGACTTTTTCTTCATTAAGTTTTATAGCCTCGCCATCATAATTTTTATGGATTTGTGGATTGACATTTTTTCCTAAAAAGTCTGGTGAAGTGTCAAAGTGAGATACAAAACCTATACAAGGAACATCATTTTTGATATTTGAAGGCAAAGTTGCCATAACATAGGCGTTCTCGTCTATACTAACTTCTTCTAAACCAATTTGCACGAGTTCATCTTTAAGAAGATTTGCTATTTCCCACTGCTTTTTGGTGCTTGGCGTGGATTTGTTGTTGGGATTACTTTGAGAGTCTATTTTGACGTATTTAATGAAACGATTTAGGAGAGCTTCTTTATTTATCATAATCAATTATAGTTTTAGTATTTCAAATTTAGGGTTTTTTGTTCAGTTTGTTTATTAAACCTTATTTTTGATAAAAGTTTTTTTATGTATAAACAGCTTATTAGACCTGTCCTTTTTAGTCTTGATCCTGAACGCGTTCATCATTTAACTACAAGTCTATTAAAATTGATTTTTAAAACCCCACTTCTTTCTATACTTTATAAAAATCATTATAAATATGAGTCTGAAAAGCTTCAAACAAAAGTTTTTGATTTAATATTTAAAAATCCAGTTGGTACTTGCTGCTGGTTTTGATAAAAATGCAGAATTTTATAAAGAGATGTCTGCTCTTGGGTTTGGGTTTATTGAAATAGGAACGGTAACACCAAAACCACAACCTGGTAATCTAAAAAAACGGTTGTTTAGATTAAAAGAGGATAAAGCCCTGATCAATAGAATGGGGTTTAATAATAAAGGTGTTGATGCTGTGGTGAAGGCTTTAAAAAACAAAGGTAACATCATAATTGGTGGTAATATTGGTAAAAACAAAACCACACCAAACCATAAAGCTGTAGATGATTATGAAATTTGCTTTAAAGCTTTGTTTGAAGTTGTCGATTATTTTGTGGTAAATGTGAGTTCGCCAAACACACCAGATTTAAGAGATTTACAGGAAAAAAAACCGCTTTTAAAAATTTTAAACCGCTTACAAGACCTCAACTTATCTCGACCAAAACCCAAACCCATTTTACTTAAAATTGCACCAGATTTAAATGAGAGTCAACTTTTTGATATTCTCAACATTGTAGAAGAAAGTCAAATTGCTGGAATCATCGCAACAAACACGACCATCTCAAGAGATAATTTAAAATCTAAACATCAAAATGAAACTGGTGGCTTGAGTGGTCAACCTTTAAAGCAAAGGTCAACCGAAGTTATTGAGTTTCTAAAAACAAATACAAAAAACGATATTCCAATAATTGGGGTTGGTGGCATCCATTCTGCCAATGATGCCCTCGAAAAATTTAATGCTGGTGCGTCTTTAGTTCAGCTTTATACAGGGTTTGTTTATGAAGAGTCAAAGTTGGTGAAAGATATCAAAAAAGCTTATGTCAATCGCTATGTTTGAGATTATCCTGCAATTTTTGGTAGCTTCAGTTTTATTGACGTTATCGCCAGGTCCAGATATTATTTATGTGTTGGTCACTGGTTTAAGTCGTGGCAAAAAACAAGGCTTATTGTTGAGTTTGGGTTTGGTTTTAGGAATTTTAGTTCATACCTCGTTAGTTGCTTTTGGTGTTTCGGCTTTGATTACGGCTTCTGATATTTTATTTCTGATTATAAAATTAGCTGGGGCTTTTTATTTACTTTATCTCGCATTCAAAATATATCAAGAACCTGCTTCGATTGAGTTAAAATCTAAGCCCATTACAAAAACATCTCAAAATTATTTAAAGCAAGGCTTTTTGATGAATGTGCTTAATCCTAAAGTTACTTTGTTTTTTATGGCTTTTTTTCCTCAATTTTTATGGAACAAAACCGAAAACACAATCTTTCAGTTTTATTTTTTAGGTTTTATTTTTATGCTTCAAGCTTTTATTATTTTTGGGGTTATTGCCATATTTGCTCATAAATTTTATAATTTTATCCAGAACTATTCAAAATCTGCTTTTATATTTAAATACTTACAAATTACTGTTTTTGTAGGTATTGCACTGTATATTATTTTTAGTCATGACTATTGAAGAGTATAGAAATTATTGTCTATCAAAACCTGGCTGTTCAGAGTCCTTTCCCTTTGATGATGATACTTTAGTTTTTAAAGTGATAAATAAAATGTTTGCTTTAACCTCTCTAAAAAAGTGGGAAGCAGGTGAGTGCAGTATTAATCTAAAATGCGACCCCAAAAAGGCTATTGAGCTACGAGAAAAATATCCAGACTCCATTTTTCCAGGCTATCATATGCATAAAAAACATTGGAATACTGTAGTTATAGAAAACTCAGATTTGACTGAAAAATTTATCAAACATTTGATTAATCACAGTTATGAGCTTGTGGTGAGTAAACTTGCTAAAAAAGACAGGTTGAATTTAGACCATAAATAGCCTAATAACCAAGGTTTTAATTTATATCTTTTTCAAGTTTGTTTGGGTCTTGTCGTGTATCAAAAATAGTGATTATCTCGATTTCATTCGATTTTTTTGATATTCTATAATAAAAGGTAGTTTGTTTTGTTACTACGCATCTATAAAGACCTTTAAATTCTGTTGATTGTGGACAACTCTCCGGTTATGCTGATATTTGATTGATTTTATCGGTTAATTTAGATATGAACTTATCTCGAGTGTTCAAATTCCATTCTTCTAAAAGATATTGAGATAAAACTTAAGAAGTTTTTTTTTCAGCAAGCTTGGACAAAAAAACATTCATTCATTAGGATATTTTCTTTAAAAAAGATTGATATGAAACCCTTTCTCCGTCATTCAATTCTTGAATACCTTGTTTTATTTCTTGTTGCTCAGAAGTATTTAATTTATTCCAAAAATCAGCTTTTTCTTTACTTACAAAATCAGCAATTTTCAGGATAAATTCTGAATTTTCATTCTCTAAAATAGTCTTAACCAGTTGAAGCTTTGTTGCTTGAATATCCATATTTTCAGATTTTACCAAATTTACAAAAACCTTATAAATTATACTTTAAGCATGTAAACAAACGCGATAAAGTTTATTTTAAATGAAATTTATTCAACAATCACCTCAACTCTGCTTGCAATTGTGTTTCAAATTGTTTTTGCAGTTTAGCCATGATTTTATCTACTTGTTTATCTGTTAGTGTTTTGTTTTGGTCTCTAAAGGTAAAACTGACGGCATAACTCTTTTTATCATCGGGTAAATTTTCGCCTTGATAAACATCAAACAAGTTGACTTGTTGCAGGAGTTTTTTATCGGTTTTTTTGGCAATATTCTCAATTTGCTCAAATGAAATATTTTCATCTATAAGCAAGGCAAAATCGCGTCTTACTTCTGGATATTTTGGAATATCTTGAGATTTAAACTTAATCTTAGCTGTTAGATTTAATAGTGTATCCCAATCAAAATCTGCGTATAAAACTTCTTTTGAAACATCAAAAGCCTCTGTAATTTCTTTTTTAAGCCGACCAAATTTTACAAGGGTTTTTGTCTTGACTTTATAAGATAAGCCTTCTGCAATGGTATCATCTTCATTTGGAGCAGATATAAAATTTAAACCTAATTTTTCTAAAACACTTTCAACAATACCTTTTAGGTAAAAGAAATCGATGTGGTTTGAAGATTTTAACCAGTTTTCTTCTACTCTATTTCCAACGACAAAAAGAGAAAGGTGTTTTTGTTCAGCTATTTTTTTATCAAACTTATGATAACTTTTGCCGAATTCAAAAAACTTGAGATTTTCATTTTTTCGATTTAAATTATAACTGATATTTTCTAAACCAGAAAACAATAAACTCTGTCTCATCACAGCTAAATCTTGACTCAATGGATTGATTATTTCAACATTGTTGCGTTTTGAAATTTGGCTACTAAATTCTGTATAATCTGAAGTTGTCAAGGAATTTGCCATAGTTTCGTAAAAGCCTTTAGACACTAACATATTAGCGATAATGTTTTGAATTTTATAATCTTCAAATTTTGAAGAATTGGCTACAGAAACATTAAATTTGTTATCTAACTTTATTTTATTGTAGCCATAAACTCTTAGAATTTCTTCAATCACATCTACTTCGCGTGTTACATCTACGCGATAAGCTGGTATGGTTAGACCCATTCCACTTTCAGAAACATTATTGACTTTGATGTCTAAAGATGTCAAAATTGATTTTATAACTCCAGAATCCAACTCTTCACCAACAAGCGAATTGATTTTATCAAAGGTGAGAAAAACCTGGTGGTCTTCAATTTTTTTAGGGTAAAAATCATCAATTTCACTACTGATTTTACCACCTGCAATTTCACTGATTAAAATAGTTGCTCGTTTTAAAGCATCTTCTGTAATGTGTGGGTCAATGCCACGTTCAAATCTAAACGAAGCATCGGTATTGATTCCGTGTCTTTTAGCTGTTTTACGCACACTTACAGAATTGAAATAAGCACTTTCTAAAAAAATGCTTTTTGTTGTTTCAGAAACGCCTGAATTTTCACCACCCAAAACACCAGCAATGCAGAGCGGTTTTTCTGTATCACAAATCATTAGATCTTCTGAAGAAAGTTTTCGCTCAACACCATCTAAGGTGGTAAATAAACTGCCTTCATCTAAGGTTTTGACCATAATTTGGGAATCTTTAATTTTGTCAGCATCAAAAGCGTGCAAGGGTTGACCAATTTCGTGCATCACATAATTAGTGATGTCAACGATATTGTTTTTAGGATTGATGCCAATGGCTTTCAATCTATTTTGAAGCCATAGTGGGGAAACGTCAATATTTATATCTGTTATTGTTATGCCACAATATCTTGGTGCTAATTCAGAGTTTTTAACTTCTATTTTAGTTCGTCTTGAACGATCTTCAACGTGAAAATTACTTATTGAAGGTGTATTGATTGGTAGGCTTTTACCTTGATGCATAATACCAGCTCTCAAATCGCGAGCTACGCCCCAATGGCTCATAGCATCAGCACGGTTTGGGGTCAATCCGATTTCAAACACTTTGTCTGTTTCAACAGGAAAGACCGTATTTAAAGCTTGACCAGGTTGAAAGTCACCTTCTAAAACCATAATACCGTCGTGTGATTTGCCCAAACCAATTTCATCTTCGGCACAAATCATACCCATACTAACTTCGCCTCTTATCTTGCCTTTTTTGATTTTAAGAGATTCTCCTTTTTGATTGTAAATGGTTGTGCCAACAGTTGCGACAGGAACCCACTGATTTTTATTTACATTTGGTGCACCACATACAATTTGAACTGGGTCTTTTTCGCCAATATCAACTTGAGTTAATTTTAATCGGTCGGCGTTTGGGTGTTTTTTGCATTCTAAAACTTTCCCAACTACAAGACCTTCTAATTGTCCTTTTATGGATTCAAAATTTTCTATGCCTTCAACTTCTAAACCTAAATCTGTAAGAATGGTTTCAATTTTTTCAGCTGACCACTTTATGTCAATAAAATCTTTTAACCAATTATAAGATATCTTCATGCAATCAGTATTCTAAGCTCTAAAGCTTATATTAATTTGAATTTGCAAAGATAATAAAACGAGTGTGTGCTGATAAATAATAATGTGTAATATTGTAAATATAATTCTCTACGATATGAAACCTAATATTTATATTATATCACTATTAGTCATAATGATTAGTTGCAAATCTAATAATGATACTCGTCAAAGTGCTCAAAGTATTGTAGATAAAGCTATTGAAGTTTCTGGTACAGATGCTTTTAAACACTCAACTGTAAGCTTTACATTTAGAAACAAAAAATACACCAGCCAAGGTCATTGCAATCATTATATATATTCAAGAATTTTTCGTAGTGCTGACTCCTTGATTAAGGATTACTATGAACCTGATAAAAGTTTTAAGCGCTATATCAATGATTCTTTAGTGCAAATTGCTGATACTACTGCACAAAAATATGCCGAATCAATAAATTCTGTGCATTACTTTGTGCAGTTGCCATTTCGATTAAATGATAAAGCAGTTAACAAAACTTATCTGGGTTTAGATACCATAAAAAATAAAATATATCACAAAATAGCCGTAAATTTTGATCAAGTTGGTGGTGGCTCAGATTTTCAGGATAAGTATTTATACTGGTTTGGAAAAGATGACTACAAACTCGATTATTTGGCATATAGCTTTATGGTCAACGGTGGTGGCATTCGATTTAGAGAAGCCTATAACGAAAGATATATTGATAGCGTCAGGTTTGTAGATTATAAAAATTATCGACCAAAATCAGAAAATATCAAACTCGAAAACATCTCAAAAGCCCTTAAAAATCAACAGCTCGAATTAGTTTCTAAAATTGAAAACGAAAAAATACAAGTCAAAAAGTCTAAAGAAAAATGTTAAAGTTTAGACTATTGTCTTAATTTTGAAGACATTTGTATATATTTGTAAATAAACGAGAGATGAAAAAATATAGCACCCATACCGAGCTACAAGTTGTTAATGAAGCCGTTTCAGCATACATTACCAAAGATATCAGACCTTTTCATGACATCAAAAATTTTTCATTTTCTGACTTTATCAATGACAAAATTTTAGTGATAAAGTCCATCAGAAAGGGGTTATCGTATCAACTTTTTAAAACAGTAATGTTGTTTTCACCTTTTTCTGAAGATGAATGGTACGAATATCTCAATATTTCTACCAAAAGTTTACAACGCTACAAGAAAACTAAAGATTTTCATTTCAAACCCATACATTCTGAAAAAATCCTTGAAATTGCAGAAGTTACGGCTTTTGGAAAGCAAGTTTTTGACAATAATACACAGTTTTACGATTGGCTCAATACACCATCTTTGGTTTTTAATAACCTCACACCAGCAGAGTTGCTTAAAGATTCATACGGCAAAGCACTTGTTATGGATGAGCTCAACAGAATAGACCAAGGCATTTTTGCATAGTGGAGGTTTTCAGGTTAACACGGTTAAAATATTCTAAATCTTTAAGCGGTAATGGTGTAGCTTTATCTGGCAATCGATGGAACAGCAAAGGCGTTGAAATGATTTACACTTCACAAAGTAGAGCCTTGGCTATGGCGGAAGTTTTGGTGCATTTGCCTTTACACCAACTCCCAAGCGATTTCAAAATGATGTGTATCAAAATTCCACAAAACATAAGTGTAGAAACTCTCGCTACCAAAGACTTACCAAAATTATGGAATGCTTTACCGCATCATATGAGTAGCCAAAAAATTGGTGATGATTTTATTATGCAAAATCAAAGCTTAGTATTAAAAGTGCCAAGTGCTGTGGTTTATGGAGATTTTAATTATCTTATCAATCCTTATCACGCTGATTATAAATCTATAAGCATCAAATCTGTTGATGATTTTCCGATAGATCAGAGGTTGAAGTCTTTATAAATCAATTGACTATTTGATTTGTATTTTTTTATCCCATGGCATTTGACCAACTAAAATCTTATAAACACCATCTCCTTTATTTTTTAATTTTAATTTGAGTTTTTTACCAGGTTGAAGATTCCAGTTTTCTGATAAATCAGTGTTTATTCTTATGAATTCAACATTCTTTTCATTACTAAAAGAAGATTTGAAAGCTTGCCAATATTCTTTATAAAGCTTTTTATCAGAGGCAAAATTCCAATAGTACAAGACTGTGTAACTATTTGTGTTTTTATAATTACCTTGAAAAAATTCTATATCCTCAATGATTTTATTTAAATTTTCATTTTCTGAGTTATTAATACAAATTTTATATTCCTTTTCAATACTACTTTGCTCAATAGATTCTAATTCTGCAGAATCACAAAATGCTTTTTGTCTTTTACATAAAAGTTCTCCTCTACTATTATATATATAAGCTTTGGTTTCCATACCTTTAAAAAACAAATTCATGATTTTGGATGAATCAATGGCTTGTTTATACATAGCATCATAAACATTATTATCTTTTGGCAAACCATTAATTACATCAATTATTTGTTTTTCAGTAAGAACTTTTGGATTAGGTAAACCTGAGATTGTTTTCATCGTTAAACCACAGGATGTGGTTACAAAGAGAAAACACACAAAAGATAATTTTGAACTTAGTTTGAAAATTGAAATGAAATAATTGTTCATATCTTATTACTTGTAAATTACCATTTCAGGGATTAAAACTGGGTCATCTTTTAGGTTATGAAATTTGAATCCTTCAGAATCAATTTCTTTTGCTGTTAAGAGCTTTTTACCTGAAAGGGAGTAATTAGTAACTGTTTTAGCCTTAAAGTACTTGCTTTTATTATAGCTATTCTCTATACTCATAAAGAAATCTGTTTTAGTTTTTGGAGTATTTTTAAATTCTAAATGTTCCAGGCCAAAACAAAATCCATTTTCTTTTATTTCTAATGGTTTATCCTTAAAATTAAGGTACATACTATATTTATCTTCGATAAGTTCAACAATAGACATATCAGAATAAATCTTTGAATATAAGTACTTTGCAGGTATAAAATTTTTGTTTTCATAGAAGTTTAAACGAAAACTAACGCTTTCAGTTGTTAGTGCTTTTCTGTTGTTTAAATGCTTATTTTTACTCAATTCAAACTTAAATCCAGTTAAAATACTTCCTATAGTTTTTTGTTTCTTTGGGCAAAGGCAAGTTATCACTTCATTATTATTTCTCATCAAAGAACTAAAATAATTAGATGGTGATTTAAGTTTTTTTTCTTTTTTATTTTTAAAATCAACTAATAGAATTTCATTTAAAACATTCACTTTAGGCTTAAGGTATATTGTGTCAAAATCTTTTTTTGAATCCAATTTTAATATTTTGTAATTCAAATGTTTGACACTTATACTATCAAAATTATTTCCGTTAATATTCAAGACCCCGTTCTCATCTGTATAATATCCAATTGTATCAAGAAATACAATAGCATAGGGAACACTAATTTTAGTATTTTTATCATAAACCTTTAAAGTCTGACAAAAAGTAAAATTTGAAATAAAAAAAAGTAAAATAATATATTTCATAAAAGGATCGTTTAAGGGGATTAAATTAATAATCCCCTTTTGATTAAAATTTATAAACTTGAACTAACCTGAGGTAATCTTGGGTTACTACCTGGTAAATTATTACTTGAAAATGGTTTACATGTTTTTGACAATTTAGACCAGATAACGTAATAGCAACAATTTCTTATTTTGTTTGATGAATCTTCGGGTATTGCGTACTCTTCCCCACACTGCCAACCCCAAAAACGATTAGCTGTTGATGTTTGTTGTGCCGAATTCTCTAAAAACCCTTGAACAAAAAATTCTTGGCTATCTGGGTCGCTGGCATCAAATTCATATAACTCGCCATCTACAAAATCATCTATCCAAATCATATCACGTGCTCTTTGCAATTCTAAATACTGTGTGAAATCATCATTTGTTAGATTCACAAAGCCAGTCACTTCTGTGGCTCCATTGGCAAACACTTCTTTGACAACAAACGTATCATCATCTTCTGTAAATGTTCTTTCATAACCAAAAGTATAGCCGTTTGGATACTTATTGCTTAGATAAGTGTTTAAATCAGGGAAATCAACACGCTTAGCAAAACTTGTTTCTTCATTTGTTATTTCGTTTAAGTCTTGACTAACCTCTTCTGATGTACAGCCAACAAGAAAAAGACTTAATATAAAAAATAGTAGTGGAAATTTTAGTAAATTATACATAGTTAAAATATTTTAGTTAAACTTAATTTTTAAAATCATTGGAGTTCTTAGATTTTAAGCTATGTAAATTCAAAAGGTTTAGAGAAATATAATGTTAACCTCGTAGTCGAGTGTCGAGTGTCGAGTGTCGAGTGTCGAGTGTCGAGTGTCGAGTATTATTTGTTAACATTTAAGATATTTGTAACTAATCAGTCCGCAAATTAGCAATAATATTTAGTGTAGATAAAACTGATTGCTGATTTTTTAAACAAGAATCTGTTACAGATCTAAGTATGGCAAAGTTATCACAGCCCTGTTCTGATCTAAATTGTCCAGAGATTTTCTGTTTTACTTTTATATTTCTTATTGCTCTTTCAGAGGCGTTGTTATCTGGAGGTACATCCAGATGATAGAGGAATGTAAAGATATAGTTCCTGTATTTTATAAGTCTTTTTTTAAAAGTTATTAATTCTTTATGTTCTTTTGGCGGATCATGATTTAAGATGATATCCATTCTTTTTTCTATACTTTTCTTTATTGGACAATCCTTGTTAAAGGCTATATCTTTTATATTTTTCTTAAAGTTGATGGCTTTTAAAAATAAGTTTTTGCAAGCTCTACTCCATTTATGATCATGCTTTTCAGTTAGATAGTTTAAATCCCGAAGTAAATGTGCCATGCAAATTTGGTGTGATTGAGCGTTGGTATTGAAATGACTCTTCCAACAATCGTGCACTAACACAGCATTTTCAAAACCATTTTCAAAGGTTTGTTCTATACTTTTTTGTCCTCTATTATCAGTTATGGTAATAAAGGTTGCTTTTTCATTTTGCCATGTCCACGCCCAGTTTTTGTCTCCTGATACTTTTACTCTGTTTCATCGCTACCGATAGGTGATTTTGAGTTTGCTATTTCTTGTTTTATCAGATTATATGCAGGTTCAGCTTTAGTGACAAGTTTGTTTAATAAATAGTGTATTCCTCCTTCACTTATAGGAATATTAAAAACCGTATTGAACATTTCTTGCATTCTCTTAAAAGGCAAGTATTGTCTGGTATGAAAATATCCTATTAAACTTTCAATATTATTCCCATAGCTTACGGGTGCATTTGCTTGTGATGGATAGTCGCTTTTTGTTTCACAACCGCAAGGACAAACTTTTTTATAAACCTTGTGTTCTGTGACTTTTATTTTTATTTCAGGGATGTCAAATACCTGTCGACTTCCTGCATATTGATGTGGAAGTGATGAAAGGTCGTTTCCACAACAGTTACAATAATCTGGTATGTGTTCTTCTGTAACATCAGGTATCTCAACCATCTTCAAAGTATTGCCTTTTCTTCTGTTTGCCCACCGGCTTACGCCCTGTCTTTATTCTTAGGCTTTTCCTCTTTGGTCTATTTTCATCCTTTGAGGGTGGTATGGAGCTATTATTACTGTTTTTTGGAGTTTCATATTTGGTAAGTCGTGCTTTAAGTTGACTATTTTCTAATTCTAAAGCAATTAGCTTTTTAGAAAGTTCTTCTACCTTCTGCAAGAGTGATTCTATAAGCTTATCCTTTTCCAACTTTTTTTCTTACAAATGTAGGGTGGTATGTTTGTAACAAACAAATTATTAACCAATTAGTTATCAATCCAAAAAGTTAAAAATGTTGATAAAGGTCTGATTTTTAAAATCAAGCTCTAATGAGTGGCTTATTTGAAATTTTTTTTAAAAAATTGAAATAAGCACAAAGAAAATATATGCTCAGTTTGTATTATCCAAAATTTATAGTCTTATTTTTGACACTGATTAGTTACAGATATTTTAAATCAAATTTATAGTATTTTTTTTAAAACACCAAATTATTCAGATTTTAACATTTAAGGTCAGGAAGATAAATTCTATTTACAAAACTCTAAATTTTATTGATTATATAAATAAATTGTATAAAACTATAACATTTTTCTATTATCTGACTCTACCGCTTTCCCCTCTTTAATCATTTCTTTTATAGTTTCTTTTTCATCTTCAGAAGGTCGGTCAGTATTTGTGTCTTGTTTTTGAGCTTTGTGTTGGACAACAAATTCTCCATACAAAGGAAAATGATCAGAGTTGATATGTTTTTCAGTTTTTAGGTTCTGAATATAAACGGATTTTGAGTGAAAAATCAAATCAATCGGAAACCTAAAAAACAAATACTTGGCGTGAAACGTAGAGATAAAACCACGTCCAATTCTGGGGTCGAGCAATTGGGTTGTTTTTTTGAATAATTTTGAAGATTTTGACCAAGCTACATTATTAAAGTCGCCAACTACCAAACAGGGCTTTTTCAGAGTTTTTATTTTTTGACCTAAAGCTAAAATATCAGCGTCTCTTTCTTTTGATGTTTCTTCTTCCGTAGGACTTGGCGGTGGCGGATGAATACCAAAAAATGTAAATTCATCACCATCTTTTGTTTCTAAATCGGCTTCAATACTAGGAATATCCTCTGCAACAAAATAGTTGACTTGTATTTTGTTTGCTTTGAGCTTAGTGTAAAAATGAATGCCGTAAGTATTGTCTTGTGGCACTTTTTTAGAATATTGAAATAAATCTTCTACTTCTTCTAAGGCTTTTTCCCAATTTTTATCGCTTTCCATCGTTAATAAAATATCGGGTTGAATACGTTTAATCAGCTCAATAAGTAGATGATATTGTTGATTATATTGATACACATTAACTGACAAAAAACTTACCGCTTCTTTTGATGTTTCAAGTCTTTGGCTTTCTCTATGATAAATTGAAGTGTAAGGCAGGAGAATAAAAAGATTATGTAACCACAACAATAAAATTATTGCACTCAAAATTATACTTAAATCACTTAAACTTGAGAATTGTGTTAAAAGAATAGCTATGACAATAGTCTGAATAAAACTCAATTGAATTTTTGCAAAAGCCAAAGTGCGAAATACCCAATGTTGAAATGGCCAATAATGCAAAGTTGATATTAACAAAATACAAAAAAGTAAAACTTCCACAATCATTATTTGAGTAAAATATTGACGAATGTATCTTGAACCACAAATCCGTCTTTATCAATTTTTACTTTATAAAGTCTGTGATTAATACTGTCTGGTATGGGTTTGTATTTGTCTTGACCGATTATTTCATTCACAAATTTTGGTGTGGTATTGCTGTGACCAACAATGATAGTGTTTCTACCATAGGTTTTTGTCCAAAATTCTTCAGTAAACAAAGTGTCTTTGGCTTCATAAAACTGCACTTGGGCTTTGTATGGATAAACAATAGGAATCATAGTTTGAAATGTTCGCATAGAGTCTGTAGTGTAGAACATTTCAAGGTTTTTATCTTCAAAATATTCGCCCCAATATTTACTGCGTTCAAAACCTTTTTCACTGAGTTCGGGATTTTTTTCAGACGGATTATCACGCTTTTTTTCTGCGTGTCTGATCAAATAGTATGTGGTTTCTTTAGGGGTTTTGCCTGGTGGTATATTTAGTTGCCTTACTTTGTCTCTATCACCTTGACAGGCAAAACATAACATAAAAGAAAAGGTGATCACAAGTCTGGTATATTTCATTGGTTTGGTTTTATGAGTTCTAGTAAAACAAACTGATTGAGTTGTTTGCCTAAAGCATTAAAATTATTATCACTTATCAAAATTAAACTTTTATTTCCATTTGGTAAATCTGGACCAAAACTTATACCTTCAATATTGTCAATAAAGTTCTTTTGAAGCTGTTTTCTTATGTTTTTAGAATCAAAAATCAGCGTTTTTGGCATTGATTTGGCTTTATTTTTTTTTAAACTTCTTATGTCAAGTGTGTTTTTTCCTTTTGAAATATCGATTAAAAAAAGTTTTACTCGATTGCCTTTTGAGCTATGACCAGCTGAAAATGAACGTTCTATTAAAACAATATGCCTTTTGTCTATTTGTAAAATTTCAGTAGCACCGTTGAGTCCAAAGGGCAAAAAAGGAATTTTAACCAAACGCTCTAAATCATAGCTATATTGAACATCGGGTTGAGAATTATCAAAATTATAATGGGTTATTCTTACTGGCGAGAATGAATTGTAGAGTTTAGGTTTGTGACCGTCTTCAATTAATGGCAATTCGTTAACCACCCAAAAACCACGCTTGCTGTAATCGATACTCAAACCTTCAAAAACACCATTATGTCTTGGTTGATTAAAATGATTGACATCAAAATGTTTTGGTAAATCATATTTTTTTTGACATTGACCTTGTTCGTCAACTTCAATGATTTGGGCATTTTCATTTGAATTGATAGCTCCTTCTGTTGAAACGAGATAGCCAGTTGCATCAGGTAAAAAACGAATACTTTCCGTATCAAATCTTTTGATGGTATTACATTTTATGATTTGATGATTGTTAAAATTTACAGCTTTGATTTTATCATTTTCAATTTGTATATCAGCCTTAAAAATATCAGGGTTTGTAGATTTATCTGAAATCAAAACAAAATAATCACCATTGTAATCTATACCAGATAGACCACCAATTTCAGTATTTTCAAAAGATTTTTTTTCTAAAATAAATTCATCTAAAAATTTAACTTGATAAGTCGCAGATAAGTTTAGTTTGGCTGTTTTGCATCCGATTAAATTAAAAATCATAAAAAAAGCCACAACATTCAATAAATGAACATTGTAGCTTATAGTGAATGGTTTTAATCTCATTTTATTTGATATCGACCAACTCAACATCAAAGATCAAGTAGGCATTTGGTGGAATAACTCCGCCAGCACCTCTTGGTCCGTAACCTAAGTCTGGTGGAATAACCAAAGTTGCTTTTTCACCTTTTTTCATAAGAGCAATACCTTCGTCCCAACCAGCTATTACTCGGCGTTGACCGAGTGGAAATGTAATAGGTTTATCTCTTTTAAAAGACGAGTCAAAAACGGTTCCGTCTATTAATCGGCCTTCGTAATGCACGCTAACATTATCGCCAACTTGTGGCTGTTCGCCAGAGGGATTTTCTTTAGTAATGACGTATCTTAAACCAGATTCGGTTTCTTGGAGATTGTCATACATAGAATTAATCGTGTTATTGATTTCCTCTTGTTTTTTGGCTTGTGCCTCTTCAAATTCTGCGATGCCGTTTTCAAAAGCTTTTGCCGCGTCAAAGTTTTTGGCATCTTGACCTTTTCTAATGATTTCTACCGTGTTTATTCTTACCGCTTCTTTAGGTTTGTTACGCGTATCGGTTTCTACTTTACCTATAGAATCAACAACGGATTGACCTTCAACAATTTGACCAAAGACTGAATACGAACCATTTAGAGGTGATTGTGGTTTCAGTGTAATAAAAAATTGACTGCCATTGGTGTTTGGACCACTGTTTGCCATAGACAAAACCCCAATGGTGTCGTGTGTTAGTTCTGTGATTTCATTTGGAAATTTATAACCTGGATCGCCTTGACCAGTGCCAAGTGGGTCGCCACCTTGAATCATAAATCCGTCTATGACACGGTGAAAAGTAAGCGAATCAAAAAACTTTTTGCCTTGGTATTTTTCTTTAGCTTTAGGGTTGTTGCCTTCGGCGAGAGAAACAAAATTACCGACTGTCATCGGTGCTTTTTTGTGGTAAAGTTTAGCAATAAATTCACCGTAATTGGTGTCAAATTTAGCATAAAGACCATCGTCTAAATTGCTGTATTCGTTTTGACAAGACATACTCGAAATGATTAAGGTTAGTAAAAATAGTTTAAAAAGTGTTTTCATCGTTCTGTTTGTTTTATGGATTTTAATATTACAGTTGCTTTTAAAGGCACGTCAGAACCTATTCTTTTTTTATCACCATAGAACCCGTAGGCTCGAGATGATGGAAATAAAAAAGTAACTTGTTCGCCAGCCTTCATAATTTTAAGTCCTTCACGGAGACCTGTCATCAAACGTTGTTGGTCCATTAAATATTTACGTTGACCGATTTCAGCCATCGTATAAATGGTGTCTTCAGAAAAAGTCCGCAAATTATAAGTAAACGTGACTTGGTCACCAAATTGCGGTGTTATGGTATCGCTGTTGTTTTTCTGAACATAATGATACCAAAAACCATCAGAAGAATTGTAGTAAGTATTAGAACTATCATTTTCAATAATTTTAAAAATCGCCTTTTCTTCTGCTTTCAGAATTGCTTTATTGCGTTTTAGAGATTTATCTAAAAATGAACCGTTCTGATAACTGACAGGTTTTCTGGGTTGAGGTTGATGACAAGACACCAAAAAAGCCATTAAAAAAAAGCTAAAAACAATCCTAAATTGCAGCATCTAATTGGGTTTTATAATCTTGCAGTAAACTTACAAATTTTTTAATGGTTGCATCAAGGCTAAGATCACTTTTACCACCTCTCGCATTTTTGTGACCACCACCTTCAAAATGCTGTCTTGCAAATTGATTGACATCAAAACTTCCTTTTGAGCGAAATGAAATTTTGATGATTTTTTGTTGAGCCTCTTCTTTAAAAATAGCGACTAAAACCACATTTTTAATCGACAAACCGTAATTGACAAAACCTTCGGTATCACCTTTTCTAAAATGGTGTTGGTCTAATTCTTTTTGGCTCAAATGTATGTATGCTACGCCAAAATCTTTTAAATATTCTAAATTCTGCATAGCTTGTCCTAAGAGTTTTAACCTGTTGTAAGAATTAGCATCAAAGGTTTCTTGCTGAATTTGATGTGCGATAGCACCTTTCTCAATAAGCACTGCTGCAATTTGATGTGTTCTTGCTGTTGTTGATGGAAATTTAAACGAACCCGTGTCGGTCATAATGCCAAGATACAAACAACTTGCGATGTCTTTATCGATTAAATCAGTAGAATTTAAGTGGTCAATACATTCAAAAACCAATTCTGCAGTTGAACCATATTCGGGATGTGAAATGGTGATTTCAGCATAAACACCAGGTTCTTGATGATGATCTATCATCACAAAAGGTTGATCAATGGTTTCTAAATCTTTTTGCAACTCCTCGCCTACTCGAGATAAATGATTGAAATCTAAAGTAAAAATTAAATCTGCATTTTGAATAGCTTTTTGAACTTTAGGTTTATCTTGATTAAATATCAAAATTTGTTCTTGATTTGGCACCCAATTTAAAAATTCAGGGTAATCATTAGGCATTATCACTTCAACATTATGATTAAGTTTTTTTAAAAACAAACCCCAAGCCATACAACTTCCAACGGCATCGCCATCTGGATTTTTAGGACCTAAGACAACAATGTTTTTAGACGATTTTATTAAAGAATTTAGCTTTTGAATATTTTCATTTTGCATAGTGCAAAAATAGGATTTTATTTTTGAGTGTTTAACCTTAAATATGAGTTACTTTTTTAATAAGACTTTTAATTTTTCTGGATTTTGTCTGCTGTTCCAAATGCTTAAAATGAAAATATTTTCTTTTTTGATTTCATAAATGATTAAATAATCACGAACAATTTTTATTCGAGCATCATAATTATCGGTTGGCTTTCCGATTTCAGGATATTCAGCAATTAAGTTGATAGCATCTTTAAACAAAGAATTTGAGTTTCATTTTCAATTATTTTATAACTTGATTTGAGTGTTAAAATTTATTTCAATTACTGCAAGAGAAAAAGCCAAAAAAATAATCGATACGCTTTTTGACTACCTACGAGACCGTATTGCAGGCTATAGAAAATGCACAATCCTATGCGTTTCAAGGGTTTTAAATAGTTGAATTGGAGCCATTCTATTTATAACAAATCCGAAATCTATAACTTTAAATTCTGACTTTCTGAGGATACCTCAATTAAAGCATAATGAAATTTGGCAATTGAAAAAACACACAAATCGAAACATCAAATTTGATAACATGAGCTAAAGAAACCGAAGTAGCATCAATTTCTTTAGCTCAAAAAAAAATTATTCAATCGTATATTGAATGCCAAAAGTGGCAGCATAATCATTTTCCATTTGAATGCCGTTAACATTTTGGTAAAAAGGCAAGATAAACTCAAATCCAAATCTCAGGTTTTTTAAACTGCCTTCTGGCACATAAAAGTTTGCTCCCAAACCTAAATCAACTTGGCTTCGACCAGAGTTTTCAATGTTAAACAAAGGCATCATCATCGGATCAAAAGCTGGGTCAGCTCCAGAAATTTGCCTGATATCAACATATTTTATTCTTGTTGAAAAACTGAAATAGTCATGGGCTTTATAAGCCAACCAAGCATTGGTTTCAAAAGCATTTCCTAATCTATAGTCGTTGTCATTTGTCCCTAATCTTGTGGTATATAAACTTTGGACACCCCAAGAAAACTGTTCGGTTTGTCCTAAGTAAGTCATCCCAAATTGTGGGTCAAATGTGCCACTTCCTAATTGCATAGGATAGGCAACTGGAGCGTTATCTGACATAGGCGTTACAGAGGTTTGGTCAATATCACCTGTCGGTATAGATAAACCCATATTAAAGTGTAGAGATTGTTTTTCAGCATTAAAGAGTTGATACAAAGCTCTGATTTTTAAATCTCCAAAACCCTCAGATTCTGTTGTAAATGTATTGCCACTCATTGTGCTCAAATCCATAGTGTTGGATAAAACATTACCCATCAGCATCAGGGTTAATTTATCTGACACACCGTACATCACGCCGAGCATATGCATATCCATCTGCATTTCTTGTGGAGCTATCATAAAATTAGAATAGATATCTGAATCAGAGATGCTATTATCTTCTTTGATGTTTCCATCCATCCACATCGGCATGTAGCGATAAGAGAACATAAATTCACCTTTGTGGTGATAGTGGTCTCCCATAACGCTTATTGGTGCGTGACCATCGGGTCTTGCGGAAGTCCATTTTGTATTGTCTTTTTTTGATGTATCTTGAGCCATTGCTATATTAAAAATGAACATAACAAGGGCTAATTTTATAATTTTCATAAAATCGAGTTTTAAATAATTTGTAAAAAAGTTTAATTTGTTTTCTATAAATTAACTAAAACTCTGAGGCGGTTTATCAAAATTACGAGAGATTAAAATATTGTAAATATCTATATATGAGTAAATTGTGTTTTTGTAAAAACTAACTTTTTTAAATTCTAAGTTTAGAATAGAAATAAAACCAATAGGATAAAGTTCCATTTGAAAAGCTTGTTTATCGAATGGTTTTTCCGCTTGTTTGTCTTCAATCATTTTCATTAAATAGCATTTACCATTGCAATTTAATTTGGGTTTATCTCTATTAATACATAATACATTGACGATATAATCGTAATTTAAAATATAATTTAAAACAGGCTGAGCAGGTCTTATCATAGCAACAAAATAAAGCAAGGTCAATATGAAAGCTTTAATTTTATGCAATGGCTTTATGATTAAGAATAGATTTCAAAATCCCGTCCCAAAGTTCGATTCTTTTTTGTAGAGCAATTTCAGCTGTTTTTTCAACAGATTGCCATTTATTAATATCGTTTTGACAAAGATTTTCTATAAGTTTAATAGCCATAGGTCCGTGTTGATCTGCATCAATTTCGATATGTCTTTCAAAATAGTATTTTAAATCATCAATTTTTTCATCAGGAAATTGTTTTTGGATATAAGCGATAATTTCTGTAAACATATCAGGAATAAGTTCTTCACGTCCAAAGGTGAAAGCAGAAACAATATCATGTGTTTGTTTGTGATAAATGGTATTAAAAGTAAAGATTAAAAACGATTTGACAGACTTAGGTAAATCGGTAGTAGAGATCACCAAAAAGATATCCGTACCATGTTGAATTTGATCAGTAAATTTTCTGATTTGAAGCGTTGAAGCTGTTAGATTTTCCATAGCATCAAGATACATCTCATAATGGCTTTGGTGTTTGCCAGCTCTATTTAAGTCTGATTCTTCAGCAAGAACGATATCGTTTATCAAATACGTAAATTCTGTATTATCGCTTGGCGTCCATGGCACATTGACATTGGTTAATTTTTGTTGTAATATTTTAAGCAATGACATAAAATCCCAAACGGCAAAAACGTGGTGCTGAGTAAATATTCTTAAGTCATCAGGTGTCTCAATATATCTATATAAATTGTGGTCAAGTAACTTTTGTCTCAAGGGTTTGAGATTTTCAATAAGCTTTTGCAAATGAATACTCATATTTACAATAGTGTTAACTTAAGTGATTTTTAAATGATCTGATCTCATTGCTTATTTTGTAGAACAATTTCAATATTACAAGTTCAAACATGAAAGCCTTAATCTGTTACAAAACGTTTATCAGTAGGCATCACAGTTCCACAATTGTCTGAGGTTCTCAAACTTTCACTCGCGTAAAAATGGTTGAAATGCTCTAGAAAATCTTTTTCTATATCGTTAAGTGGAAAATAGACCTCGTGCAGTTTATGGTTGCAATTGTCACAAAACCATAATAAACCATCTTTAATATCAAGGTGACTGCGTTTGCGTTCAACGACTAAACCTATAGAATTTTCGTGCCTAACTGGCGAATGTGGCACTTTTGGTGGATTGAGATACATATCACCAGGAAGTGACATGGTTCGTTTTTTACCTTTGTCTTGAATGTGAATTTCTATTTGCCCTTCAAGTTGATAAAACAACTCTTCTGTTTCATTGTAGTGATAATCTTTACGAGCATTAGGACCACCAACTATCATCACGATATAATCTTGAGCGTCTTTGTATAAATTTTTATTACCAACAGGAGGTTTAAGTAAATCTCTGTTGTCTTCAATCCATTGTTTTAAATTAAAAGGTTTTGAAACTGACATAACTATCATTTATAACGCTAATATAATATTTTCAAAAGAATTCACAAAGCAAAAAATCTATTTAGCATTATTTTATAGTTTTAATTTTAAACATCTTTTTATAGAATTATCTATTGAGTTTTTAATTGTTAGATTTTATATCCTTAAATAATTTGTTTTTAATTTCAAATTCATACTTCATTGTAAGTCAAATTAAAATTTTAAGACTTATGCATAAATACTAAAAGTGTATGTTTGCTAAAATATACACTTGTAAAAACGGTTCTAAATTTGTATAAAAATACGCTTATAAAAGTTATCATACCTGCTCATAACGAAGCTCAATCTGTTGCAAAAGTTGTAAAAGATATACCCGATTTTGTTGATGAAGTGATTGTTGTTGATAATAACTCAACAGACAACACGTCATATGTTGCAAAAAAAGCAGGTGCAACTATTTGTTTTGAAGCACAAAAAGGCTACGGTTATGCTTGTTTAAAGGCGATGGCATACATTCAAAATCAGTCTAAAAGCCCTGATATAGTTGTTTTTATAGACGCCGATTACAGTGATTATCCTGAACAACTCACCAGCTTGGTCGAGCCTATTATAGAAGAAAATTATGATTTTGTTATAGGTGCACGTAAAAAACTTTTGAGAGAAAAAGGAGCGATGACCTTACCGCAAAGATTTGGAAATGCTTTGGCTACTTCGCTAATGCGATTGATGTATGGTGCAAAGTTTACAGACCTTAGTCCTTTTAGAGCTATAAAATACCACAAACTCCTGTCTTTAAACATGCAAGACAAAACCTATGGTTGGACTGTTGAGATGCAATTAAAAGCCTTAAAACACAACCTTAAATATAAAGAAGAACCCGTTAAATATCGCAACCGTATTGGCAAATCTAAAGTATCTGGAACCATAAAAGGTGCGGTAATGGCAGGGATAAAAATTCTAAGTTGGGTGTTTAAATATGCCTTTGTAAAAGTTTAACTATATTTTTATCTGATTTAAAATCTTTTACATTTGTAAAATTTTTAACCTAACGAGCAATACATCAAAAAATCCAAAATTTCCTATCGTATGACCATTGGAATTATCAAAGAACGCAAAACACCGCCAGATAGAAGAGTCGTCTTTACACCTCAACAACTTCATGGTTTAGAACAAAAATACAACAACCTAAAATTTATTGTTGAACCTTCTGATATTAGAATATTTCCTGATAGCTCTTACCAAAAAGCTGGTATAGAAATCAACCCTGACTTAAGTGCTTGTGATGTTCTTATTGGGGTAAAAGAAGTGCCTGTTGAGTCTTTGATTCCTAATAAATCTTATTTTTTCTTTTCTCATACCATCAAGAAACAAGATTATAACAGAAAACTTTTACAAACTATACTAAAAAAAAATATCGATCTTTTTGATCATGAAACAATTACTGATACAAAGGGTAGAAGACTTATTGGATTTGGTAGATATGCTGGTTTAGTAGGAGCATATAATGGTTTTAGATTGTTAGGTTTAAGAGAAAAATTATTCCATTTACCAAAAGTTGAAAATTTATCAGACTTAAATCAAGTCAAACAAGAACTCGATAAAATTAAAATTCCAAAAATAAAAATTGTTTTGACTGGCTCAGGAAAAGTTGCCAATGGAGCTAAAGAGATTTTAAATCATTTGAAAATACAACAAATCAGTGTTGATGATTATTTAAGTAAAGATTTTAATATTCCTGTTTTTACTAATGCTAAAGTTTTAGACTACAACAAAAGAAAAGATGGTAAGCCAAGTAACATAAAAGATTTTTTTAAAGACCCTTCACCTTATAAGTCTGATTTTATGAAATTTGCAAAAACTTCTGACCTATTTATTGCAGGGCATTTTTACGGTGATAATGCTCCTTATTTGTTTACAAGAGAAGATGCCAAATCATCTGATTTTAAAATTAAATTGGTTGCTGATATCAGTTGCGATATCGATGGTCCTGTGGCTTCAACTATACGACCATCAAGCATCGAAAACCCTTTTTACGCTTATGATCCTCAAACAGAAACCGAGACTGACTTTATGAATACCGATGCTATTGGTGTTATGGCTGTTGATAATTTACCTTGCGAATTGCCCAAAGACGCAAGCAAAGGTTTTGGAGAAATGTTTGCACAACACGTTATTCCTGCATTTTTTAACAATGACAAAGATGGTATTTTAAAAAGAGCACAAATAACAAATCAAGGCAAATTGACTCCAAAATTTGAATATCTTCAAAACTTTGTAGATAATTTAGAATAATTGAATGTTTTACATCTTATAAATCCAATCTGCTGGGTTTTGGGTTTTACTGTTTTTATAAATATAAAACCCTAAAGTAGTAGATCCATCTGTCAAATCTTGACCAATTGTACCTATAAATTGGTTACGCTTGACCTTATCGCCTTTTCTTACATTGAGTTTGTCTATATTTTTGTAAACACTGATATACTGACCGTGGCGAATCATAACCACTTTGAAAGCGTTTGGTATGACCATAATTTGACTGACTTCTCCATCAAAAATAGCTCGGGCTTTTGCACCTTGTTGAGTGTCAATGCGGACGCCTTCACTTTTGGTCATAACCGTTTTAACCACAGCATGATGTCTTGTGCCGTAAGGTCGAGATACAAAACCAGAAACCACAGGCCAAGGCAATTTGCCTTTATTATCTTCAAATTTACCTCCTAAGAGTTTAGCTTCAGGCGTCATTTTAAATCGGCTATTGGAGGTCTTGCCCAACTTTTTATTCTCTCTCGCAATGGCTTCTCTAATTAATTTCTGAATGAGTTGGTCAATCTCGGTAATTTTTTCTTGTTTCCGTTCTAACTCTTTCTTATACTGGCTTTCTTTTTTCCTAATGGAAGCAATAAGTTCTTTTTCAGCGACTTTATCTTTATTGAGTTTTTCAATGGTTTGTCGATTTTGAGCCAAAAGTTGTTCTTTAGCTTGGCGTTGCTCAAATAGCTTTTCGTTTAAAGCTTGAAGTTGTCGCGTTTGTATTTCAATTTCTTTGCCTTGTTTCTTACGATATGCCGCAAATTGCTTCATGTATTGAAGGCGTTTGTAGGCTTGTAAAAAATTATCGGAAGACAACAAAAACATAATTCGGTTTTGTTGAGATTTACTTTTATAAGCATCAACTACCATTTGAGCATATTCAGCTTTGAGTTGTTTGAGTTGAGTTCTAAGTTTATCTATAGCTTGAGTATTGGCGTTGATTTCTCTGGATAGCATATTGGCTTCGCGATTGTTGATTCGCACAAGTCGTTCTGCAACAGCTATACGCTGGTTAAGAGTTTGCACCTTTTCAATAGCCGATATTCTGTGAGATTGAGTTTCGTCTAAATTGCTATTGATTTGTTTGATTTGTTGCTCTATTTGTTGGCGTTCTTTTTCCAACTCTTTTTGAGTTTGGCTAAAAACAAACTGTCCATAAATTAAAACTATCAACAAAAAAAGATAACGTTTCATAATTTAATTCAATTGAATTGGCGAGTAGTTATTGGGAAAACTAAAAGGAAACTTCAACTCATCGTTCAACTTTATGTTTTTGTAAGTCATCGTAATTTGAATATGCTCTTTATTGTCTCCTGCTAAAATTACAAATTCTTCTGGAAATGAAAAACCATCTATGATTTGATAAGATTTGTAAATAATTTTTATTTGTTTATTGTTTATATTCAAACTTTGTTGCCTGATTTTAAAGGTTTTAGCATCTAAAAGCAAATGTTGGGTAAAACCGTTATCATAAGTAGTTAATATTTGAAAATAATCGCCTGCTGTTTGAAAATCGGTGTTTGAAATCTCAATATTCTTTAAGGCTTGACCTGTAAAAAGGTTTTGCAATTGTTCATAATTTAGTTCAAGTCCTAAAAAAGCACTGACCAATTCAAAATTTCCGTCAAAATAAGAATTGTTTATGCGTTCGTAAAATTTAATCTTTTGAGGTGTTATTATTATTTTAGCCACTTGAATTAGACCCGCAAATTTAGCACTCATCCATAAGATTTTATCCTTTTGAAATCTATAACTGATATTGATATTTTGCTGTTGATTGCCATCATCATAAACCCCTTTTATTCTACCGCGCATGGTTTTAAACCTTGGCGTAGATTTGTTGTAGTTTTTGACAATCGCTTTTAAGGTCTCATTTTTGAGGTCTTTCTTTTTTAAAACCGACTGACTTCCGCCACAAGATACTAATATCAAAACTGATATCAAGACAACTAAAACTGATTTGGTTGGCATATATTTATCATTATTTATTTTTAAGTTCTTCAGCTTTAGATTGATATAGTTTTGATTGTGCTTCATTATTTAAACCCACATAAACTTTTTGTAAAGTTTCATAAAGCTTTAGCATCATATCATTTTCTTCAAAAATGTAAGATTCTGCTTCAAGTAAAACCGTTTCAGCAAAATTATATTGTGTTAGCTCCAGTAAAGCTTGACCTTTAATCAGCATAAAAACCGCTTGTGTTGGGTATATTTCAAGGGCTTTTTCTGCTGTTTCAATTGTCGCTTGCGGACGGTTAAGCTGAAGCTCCAAAACACCGACGTATCTTAAAATCTGAAAATCTTGTGGGTTTTGGGATAAAGCTTTTTTGAAATTTTCCAAAGCTCGAGGCTTATCGTTTTCAAAATAAAACAAGCCTAAATCTAAAAAACTGGCAGAATTTTCAGCCGTTTCAGAAGCAACATTCAAGACTTGAACAAATTTGTCTTGATATTCAGGATTCTTTTCAACAAAGGATTTTATGTATTCAATAGCTTGAACTTTATAGTTTTCTTCTAAAAACCGATCAGACACAACCGCTTCTAATGCATCAAATGCTTGTTCAACTTGGTCTAACTTAAGATAAACTTGTGTTTTTAAAACATAAGCTCTCGTAAAACGTGGATGATTTTCAATCAAATTTTCTAAAACTTTTAATGCTTCATGATATTGATTTTCTTGCATTAAAAATCTTGTTAATCGATAAGCATTCAACGGATTGTAAGGTTCGAGTTCAATGCGTTTTTGATAATAAGAAATAGCGAATTTTTGTTTGTCATAAGCTTCAAAAATCACTTCTCTCAACTGATCTTTGTGTGCATCAAAACCTTGTTTTTGATCTGCTTTTTCTAAAGCTTCTAAAGCTTTTTTATATTGCTCAGTAGTTAAATACAGATTAGCTAAAATTTCATAATATTCTGATTTTTTTAAGGCTAAATCACTTGCCAATTCTAAAGCTTTAGCATAGTTTTTTTGTTGATAGTAAACCCTAAATAATGCCTCTCGAATATCAAAATCATTAGGTTTTAATTCATCTGCTTTTTGCAAATGTTCTAAGGCCAGATTGTATTGCTCTAAATCGAAATAATTTAAACCCAATTGAAAAAAAACCACGGCTTTATCTGAATGCTCAGCCTTGAGAGTTTCTAAAATTTCAGCAGCTTTTTTATAGTTTTCTATACCGCGTTCAGACAGAGCTTTAAAAAATTTCGGTTGAAAATCCTTGTTATTATTAACCGGTATAACGCTATCTTGTGGTTCAATTTCCTGTTCAATTTGAGCATTGATATTTTGAAAGATGATAAATCCCAAAAACAAAAACAGATATGTCAAAATATTGTTCTTCATCTATTCTAAAACCGAATAATCACCAATGCTGATACTTGAAAATTGACCATTGAATTTAGCAAAATTGCCTATCATAGCATTGTTGAGATTGGCATTTGTGATTTCAGTGTGTTCTTGAATTAAGCTATTTTTAATCGCACTGTCTTTCACTACTGTGCCTTTTCCTAAAGAAACATAAGGTCCAATTTTAGCGTTTATCAATTTGACACCATCGGCAATGAAACAAGGTTCTGTGATTTCAGAACTGTGAATTTCAACGTGGTCTGAAATCAATTTTTCATCTCCATTTTTCAAATGTTCTAAAATGCGTTTGTTGGTTTCAACGGTTACGGTTTTGTTACCGCAATCCATCCATTCATCGACTTTTCCAGGTTTAAAAATGATTCCGTTTTGCTTCATTTTTTCAATGCCATCATTGATTTGATATTCACAGCCACGAATAAGTTTTTCATCTAAAACCGCTTGCAATTGTTCTTTTAATATACTGATGTCTCTAAAATAATAGATTCCTATCACCGCTAAATCAGATTCAGGATGTTCGGGTTTTTCTACCAAGTCAGTAATATGACCTTTGTTATTGATGTTGACTACGCCAAAAGCTTTGGGGTTGTCCACCTGCTTAACCCAAATCATCGCTTCGGTATCTTTTTCAATGCTAAAATCTGCTTTAAATAAAGTGTCTGCGTAAGCCACAACAGCTGGACCACTAAGTGAAGGTTCAGCACTCATAATGGCATGACCTGTGCCAAGCGGTTGATCTTGAACATAAATGCTAGCTTTTGCATTTAAACCTGTGGCAATATTTTCGAGTTGTTCTTCTACGGCTTTGCCAAAATCTTTACCAATTACAAATGCAATTTCTTCGATAGGCTCATCAACAACTTTGGCAATATCTTCAACCAAGCGTTGCACAATGGGTTTACCCGCAATTGGAATAAGTGGTTTCGGAACGGTTAGAGTATGCGGTCTAAGTCGCGAACCACGACCCGCCATAGGAACAATGATTTTCATAATATAAAATATTTCAAAAATTTCTTCAAAAGTAAGGATTTATGTTTTGAATGATGTTTATCATTAAAAAATTGAGACAAAAATATTTGAATGAATATTTCAACTTGATAAATTTTGTTGAAAAAAATTATTTTTAATCCTATCTTGTATATCTTATTTAAATGACAATTTAAAATGAAGTGAGTTAAATGTTTATGGCAAGACAAGAAAAGTTCAATACGAGAATAGGCTTACGGTAGCCAACTCAGGTTAAAATAATATTTTTTGGTTTTAATGCTTAAATTATTACTAATGAAAGCGATAACTAAGTGCTATCTAGTTTAAAATCAAATATTCAAATCAAAACAAACAGTGCTTAGCTACTCTTTAACAAACTATTATGTGAAATCTATTAGCTTAAAATTTTAATTTGGCTTAATTTGTGCTTTTGATTTTATAATTTTGAAAACTTATAAACAATAATCTAATGAAAAATAAATTTGCATTACTATGCATTGCTGTGCTTTTGGCTGTAAGCTCGTGTAGCTTCACCGCTAAAAAATTTGATGGAGAAGGTTCTGATAAAGATAAAATTCTAATTGAACTTATAACCTATGTGATAGACCAAGGTCACTACGATAAGCGTGAAATTGACAACGACTTTTCAGAACAGGTTTATAAAGAATTTATTGAAAGTCTTGACCCGATGAAACGTCATTTTACCCAAAAAGACCTTAAGGATTTTAGCCAATACGAAACTGAAATCGATGATCAAATCCGCGACAAAGATATCAGCTTTTTCAATTTAGTTTACAACCGTTACCAACAGCGTCTTGATGAAACTAAAGCTTTTTACAGCTCTATTTTAGAAGATGATTTCGATTTGAATTCTGATGATCATATCAATACAGACTACGAAAATTTGGAGTATGTCAAAAACACAAAAGCCTTAAAAGAACGCTGGAGAAAACAATTAAACTTTTCATTTCTATCTAATTATTATTCAGCCTATGACACCCAAAATGCTCAAGCAGAAAAAAGTGATACCATAGAATTAAAATCAACCGAAGAACTTAAAGAAGAAGCTATTGACCAAACCCGTGAATCGATAGAGCGATATTTTTCAAACTCTGAAGATTTAAGACGTGAAGATTGGTTCAATTTATATGTCAATACAATCGTGTCTCAATTTGATCCACATACTGCATATTTAGCACCAAGAGATAAAGAGCGTTTTGATATTTCGATGTCTGGTAAACTAGAAGGCATTGGTGCAAGACTTCAAAAATTAAGAGACAATGTGAAAATTGTTGAAATTATTTCTGGCAGTCCAGCTTGGCGTGGCAAAGAGTTAGAAGTAGGTGATTTAATCATAAAAGTTAAACAAGAAGACGAAGACCAAGCCGTCAATATTACTGGAATGCGCTTAGATGACGCCGTTGAACTTATCAAAGGTCCAAAAGGCACTAAAGTGACATTAACCGTTAAAAGAGTGGATGGCACTTTTGAGAATATTACCATTGTAAGAGATATAGTTGAAATAGAAGAAACCTATGCTAAATCTACCATCATTGAAAAAGCCGATACAAAATTTGGGTTTATCAATTTGCCCAAATTCTATTTCAATATGGACAACTATAATGAACGCAATGCCGCATCTGATGTTGAAAAAGAAATCAAAAAACTAAAAAAGTCTGAAGTACAAGGACTTATAATCGATTTAAGAAATAATGGCGGTGGCTCTTTATCAACAGTTATAGAAATGGCTGGATTGTTTATTGATAAAGGACCTGTAGTCCAAGTTAGAGATAAAGATGGCAATGTTGAAGTTTTAAAAGACAAGAAAAAAGGCACTCTTTGGGATGGTCCACTCGTGATTTTGGTCAATGAACTTTCTGCTTCAGCTTCCGAAATTTTAGTGCATCTATGCAAGATTATAAACGTGCTGTAATTATTGGCAGTCGCCAAACTTATGGCAAAGGAACCGTACAAAATGTAGCCAACCTTAACCGCTGGATGCGCAATAATTCCTTAGGCGATATGGGTGCATTAAAATTGACTACACAAAAGTTCTATCGCATCAGCGGTGGTTCAACTCAACTAAAAGGCGTTGAAAGTGATGTCGTAATACCAGACCGTTATTCATTTATCGATATTGGTGAAAGAGATTACGAAAACCCTTTACCTTATGACAAAATTCAACAAGCAGATTATAATGATTGGGCTGGCTATGAAAACCTTGAAGAAATTGTTTCAGAAAGTCAAAACCGTATGGACAATCACCAATTAGTTGCTTTGATTGAAGAACAGGCTAAGTGGATTAAAACTCAACGCGATAAAAATGATTTTCCGCTTAATTTTCAAGCTTATAAACAATTAATTGAAGAAGCCGATGCTCAAGCCAAAAGATTTGATTCGCTCAACAATTACAAAAATGACTTAAGTTTTAAGTCTTTACCATCTGAAATTGATGCTTTTGAAACCGATGAAACTTTAAAAGATAAGCGAGAAAACTGGCACAACAACTTGCAAAAAGACATCTATGTAGAGGAAGCTGTCTCTGTTTTAGAAGACTTGAGACAACACACCAAAAACTTTAAATTGGCTGAAGCTTCGTCACAAAAATAAGGTTATGAAAAGTCCAAAAGGACAATCACTATTTAGCTTAGCGCTCCAAAAATTTAAAACGCGTTTTTGGGGCGTTTTTAGTTTAAGCTATATTGTATTTTGTGCTTTAATTGCACTTTTAGCTTATGTAATTGCACCAGACGCTTCGGTCAATGCCAATCAAATGCAGTTGGCTATACATTCTAAATCACCTGGTTTTGAAACTTTAGTCATTGAAATTCCTAATCAAAACGAAGCTGAAAATTCTTGGACATCTTGGTTAACTGGTCAAAAATCAGTCAATTCTATCATACCTATTCAAGATTATCAAATAAAGAATAACTTTATTGAAATCACGCCTTTTGACGCTACAGCACCTAAAGAAAGAATTGCTATAGACCGTTTTAAAAACGTCAGAGAAATTGAACAAAATTATATTTACACCAAAACCTATTGGCTTGGCACTGACCGCTATGGTCGAGATATGCTCAGCCGATTGCTGATTGGGACACGGGTTTCTTTGTCTATTGGATTTGTGGCAGTTTTTATTTCTTTAGTTATCGGAATTTTTATCGGTGCACTTGGCGGCTATTTTGGCGGTGCAATAGATCAATTTGTGATGTGGCTTATCAATGTTACTTGGTCTATTCCAACATTGCTTTTGGTCATCGCTTTGACATTAGCTTTAGGTAAAGGATTTTGGCAAGTTTTTATCGCTGTAGGCTTAACCATGTGGGTAGAAGTTGCCCGAGTGGTACGTGGACAAGTAAAAAGCGTCAAACAAATGCCCTACATTACCGCAGCACATGCTTTGGGATACTCGCATTGGCGGATAGTAACCAAACATATTTTACCAAACATTATGGCACCTGTCATTGTGATTTCTGCAGCAAATTTTGCAGCGGCAATTCTTATCGAAAGTGGTTTGAGTTTTCTTGGTATTGGTGCACAACCACCTATTCCCACATGGGGTAATATGATTAAAGAACATTACAATTATATCGTGCTTGGTCAAGCTCATTTGGCTATTATTCCTGGTTTAGCCATCATGAGTTTAGTCATGGCGTTTATGATGATTGGCAATACGCTGAGAGATGCATTTGATGTGAAAAATTAAAAATAGCTTTCGGCAAAAATGCAGAGTAACTAATCAGTGTCAAAAATAAGACTATAAATTTTGGATAATACAAACTGAGCATATATTTTCTTTGTGCTTATTTCAATTTTTTAAAAAAAATTTCAAATAAGCCACTCATTAGAGCTTGATTTTAAAAATCAGACCTTTATCAACATTTTTAACTTTTTGGATTGATAACTAATTGGTTAATAATTTGTTTGTTACAAACATACCACCCTACATTTGTAAGAAAAAAAGTTGGAAAAGGATAAGCTTATAGAATCACTCTTGCAGAAGGTAGAAGAACTTTCTAAAAAGCTAATTGCTTTAGAATTAGAAAATAGTCAACTTAAAGCACGACTTACCAAATATGAAACTCCAAAAAACAGTAATAATAGCTCCATACCACCCTCAAAGGATGAAAATAGACCAAAGAGGAAAAGCCTAAGAATAAAGACAGGGCGTAAGCCAGGTGGGCAAACAGAAGAAAAGGCAATACTTTGAAGATGGTTGAGATACCTGATGTTACAGAAGAACACATACCAGATTATTGTAACTGTTGTGGAAACGACCTTTCATCACTTCCACATCAATATGCAGGAAGTCGACAGGTATTTGACATCCCTGAAATAAAAATAAAAGTCACAGAACACAAGGTTTATAAAAAGTTTGTCCTTGCGGTTGTGAAACAAAAAGCGACTATCCATCACAAGCAAATGCACCCGTAAGCTATGGGAATAATATTGAAAGTTTAATAGGATATTTTCATACCAGACAATACTTGCCTTTTAAGAGAATGCAAGAAATGTTCAATACGGTTTTTAATATTCCTATAAGTGAAGGAGGAATACACTATTTATTAAACAAACTTGTCACTAAAGCTGAACCTGCATATAATCTGATAAAACAAGAAATAGCAAACTCAAAATCACCTATCGGTAGCGATGAAACAGAGTAAAAGTATCAGGAGACAAAAACTGGGCGTGGACATGGCAAAATGAAAAAGCAACCTTTATTACCATAACTGATAATAGAGGACAAAAAAGTATAGAACAAACCTTTGAAAATGGTTTTGAAAATGCTGTGTTAGTGCACGATTGTTGGAAGAGTCATTTCAATACCAACGCTCAATCACACCAAATTTGCATGGCACATTTACTTCGGGATTTAAACTATCTAACTGAAAGCATGATCATAAATGGAGTAGAGCTTGCAAAAACTTATTTTTAAAAGCCATCAACTTTAAGAAAAATATAAAAGATATAGCCTTTAACAAGGATTGTCCAATAAAGAAAAGTATAGAAAAAAGAATGGATATCATCTTAAATCATGATCCGCCAAAAGAACATAAAGAATTAATAACTTTTAAAAAAAGACTTATAAAATACAGGAACTATATCTTTACATTCCTCTATCATCTGGATGTACCTCCAGATAACAACGCCTCTGAAAGAGCAATAAGAAATATAAAAGTAAAACAGAAAATCTCTGGACAATTTAGATCAGAACAGGGCTGTGATAACTTTGCCATACTTAGATCTGTAACAGATTCTTGTTTAAAAAATCAGCAATCAGTTTTATCTACACTAAATATTATTGCTAATTTGCGGACTGATTAGTTACAATGCAGATATTATTTTAAATTTTCACATCAAATTGTTATCCCAAATAATTTTTAAGAATTCGGCTTCGATTGGTATGTTTTAGTCGCCTTACGCCTTTTTCTTTTATTTGTCTCACGCGTTCGCGGGTCAAACTAAATATTTGTCCAATTTCTTCAAGCGTCATGGGTTGTTGATTGTTTAACCCAAAATACAAGCGAATCACATCTGCTTCTCTAGCCGTTAAAGTTTCTAAAGCACGTTCAATTTCCGTTTGAAGCGACTCGTGAAGGAGTTGTTTATCAGGATTTGGCGATTCTCCAAAATTAAGAACATCATACAAATTAGAATCTTCACCTTCAACCAAAGGAGCATCCAAAGATTGATGGCGACCAGAATTTTTAAGCGATTCTTTAACATCGTTCACGCTCATATCCAATTCTTTAGCAATTTCCTCAGGACTTGGTGGTCGTTCGTTGTTTTGTTCTAAAAGTGCGTAAGCTTTGTTGATTTTATTAATTGTGCCAATTTTATTAAGAGGCAATCTAACAACTCGAGATTGTTCTGCTAAAGCTTGTAAAATAGATTGCCTAATCCACCACACGGCATAAGATATAAACTTAAAACCGCGGGTTTCGTCAAAACGCTTTGTCGCTTTTATCAACCCAAGATTACCTTCGTTGATCAAGTCTGGTAAAGTTAAACCTTGATTTTGATATTGTTTAGCTACGGAAACTACAAATCTTAAATTAGCGTTGGTCAGTTTTTCTAAAGCTTTATCGTCGCCAGCTTTAATGCGTTGTGCCAATTCTACTTCTTCTTCGGCTGTAATTAAGTCAACTTTACCGATTTCTTGAAGGTATTTGTCTAAAGAAGCAGTTTCGCGATTGGTAACCTGTTTGGTGATTTTGAGTTGTCTCATCCTGTTAAAATTGTTTCTACATATATTTATACGTAAAAAACAACCCTAGGTTACATAATCAAAGTTAAATTTTCGATTTATATTTTATCTCAATATGCCAGAAGGAAACGAAACCACACTTTCAAAGCCGTTTTTGCCAACAGTAGCAACACCGAACAAATAATTATCAATAACAATATTTTTTAGTGTAAACTCGTTGACATCACCAACATAACGACTGTATTGCCAAATTGGTGAAGTGGTTTCACGCCAATAAATTTTATAGCCTTTCACATTTGTGTCTTCAGATTTTTTCCACTTTAATGTTGTAGATGGCTGAACAGCTCCACCGATTTCTACATTTTCAGGTTGTAATGGTGCCCAACCTAAACTTGCCAAATTAATGGCATTGACTGCCGTAAGTTTTTTAGCATAATCAAAATTGACATGCTTAACAACATCGCCATATTCTATCCCGTTTTCAACACGAACATCTTGATGTTGCCAAATATAATTTTCATGAGCTTCCATAATTCTAATGCCAGCAAAACCTATGTCGTTAAAAGGTTTATGATAGCCACCACGACCAAAACGATCTAATCTATAAATCATCATTGGGTTCATTTCTGGCATATAAGTTTTGACGGTTTTGTGAATATATCTGGCCAATTGACGAGATTTACCATCGACTTCACCACCATAATAACGTTTCATAATTCTCTCTCGTTCTGTTTCTGTGGGATTATGGGCTTCGCTAAAAATTCTAAAACTACGGTTATCAATCACGCCATCAATACCTTGAATATTGCCTATCATGTCATTGTTAAAAACACCAATGATGTTCCAATTATTATCTTGAGCATATTTAGCCAAAAATTGTCCACCAAAAAGACCTTGTTCCTCTCCGCTTAGTCCAACAAAAGCTATGCTGTTTTTGAATTTATATTGAGACAAAACGCGAGCCGCTTCAATTGTGCCTGCCATTCCACTTGCATTGTCATTAGCACCTGGTGCATCGGTTGTGAAATCTTGAGTATCAGACGCTCTGGAATCTATATCGCCACTCATCATCACAAACGAATTTCGATTTTGAGTTCCTCTCAAAATAGCCACCACATTGACAACTTCAGCATCTTTTGGCACACGTTTTCCCATGTCGGTAGTAACCATTGTGCGGTGATAAAACACTTCTAAACAACCATTACATTCTTTTGAAATTTTATCAAATTCTGCTTTTATCCATCGTCTTGCCGCACCAATACCGCGGGTTTCGCTCAATGTATCACTAAAGGTATTTCTTGTTCCAAATCCTGCTAATTTTCGAATGTCTTTTTCTATATGTTCAGCTGAAACACTGTCTATGATATTGTATATTTTTTGACTTTGTTGAGCATAAATATTAGATACGAAAATAAAAACAGCTAATTTTAAAAGGGTTTTCATAAAATTTATGTTTTAACGGTTAATTCTCTAAATAAATCTTCTAAGCTTTGATGTTTTCGGTTGAGGGTTTTTATTTTTAATCCAATATCGTGAGCAAAATCAAATACATAAGAGCGCATATCGATTGAAGTTTCAAAATACAATTCGTATTCGTATAATCCAATTTCTTTGGCTTTTTTAACTTTATCAAGACGTTCTAAAGCTTCTAACTCAACACTATAATCAAACTCAACATGTATAATTTGTTGTTGGTTATGGGCTAAATCTTCTAACATTTCATCGGCTACCAACTGACCGTGATTCATGATGATTACTCGATTACAAATAGCTTCGACTTCTTGCATGATGTGTGTTGATAAAAGCGTTGTTTTGTTTTGCCCAATAGTTTTTATCAGATGACGTATTTCAACCAATTGATTGGGATCAAGACCCGTTGTTGGTTCGTCTAAAATTAATATTTCTGGATCGTGAACCAAAGCAAGAAGCTAAACCAACGCGTTGGCGATAACCTTTGGACAACTGATGGATTTTTTTATGCGATTCGCTTCCTAAATTTGTAAGCTCAATAACCTCGTGAATTCGTTTGGGTGAGCATTTGTATATATCAACATTAAATTTTAAAAATTCTTTGACATACATATCTAAATATAACGGATTATGCTCGGGCAAATAACCGATTTGGCGTTGAACATTTTGAGCATTATCTTTAATGTTGGTATCATTAATTTTTGCAAGACCTTTATAATTGTTGATATATCCTGTAAGGATTTTCATCATGGTAGATTTGCCTGCTCCGTTTTACCTTAAAAACCCAACAATTTGACCCTTTGGAATATCAAAACTTACCTCATCTAAAGCCTTTTGAGATTGATAATATTTTGTTATAGATTTTGCAGATATTGCCATGTAGTGTTTAAATTTATAAAACTCAAACATAATGGATTTTTGTGATTTTTTGTTTTATAAAATAACAATCTTAACATTTTGATAGTAAGTCTATTTGATTAATCTGATTATATTTGTTTTATGAAATCAATATTAACTTTCTTGCTTTTGCTGTTTTGTTCGGTGTCTTTTGCTCAAATTGATGCGAGCAACAGGACATCAAGTGGTAATATTTTTTCTTCAAATAACTCTAAATCAACCAATAGCACATTTGGCATTCCTAATCGTGAGGAAGAAGGGATGTTTTTAAATAAAAATAAAGAACAAGGCGTTGACTTTACGGCCAAGAGTAAATACAGCGATCCTGGAAATGTTTGGGATAGCCAATATAAAGTCAAAACAGGTGACGAAGGCAAAAATTTTGACCGTGAAAAATACAAAAACGATATGGATTTTGGCGTCATCAATAGCAATTCTGATAAAATGAAAGTCATGTTTCGAGACCACATGGCTTTTGATGGCGATCGCGTCAATGTATTGTTGAACGGCGAAATTGTAGCCGAAAATGTTTTACTCAGACCAGGTTTTACCGTTTTAGATATTCCGATGAAAGTCGGTTTCAACAAAATTGTGTTTGTTGCCCTCAACCAAGGCCAATCAGGTCCAAACACAGCTCAACTTCGTATTGCTGACGACGCTGGATTTGTAGTTTCTAACAATGTATGGAATTTACTGACTGGCGTTAAGGCTTCTGTTGTTGTGGTTAAAGAAAAATAAATTTTGCTTTCCTTTATATTTTTTTCTCTTATTCAAAATCAAACTGTATTTTTAGCCTATGATTAGACTGTATTTCATAGGATTTTTACTTTGTTTTTCTTCAATAATAGCTCAAAACAAAAATTTTGATATCCGACAAATTTCAGCCGAAATTCAACCAAATCTTAATACCCAAAGTGTTTCAGGCAAAATAACATTCAGTTTTAATGTCGCTAAAGAGACCGATTCAATTTTTTTAGATGCTAAAAATATGTCAGCTCAATTGATAAATTCAAACGCTGAAGTGTTACTAAATATTTCTACTGATAAAATTTGGTTTGTAGGCAATTTTAAACCTGATAAAATTTACAACATCAATTTTAGCTATCAAGCCAAACCCAAACAAACACTATATTTTGTTGGTTTTGAAGACGACACAAAATCAAACGATCAAATTTTTACCCAAGGTCAAGGCAAATACACCTCACATTGGCTACCGAGTATTGATGATATGAATGACAAAATTGAATTTGATCTTTCACTCATTATCCCAAAACACTACGGTGCTTTAGCTAATGGCAAACTCATAGAGCAATGGAGAGAAAACGATAGTTTAAGCCGTTGGTCTTATGATATGCAAAAGTCTATGAGCAGTTATTTGGTTGCCATAAGTGTTGGTGATTATATCAGAAAAATCAATCAATCAGCTTCTGGAGTTGAGCTACATCAATATTTGCTAAAAAAAGATTCTCTTTTATTAGAACCAACTTATAGACATACCAAAGAAATATTTGATTATTTTGAAAACAAGATTGGTGTGAAATATCCTTGGCAAAATTACAAACAAGTTCCTGTAAGAGATTTTTTATATGCCGGTATGGAAAACACTTCGTTGACCATTTTTTCTGATGCTTTTGTGGTTGATAGCATCGGATATTTTGATAGAAATTATGTCAATGTCAACGCCCATGAATTAGCTCATCAATGGTTTGGCAATTTAATTACAGAAACAAATTCAGAACATCATTGGCTTCATGAAGGTTTTGCGACTTACTACGCACTTTTAGCTGAACAACAGATATTTGGCGACAATTATTTTTACCACAAACTTTATGAATATGCTGAATCTCTAAAAACTGCAAGTGACAATGGCCAAGGCGAAAAACTACTGAAACCCAATGCCAGCTCATTAACCTATTACCAAAAAGGTGCTTGGGCGATATTTATGCTCAATCAAATTGTAGGCGAAGAGATTTTTGACCAAGCGGTGCAGAATTTCTTAAATAAATATGCATTTCAAAACGTCACTACTGATAATTTTATGAACGAAGTCAAGGCATTAACCAATATTGATTTGTCAGACTTTGAACAGCAATGGTTTAAACAGTCCGCTTTTCAAGCAAAACAAGCTTTAGCGAGACTTGAAACTTCATTATTTATTCCTAAATATTTTGAATTGATTGTCAAACGACCTTTGAGTATAAATAATAAAATAGAAGCCATTGAAACTGCTTTAGAATTTCCTCTCAATATTTACATCGCTCAAGAAGCTGTCTATCAATTAGCCAACGCACCTGCTAATGATAAAGTGATACAGCTTTACAAAAAGGCTTTCAACACAAGTGACCTTTGGGTCAGGCAAGCCATATCTGAAAGTTTGACTCAAATACCTTTAGCATTAAAAACAGAATACGAAAGTTTACTTGAAGACCAATCATACCAAACCCGTGAAAATGCCTTTTTAAATCTTTGGATGAATTTTCCTGAAGACCGAAAACGATATTTAACACAAATGCAAAACCAAGAAGGGTTTCGAGATAAAAACTTGAAACAACTCTGGCTTACGCTCAATTTGGCAACGCCCGAATTTCAAGCTGACAAAACATCACAAACCTATCAAGACTTAGAACAATACACATCACCAAAATACAGATTTCAGATTCGGGAACACGCCTTTGGTTATCTCTATCAAATCGATACATTTTCAGACCAAACTATCATTAATTTATTAGACGGCTGTTTTCATCACACTTGGCGTTTTAGAGATTTTTGTAGAAAATTGTTTAAAACTTTACTCAAAAATCCGACTTATAAAACACAAATCGATAACTTAAAACCAAGATTAGATACTAAAACAATCACTTATCTAAATAAAATATTATGAGAGCTTTAGTCATTTCTGGCGGTGGAAGCAAAGGTGCTTTTGCCGGCGGTGTAGCCGAATACCTTATTGATGTCGTTCAGCACGACTACAAACTTTTTGTAGGCTCATCTACGGGAAGCTTGTTGATATCGCAATTAGCACTCGGCGATACTCAAAAAGTCAAACAGATTTATACCAACGTCTGTCAATCGGATATTTTTAGTTTAAATCCATTTATAACACGAAAAAAAGACAACCGCGAGTTTGTTACCATTAACTATCTCAACACCGTAATACAGTTCATCAAGCGCAAACGCACCTTTGGAGAAAGTAAAAATCTGCGAAAAACCATTCTAAAACACTTCTCAAAATCAGAGTTTGAACAAGCACGCTGTTGTGGTAAAGATGTAGTGGTTACAGTATCTAACCTTACCAAAAACAAAATAGAATACAAATCTATACACGATTTTAATTATGAAGATTTTGTTGATTGGATTTGGATGTCGTCTAATTTTGTGCCATTTATGAGTTTAGCTTCCAAAAACGGTTCAGACTATGCCGATGGTGGTTTTGGTAGCATGGTGCCCATCAGGGAAGCCGTTCGTCGCGGTGCAACCGAAATTGATGCCATCATTCTCGAAGCCGAAAATATGGAGCACAACAAAATTTTGGGCAAAAACCCTTTTTCACTCCTAATGAATCTGTTTGGCTTTATGCTTGACCAAGTCGAAAAACACGATGTTCGCGAAGGTAAACTTGCCTCCATACAACGCCAAGTCAAGCTCAATTTGTATTACACGCCCATTCAGCTTACAGAAAATTCATTAATCTTCAACAAAGAGTTGATGACCCAATGGTGGCAAGACGGCTTTCAATATGCCAAAACTAAAAAAGCAGAAAACAAAATAATATATGATGATTAGGAGCAGAAACCTGCTATCCGTTTCAATTCCTCAGCTGACTTCACAATTTCAGTAATTAAACTTGAAGAATTTGGTAATCTTTGCCAAATGAATTTAAGTCAAAATAATAGATGGGTAAAATTAGCCTATCATTTTCCTTGGGATGAATGTGTTAAAATTTATTCCAATGACTTACAGGGAAGAAATTGAAATCATAAAAAATGGATAAATCCATTCACAATCTAATATTTGCAATCCATAGCGTTTCAACGGTTTTAAATAGTTAGATTGGAGCCATTCTATTTATAACAACGTGAGTTCGATATAAATTCCAATAAAATATATTCATATAAAATACAGATATTTAATCATTTGTCATGTCGAAAGAGCGAAGCATGAGCGACGAGACATCTCAATAGGATGAGATTTCTCCTCATTCTTCGTCGAAATGACAAAATTTGCTAACAAAAAGATATAATCATCTGATTTACAGCTTTCAATAAATCGAACTCAGGTTATAACAAACCCGAAATCTATAACTTTAAATTCTGACTTTCTGAGGAAACCCAGACTAAAATTGACCACTATTGCCAACATATATTTTTTATATATTCCGTGAGTTCGATTATGATAAAGTCAAGAATAGATCAATTGGAGTGCTTTTCTCAACCAAAAAGGTTATGAAAAGTGTATCGAGAATAGGGTTTTGAAAACCAAAATACTTGTTTATCAGTATTAATTGTATTACTTTAGTTAAAAATAAATTTGATGAATTATGTCAAAGTTTGGTGAAATCATTGATTTACAAGTTCCTATTTTATTAAACTTTTATACAGAATGGGATGAAAATTGCAAGCATGTACACCCAATCCTAAAAGATGTTGTCTTTGCAATGGGAGACAAAGCTAAAGTCATAAAAATCAATGTAGATAAAAACCAAGAGCTTGCGGAAGCACTTCGTATTAAAACACTTCCAACTTTTGTTATTTATAAATCTGGAGAAATGGTATGGCGAAAAAGTGGCTTTATGGAAGCTAACGACTTATTATCGACTCTAAAAAACGACAAACTTGATTAAGATTGCGTTAATTTTAGATTAAGTCATTTTTAATTTTATCTACTAAATCTTGTTCATCTTTAAAGAAACAAAAGTCTCCGTTTTTTAAATAAGAAATCTGTCCTGTTTCTTCACTCACTACAAGAGCTAAGGCATCTGTTTTTTCAGTAATGCCAACCGCAAGACGATGCCTTAATCCAAACCTTAAAGGAATTTTTCGGTCGTTTGAAACAGGCAAAATTGCACGGGTGGCTGTGATTTTTTTACCTTCAATTATCAAAGCACCGTCATGTAGAGTACTGTTTTTATAAAATATAGATTGAATAATGGGTTCATTAATTTTGATGTCCATCTGATCACCTGTATTTTTAACAAAATCTAGATTAGAATTTCGTCTTATCACTATTAAAGCACCTGTTTTAGTTTCACTCATTTTTTGGCAAGCATTAACCACCTCATCAATATGACTTAAGTCTTCTGTTGAACGTTTACTGAAATTAAAACTTTTAAAAATCCCATTTTTACTGGTAATATTTGTTGAACCAATCAGAATAAAAAACTTCCGTATCTCTTGTTGAAAAACCACAATAAGCATCACAGCACCAACACTGCTAAACAGTCCGAGAAAACTGCTGAGCATTTCCATATTCAAAAAATCAGTAAGTTTCCAAACTAAATAAATAATGACAATACCTATAAATATATTGATGGCTACCGTTCCACGAATTAGTTTGTAGATGTAATACAATAAAGTAGCAACCAAAAGAATATCGATAAGGTCAAGAATTCTAAAGTCTAAAAAATCTAATCCCATGCCGTAAAAGTAATAAAAATGCTTTCATTCTCAATCATCAATGTGTTTTTTAAAAATGTTGTAAATTTGAATTATGGTTGTGAAGTATAACAAAAGAAGAAGTTTATTTATTAGAACATTCAGCGTGTTTGTGATTATATTTTTTCTTGTTTGTCTGTGGGGATTTTTATTTTCTGATCTAAATGTTTTGACTTTTATCGCTTCACTTCTACAAATCATTTTATGGTGTGGATTTTTATATTACCAAATTGTCCGTTACGATAGCCAAAAGATTGTATCACAATTTGGTTAGCCAAGAATATATTTTAAAGATATAAAAGAAGTTGAATTTTTTGCTGGTGACATCGTTATCAAAACTAAAAAGCGTTCAATTAGCATCAACACACAAATTGCAGACAAGGCTTCACTTCAAAAATTTGTTGAAACATTAGAGCGAGAAACTAAATTTCAATTGAATTTGGTCTGAAATGTAACTTTTTTATAAAAATAATGTCCAATACACTGAAAATAAACTTAAATCAACAAATATGAACTCTTTACAATTCAAAACATTTGGTCTTTTGGTGTGTTTATCACTGCTTATTATAGCATGTCAAAATGAACCAAAAACAGAAACCGATTTACCAGGTATTGAAACCGAATATATGGACACTTCGGTAAGACCACAAGACGACTTTTTTACTTATGTCAATGGCAAATGGGTTGAAAACACTGAAATTCCTGACGACCAAGTCAGATGGGGTGGTTTTGGGATTTTAAGAAAACAAACCGATGCTGATGTTTTAAAAATTTTAAAAAAAGCAGAAGATTCTGGCAAATATTCAGCGGATTCTGATCAGGGTAAAGCTATTCAAGTTTTTAACTCAATAATGGATACCAATACTAGAAATGAAACAGGTATTGAACCTCTAAAAGCTTCATTTGAAAAGATAAACTCCATCAAAAACCTTAAAGATTTGCAAACTGTGTTGGCTCAAAATCCAGTTGAACTGAGCTCGCCATTTATGGGCTTGTTTGTGTATTCTGACCCTAACGATAGCGACACTAATGTAGCTTACATCGGAACAGGCGGTCTCGGATTACCCGAAAGAGATTACTATCTAAAAGATGATCAAGACAGCAAAAAAATTCGTGAAGATTACAAAGTTTTTATTGCTGATTTACTTGAAATGACTGGCGAAAAACCTGAAACTGCAAAATCTCAAGCCGAAACAATTTTAAAATATGAAACTATTCTTGCTAAACCACGTTTAAATAAAGTTCAACGTCGTGACTTTAGAAATTACAATAACCGCTATGCCGTTGAAGATATCAAAACTTTGAGTCCAAGCGTTGATTGGTCAAAATACTTAACTGATTTAGGTCTTGAAAAACAACCTGATACCATCTTGGTGATGCAGACCAAATACATGAAAACTTTAGATTCTGTGTTTAAAAACGCTCCAATTAAAGACTTAAAAACACTTGTAAAATGGTCAACACTTAATGATGTAGCATCTAGTCTGTCAATGCCTTTTGAACGTCGTAATTGGGAATTTTATAGCAAAAGACTTCGCGGTGCTAAAGCCCAAAAACCCCTTGATGAACGTGCTTTAGCGGTTGTAAATAATACTATTGGTGAAGCTGTAGGAAAATTATATGTCGAGGAAAAATTCCCTCCAGAAGCTAAAGAAAAAGCGGAAGAAATGGTGAAAAATGTGATAGAAGCCTTTAAAATTCGTGTTGACAATTTAGAATGGATGAGCGATTCAACCAAAGTAAAAGCTATAGAAAAACTCGATAAATTTACCGTAAAAATAGGTTATCCTGATAAGTTTAAAGATTATTCAGATTTAGACGTCAAACCAGAAAACTCTTATTATGAAAATCGTCTTGCCGTTAACGAATGGAATTTTAGAGATGACCTAAGCAAAATAGGCGAGCCAGTTGATAAAACCGAATGGGGCATGTCACCACAAACGGTTAATGCCTATTTTAACCCATTTTACAATGAGATTGTCTTTCCAGCAACTATTCTTCAACCGCCTTTTTACAATTATAAAGCCGATATGGCAGTGAATTATGGTGGGATTGGTGCTGTGATTGGGCATGAAATTTCGCATGCCTTTGACGATAGCGGTGCAAGATATGATGCCAATGGCAATCTTAAAAATTGGTGGACAGACAAGGATTTAGAAAACTTTACGGCACGAGGCGATAAACTCGCTGAGTTTTATAGCAATATTGAAGTTTTAGACAGCGTTTATATCAATGGCAAATTTACACTCGGTGAAAATATTGGTGACTTAGGTGGCGTTTTAGTCGCTTACGATGGTTTACAAATGTATCTCAAAGACAATGGCAACCCTGGAAAAATAGAAGGCTTTACACCAGAACAACGTTTCTTTTTGTCTTGGGCAACAATCTGGAGAACCAAAATGCGAGACGAAGCTCTTAAAACACAAGTCAAAACCGATCCACATTCTCCTGGAATGTATCGTGCTTATGTGCCTTTACAAAATGTGGATACTTTTTATGAAGCTTTTGATATTAAACCTGGCGACAGTCTTTATATAGCACCAGAGAATCGTGTGAGAATTTGGTAATCTTTTAAAATTATTTTTTAACGTGCTATCAAGTGAAATCATAATTTAAAATGTTATGACCGAAAATGAATTTCTAACTTTGGTATTTTAAAAATAAAACCTCTGTTATGAATCAAACAGGCTCAATTGACTTATGTTTTTTTTGTAATATGAGACTATAAAACAAAACCCCTTTTGAAAATTTCAAAAGGGGTTTCACAAACCAAAAAACAAACAAAAATTATCGTCTGCTTCTATTGTTACTTGCAGAAGAACTTTTAGTTCTACTCGATTTATTAACTGTTCTATTTGAAGCCGAACGCTTATTGGTAACAGAAGTTTGTCTTGTTGAAGGTTTTCTATCTACCTTTTTGCTATTATGAGATGTTCTGCTTCTATAAACTTTATTAGATTTATCATTTCTATCATTTTCAGTAACTCTGTCTGTTCTAATATTACGTGAAGTTAGATTTCTATTTGTTCTGTTATTTGTTTCAGAAATCATAGTGGAATTTCTTGAAATACTGACATCTCTTTTGACATTAGTTCTACTTGATTTAGCAACTCCAGCATTTCGTGTTCTTCTGATTTCACGATTTTGTTTCTCTACATTAGATCTTATTTGTCTTTCCCTATTGTTTCTAGGAGATTGTGTATAGCTTATGTTTGATCGATTTGCTCGATGTCTTACAGTAGGATTTTGTCTGTCGAAATTAAAATGTCTGACATTATTTTGATATGGTCTATAATAGATGTGTCTTACTGGTTTATAATATTGTCTATAGGGTATTGGACTTATCAGACAATATTGCACAGCTGGTATAGCATAATATCTGTGCCAAGGTTTATATACATATCTTCGATTGTATCGATTGATAAAACCACGTTGTCTCCAGTAAACATTGTTTCTGTAATAGATTTGCAATCCGCCAATTCGACTTACTAAACCGTGATAATTATAGTCAATCCACACATTTCCAATTTGATTAACACGACCGTAACGGTCATAAAAAATTGGTGTGTTTTGAATTTGAATAACCGCACCATAGCCGTCATATTGAACATAAGGATTATAATTATAGCCTGTATTAAAACTAAAATTCACATTGGCACTTGAAAAATTAACACTTACATTTGGACCGTAATTAGGAATAAAAAAATCAAATTGACCATCTTGAAACACAGAAAATTCAATACCATTTTCCATAAAGATAAATGCTTGTCCTTGTGCATAATTCCATTGATTTGATACGACATCAAATTCCGAATTTGAATGATTTGCCCATCCAGACATACTGAAAAACACAAACCCTACGAGTAAAAAAATAAATCGTTTCATCATATTAGGTTTTAAGGGTTATGATTCAATATAAACAAAGGTTATGCCAAAAATCATATACTACTGAATAATAGGTTTTTATAAAAAATTTATAATATATTTTTGTAAGATTAAATGCTTATATCTTTTAATTTATACTGATTTATATTAAATAAACCATAGAAACTTATTTCAATGATTTTAAGTATTTTCGCAGTTTAAAATCAACTTATGTCAGTGCCCAAAAAATCATTAAATTTTATAGAACAAATCATCGAAGATGATTTAAAAAATAATTATACCAGAGAGCAATTAAAATTTCGATTTCCGCCCGAACCCAATGGATATCTGCATATTGGTCACGCCTCGTCTATTTGTCTTAATTTTGGCTTAGGTCTTAAGTATAATGCACCAGTCAATTTAAGATTTGACGATACCAATCCTACCAAAGAAGAAAAAGAATACGTCGATGCCATCAAACGCGATGTGAAATGGTTAGGCTACAAATGGGCTAAAGAATGTTATGCCTCTGATTATTTTCAACAGCTCTACGATTGGGCAATAGAAATGATTAAAAACGGCGATGCTTATGTTGATAGTCAAACTTCTGAAGCTATTGCTGAACAAAAAGGCACTCCAACAACCAAAGGCATTGAAAGTCCATATCGAAATCGCACGGTGGAAGAAAATCTCGAAATGTTTGAAGCAATGAAAAACGGCGAAACACCAGAAGGTCGAGACGTTTTGCGTGCCAAAATCAGTATGGGTGCCAAAAATATGCTGATGCGTGACCCCATTATGTATAGATGTTTGCACAAACCGCATCATCGCACAGGTTCTGAATGGAAAATCTACCCGATGTACGATTGGGCACACGGACAATCAGATTATATTGAACAAGTTTCGCATTCGTTTTGCACGCTCGAATTTCAACCTCATCGTGAACTCTATAACTGGTTTGCCAAAAAAGTAAAAGTCGCTGACAAACTCAAACCTAAACAACGTGAGTTTGCAAGGCGAAATTTAAGTCATACTGTAGTGAGCAAACGCAAGCTTTTGTTATTGATAGAAAAAGGATTTGTCAAATCTTGGGACGACCCAAGAATGCCGACCATTTCAGCGATGAGACGCCGTGGATACACACCAGAATCCATTATCAATTTTGCAGAATCAATAGGTATTGGTAAACGCGAAAATACCGTGAGTTTTTCGCATCTTGAGTTTTGCGTTCGCGAAGACCTCAACAAAAAAGCACAAAGAGTCATGGCGGTTTTAAACCCTTTAAAAGTTGTCATTACCAATTATCCCGAAAATAAAGAAGAATGGCTCGAAGCTGAAAACAACCCCGAAGATGAGTCAGCTGGAAGTCGCAAAGTTCCATTTTCAAGAGAATTATACATCGAAAAAGAAGACTTTAGAGAAGAAGCTAACAGAAAATTTTTTAGGCTCAAACTCGGAAAAGAAGTTCGGTTAAAAAATGCTTACATCATCAAAGCCGAAAGCTGTGTTAAAGATGATGACGGCAATATCATAGAAGTGCGTTGTAGCTATGACAAAGACTCCCGAAGTGGAAGTAATACCGAAGCCTCAAAACGTAAAGTCAAAGGCACTTTGCATTGGGTTTCTGTGAATCACGCTATCACAGCACAAGTCAACCTTTACGACCGATTATTTAAAGTAGAAAATCCATCACAAGACAAAGATGTTGATTTCTTAGAGCATATCAATCCAGATTCTTTTCAATCTATTACAGGTTATTTAGAACCAAGTCTTGCAAATGCCAAAATACAAGAACGATTTCAATTTCAACGTATTGGTTATTTTTGTGTAGATAAAACCTCAACTTCTAAGCAATTGGTGTTTAACAAAACTGTAGGGTTACGTGATTCTTGGAAAGGATAGCTGAGAATGATTGAAGTTATATTGTCATTTTTTAGACGACTCAAACTTGGTATCTATTTGCAGGTTTGCTAAAAAGTGGTCTGTTAGATGCAAGGTAAATTTGAAGTTTTGGCTCGGCTTGACTCCAATATGTTGGTGTTTTTTAGAATTGCAATACAGATAAGAGGTATAAAATATCTCATAAATATTTCTATAAAATATGATGGTATTATAATTTCATTTTTTTGACAATATATTATTCATTCAAATTGGTGTAATATATTTTTGATGTATATATCTGGAAATTTTGACCAAATCATAGGTGTTAATGGCTTTTTAATGAATATTTAGCGGTTGATACAAACATCTGTCTGTTTGTTTGTTGTTAAAAATCATTAGATGTATTTGCATATATGGAAGTTTAAAATACTAAACCATACTAAAAAAGCATTTAAAAAATTTAGGGAGATTTAAACTTTTATGATTTTAAAACCTGTATGCTGAAAAAAACTTTTAAATAAGTAATAAAGGTTAATTTTTTAAGATTTTTTTAATAAATTTGGTAGCTAGACTTATAAAGTATGTTACAAACGTTATTAAAAATTGGGGAATGGCAGAGTGAAGGGAAGAGTATGTGGGATAGGTTTTTGTTAAAAAAAAAACCCCATCAGGACTCGAACCCGAAACCTCAGCTTTCGGTAGCCACGCTCTATCCAATTGAGCTATAGGGGTGTGAGTTTCAATCCTTATTATATTGGACAATATTAATTGGTAACATAGTTTCAATCCTATTTAAATAGATGAACAAAAATAGCATTAATTTGTTACATATAAAAATATTATTTATATTTGTTTTTTTAAAATAAAATTATGCAAGATAGAGCTGTTACCGATATAGGAAAATTAGAGTTCTTAAAAAATAAGGACTTGAAGCCTTACGAACTTTTCACTCAAGAGCCTTATCCTAATAAAGTATGTAAAATGCTATTGATTGAATTTAAGCTAGAACATGATAACATACTTTTTAAAGGAATTGACACTAAAAATGTGAATGAGCAAAATTTTTCTGAGTATGCATACAGAAAAGGTTCATCACGAGGTGGTGACATAACCTTTACTACTAAGTTTGGAGATTTAGACAAAAAGTTAAATACACTTTTAAAAACACAGTTCCCAAACCTTATACAGCTTTCTGAAAAAGAAGAACCAAATAAAGTAGGTTTTTATAAAAAATGGAAACATTCATTTATTGAGAATTACGAAAAAATTAAAGAGGAACTGCAAGATGTTTACGATAAACAAGAAAAAAAAGACAAGCTTGCGAGTGCATTTTCTTTAGCTATTGATATTGACGGACAAAAGAAACTTCTTTCTTACTTTAATTCTGTAAAGAAACTTATAGCTAAAAATGGTATTGAAAGTAATTACAAAAAATATGGTGTTACTTCGAAAGGAAAAAATTCAAAATGTAGTATTTGTCATAAAGTTAAGCCTGAAGTTTTTGGTTTTGGCTCTCCATTTAAATACAGTACAGTTGATAAAACCGGAACAGTAAGTGGTTTTTTTAATCAAAAAGCTAATTGGATAAATTATCCAATCTGTGAAAGTTGTGCGATTGAAATGGAGTTAGGAAAAAACTACATTATAAAATATCTTACAAAATATTTTTTTGGTAAAAGTTATTATTTAATTCCCAAAGCTGTTTTTCCAGATGATAAAGATTCTTTAGACAATGCTTTGAGTCTTTTTAATGAAATTGATTATCAAATAAAAAACAGTGAAATTATTGGTGCTACTGAGGATTATTTGATGAAGAAAATAGGTGAAGTTGATGCTAATTTATTTACCTTAAATCTTCTTTTTTATGAAGAGAATGCAACAACAAAAGCTATTAAAATAAAGATGATGCTGGAAGAAATACCACCATCACGTTTTAGAAAACTATTTATAGAAGTCCCAAAAATAATAAATAAGAATCCTCTTTTTAAGGATATAGATTACCACTACAAAAAAAAGGAAAAACAAGATTTGCATTTTAGCTTTAGGTTAATCAAGCAATTCTTCGAGGATGAGTTTTATGAAATAACTTACAAAATTTTTATGGGTAGGAAAATAAGTCAAAAAGAATTGTATAAAAATTATATGAGAGTTATTCGTGTAAATTACATTAAAAGAACAAATAACGAAGGATTTGTTGAAAGAGGAGATTTGTTAATAGCCAAAACCTATTTACTTCAAAGCTATTTTGAAGAACTCAATTTAATTAAACATGATAACTAAAATTTAAAATTATGGTAACCGAAGAAGAAAAAAAAGAAATCATCAACAAAGTTTCTTTTGATTTTGATAAGCTTAAAAGCTTTATCACAGAAAATTCAAATTTTGTAAATAATGAGGCTTCAACTGGAATTTTTGGACTAGGTGTATTAGTTCATTTAGTTTTTAGTATGCAACAAGCTAATTTAAATAGTACACCATTTGAAAAAAAGCTTAAAGGGCTTCAGTTATCTGCTAAAGATGTTGAAAGGATTTATAAAGAAGCAGTGGAAAAAGTGAATCAATATTCCTATCAAAATACATATAAAGAACTCAGAGAATTTATTGCAGAAAAACTAATGGTCAATAAAAACCAAATTAAAAAGATGTCTAATCAAGAAATCTCATTCAATTTTGTTTGCGGACTCGAATTAGGAAGAAAATTTAAATCATAAAGACAATCAAAATCTAAAAACATGGAAGAAATTAAAAACCGTTCAGAAATTTTATTTCTATTTGAAATAGAAAATGCTAACCCCAATGGAGACCCTTTAAACGAAAACCGACCTCGTTTTGACAATGAAGAAAATAAAGTCCTTGTCTCAGATGTTAGGTTAAAGAGAACAATTAGAGATTATTGGTTTGAATATAAGGGCTATAATGGCTCTAATAATAAAGATATTTTTGTACGTGAAACAAAGTATTCAGATGGAAATGAAGAATATATAGCATCTGGCTCAAGAAGAGCTGAATTGTTTAAAGAAAGTAGTGATAAGGTTTTAGAGACTTGTATTGATGTTCGTGTTTTTGGCGGAGTATTACCAATAAAAAAAGACACTTTTACTTTTACTGGTCCAGTCCAATTTCAAATGGGTAAATCATTGCATCAAACAGAAATTATTACTGAACAAGGAACGGGAGCTTTTGCATCTGGTGATAAAAAGAAACAAACTACATTTAGGACAGAATATAAAGTCCCTTATGCACTTATTGGTTTTAATGGAATTATAAATGAAAAAGTCGCTACATACACAAAAATGACCAACAATGATCGCGAGCTATTATTGGAAGGGATATGGAACGGTACTAAAAATCTAATTTCTCGATCAAAATTTGGACAAAATCCCTTGTTTCTTTTTACTGTGAATTATAATGAACCATATTACATAGGAGGTTTGAGACAGCGCTTAAAAATAGAATCAGATAAAAGTGATTTACAAATTAGAAATACAGATGACTATAAAATTGACCTAACTGGACTTCTTAAAGAAATAAAAGCTCAAAAAGATAAAATAGAATCCATTGAAGTTAAAGTTGATAGTCGATTGGAATTTTTAAATGAAGGAAAGAAATACAACCTAGAAAATAAGACATACCAAGTAGATGAATTCTAAAACAACCCTCATATTTGACGTTTATGGGGAATATGGTCATTTTAGAAAATTCAACACCACTACTTCTCCACTTACCTATAGCATACCAACACCATCAGCTGTTTTTGGGCTTCTTGGTGCAGTTTTAGGTATAGAAAGAGAAGATTCTCAAAATAAAATAAGAGAAAAAAAAGAGCATTTAAGAGAAGTTTTCTCCAATAAAAATGCTTTTCTCGCAATTAGACCTCTTTCAGAAATAAAGAAAGTCAATATTGGCTTTAATCTTCTCAATACGAAATCTGATAATGCTTATTTCAATATAGAAAATAAAAAAAATGAGCATGGTAGAACACAAATAGAATATGAAATTTTAAAAGACCCGAAGTTTAGAGTTTATTTGAGCTGGGAACATCCACTAAAAAATGAATTAATTGAACGCTTGAAAAACAAAAATTTTCATTTTAATCCTTATTTAGGAATTAGTCAAATGACAGCCAACATTGAGTTTGTGGCAGAAAAAGAGTTAATTGAAATCTCTAAAACGGGTTATACTGATTTTAATACCGCTATTAATCTTTCGGAAGTACAATCGGAAAAAGCTCCCATTGATATTGATTTTATTAAAGAAAGAACTTTTCAGGTTGAAACCTTTCCGCTGGATATGCAAATTGATAGAACAATAAAACGTTACGGTGAAGTTTTGGTAGAGATGAATGGTGATTGCGTAAGGGCTTTACCTAACAATAAATCTTTTTCAATTGAAGATGAAGGTAATATTCAATTTATATGATGACAATAGAATCACACCCTGGAGTACCGTTAATCAAACATCTTAGAGAAGTTTCTAAGAACTGTTTAAATATAGCCAAAAAAAGTAAGACTGATTTTGATTTGGATAAAGAAGTGAAAGAAAAATTACTCTATATTTGTGGATTCTATCATGATTTAGGAAAAGCTACATCATTTTTTCAAAAATATTTGAGAAATCCAGATGGTGAACATAATAGTTTAAAAAATCACTCTCTCCCATCGGCAGTTTTTGTTTTTTACGTTGCTCAAAAATATTTAAAAAGCAGAGGTTTTGGAGCAGATTATGTATTTTTATTATCTACAATTTGTTTAATAGTTGTTAGACGTCATCATGGCAATCTTGGAAATTTTATCAGTGAAGTTGGTATCGACAATTTCAAAGAAGATTTAGAAACTCAATTTAAGTCTATCGATGCAAAAGCAATTCAGTCTATTATTCAGGAAGGAAATAAACACTTAGATAACTCAATTGATTGGATTGACTTTATAAATTGGTTTGAAGAAGGAGAATTCTCTAAAGCAACACGTTTCGAATTAATTGAGTTTTACAAATTAAACTTTCAAAAAAAATGGGAAAATTCTAAAAAATCAGAGACATATTATCTCTTTTTATGGATGTTTGGAACATTGTTATTTTCTGATAAATCTGATGTGATATTAGAAGGTGGGTTACCAAAAATAAAACAAGTTGCATTAAATTATCTAACGAAATATAGACATGATAAAGGTTTTAATAAGACTTCATCTAAAATTAATAATCTTAAAAACAAAGCCTATTATTCTGTTTTAAAGACGCTGGAAAGAAGTTTTAGACCTTCTCAACATTTCTACTCAATAACATTACCAACTGGTTTAGGAAAAACACTAACTTCGCTTGGGGCTTCCTTAAAACTAAAAGAATTAGCAGAATTAACAGATGGTAAAATTATAATAGCAATACCTTTTACTAGTATTATTGATCAAAATTATGAAGTATATCAAGAAGTTTTCAATGACCCTGAAAATACATTACTCCTAAAACATCATCACTTAGCTGAACCCAAATATAAAGAGAGTGAAGATGTAGTAAGAGAATCTGAAGAAAGTCAATATCTAATTGAAACTTGGCAGAGTTCTGTTGTAGTTACAACATTTGTACAACTTATAGAATGTTTGATTACAAACAACAAAACGAAACTTCTTAAATTTTCCTCATTATCTAATTCTGTGATTATCTTAGATGAAGTTCAACAAATACCACATTCACTTTGGGAAGTAATCCGACAATCTTTTTTTTCTATTGCAGAACATTTAAATTGCTATATCATTTTAATGTCTGCAACTCAACCTTTAATTTTTAGACCTCAAGAAGAAATTATAGAGCTCGTAGAAAATTACCAAAATTATTTCTCTTTTTTTAACCGCACAAAACTTATTAATAAAACAAAAGAATCCATTTCATTTGAGAATTTTACTGAAACAATTGCAAACTATGCTATTAATAATCCCAATAAGGATATTTTGATCATATTGAATACTAAAAAGATAACTTTAGAAACTTATCGAACCATTAGTGTGAGCTTTGATGGCGAGAAAAATGAGCTCTTTTACCTTACAACACTTATTACTCCATTTGAAAGAAAAAAAGTCATTCAAAAAATAAAATCAAAGAATAAATCAAAACGTCAAATAATTGTAAGCACTCAACTTGTCGAAGCTGGAGTTGATATTTCTGTCGATACTGTTTTTAGAGCTTTAGCTCCATTAGATTCAATCATTCAAGCGACAGGGAGAGCTAATAGATACGATGAAAAAGAAGGAGTGAGTGAAGTATATCTTTATAAAATTGAAGAATTAGAAAAAGTAACTAGTTTCATTTATGGTGCTGATTTAATTAAGAAAACAGAGAATGTTTTAAAAGAGTTTGAGAATATTCAAGAGAATGAATATTTACTGCTAATTCAAAAATACTTTGAGCAAGTTAAAGATCTCTCTATTTATTCAGAAAATAGATTTTTAAAGAGCTTGTTAGCTCTCAACTTTGAGGAAACAGGAAATTTTCAACTCATAGAAAACACAAAATCAGAATCGATTTTTATTGGTCTTAATAAGGAAGCTAAAGCAGTTTGGAGAAAATTTATACAGATAAAAGAAAATTTTGCCTTAAATCCGTTTGAAAAGAAAAAACAATTCTCAGAAATAAAGGCAAAATTTTATGATTTTGTAATAAATATCAATATCCCTTTTGATGCTCAGGATATTGGTCTTCCTATAGAACCGAAATTTGGATTTTACTTTATTGATGTTGATAATCAGTCGAAGCCTATATATAATTGTAATTCAGATTTTAGCTTAAATAAAGAGGGATATATCTATGAAGAAATTGATATTTTAACATTTTAAAAACTTACAAATTTTTACCCATCTTTAAAACATAAAACACCATGCAAATCACCATTTCAGGAAAAGATAAAAAACGACTACAGCAAGTTGAGGATTTAGCTAAAAGTTTAGGGTTAACAATCTCAAAGAAACAGCTACTAAAAGAAAAAAAGAAAGAAGCGACCATTGAGGCTCTCAAAGAATTAAGAAAAATGGGGACTTTTAAAGACATCAAAGACCCAATAGCTTGGCAAAAAGAACAGCGTAAAGATCGTAACATTGTTAGAGATGAATAAATTACTCTTGGATTCTAATATTATCATTGGTGTTGCAAATGGAAAGTTTGACATCTCACAAATAGAAAATACTACATTATTAGTATCCGAAATTACAAGACTAGAAGTTTTTGGATATCATAAACTACGATCACAAGAGGAAAAATTGTTAGAACAATTTTTCAAGAATATTCAATGCTTACCTGTTTCTAAAACGATTATTAACCTGGCTATTGAATTTAGAAAGCAAAAATCAATGAGCATAGGTGATGCCATCATCGCAACCATTGCCATAAACCATAAATTGCCTCTATCTACTGCTAACACAAAAGATTTTCAACATATTGAAAAATTAGATTTAGTTAACCCACTTGAAATTTAAAGATGTCAGAAGTTTCTACCCAAAACATCCAAATTTGCAAAGTTCAATTTCCTGAAATAGAATTAAGAACCAGAGATGCTCACAAATTACGCGGATATTTTGGGCTCTTATTTAAAGAACATTCACCACTGCTAAGCAACCATTATGAAGATGGCAGTTTACGTTATCGCTATCCTTTAGTGCAGTATAAAGTCATTGACAAAACCCCTATTTTGGTCGGTATAAATGAAGGCGGTGAATTGCTAACCCAATTGTTTTTAAAAATCAATCAATTAGACATAGATGGCAAAAATTATGTCATCCATTCTAAAAATATCAGCAATCAGGCTTATGAAGTTGGATTTACAAAAGATTTAAATGAATACAAATTTAAAACCCTTTGGCTTGCACTTAACCAAAACAATCATCAAAAATACATAGCATTTAAAACCGAAACCGAAAAGGAAGACATGCTCAAACGTATTGTAATCGGTCATGTTTTAAGCCTGTTTAGAAACATCGGCGTTGAATTAAAACCAAATGAAAGATTGATGACAAAATTAGATGTAAAACAAAAACAAACCAAGTTTAAAGATAAAAGTATGTTGGCATTTACGGGTAGTTTTATTTTAAACGCTTTACTTCCAGATGACATAGGCTTAGGCAAGTCCGTTTCGAGGGGTTTTGGAACAATTCAAAAACAATAATGCAAATATTTATCAACACATACGGCACTTATCTTCACGTCAAAGACGAGATGTTTGAAATAAAGATTCGTGAAGACAAAACCAAACCTGTAAAAATCAATCACATTGCAGCCCACAAAATTACATCTTTTGTGATTTCAAAAGGAGCGGCACTATCTACCGATGCTATTGCATTAGCTCTGAAACACAATATTGATATTGTGATTGTAGAAAACAACGGTCATCCTATGGGCAGGTTTTGGCACAGCAAACTCGGTAGCACTTCAAAGATTAGAAAAAAACAACTTGAAGCATCTTTAAATCAAGAAGGCTTAAAATGGGTAAAAAATTGGTTAAGCCAAAAACTTGAAAATCAAGCCGATTTTTTACAAGATTTAAAAAAGCATCGTAAAAAATTGCATCAAGAACTCAATAACGCCATTGAAAATATTTTAGAATACCGTCAAAAAATTCAACAAAAAAAAGCAGAAAATGTCAATGATATAGCCGAATCATTCCGAGGTTGGGAAGGTTCTGCTGGGCGACAATATTTTGATGCACTTTCCAAATGTATGCCAAATGATTTTACCTTTAAAGGAAGAAGTTTCAGACCCGCTCAAGATGAATTTAATGCAATGCTAAATTATGGCTATGGAATTTTGTACAGCCGAACCGAACGGGCATTAATGTTGGCAGGATTAGATCCATACATCGGTTTTATGCACAGAGACGATTACAACTCAAAAAGCCTAGTTTTTGATTATATCGAATCCTATCGCATTCACGCAGAACGCTTTATATTTAGGCTTTTTACAGGAAAGAAAATCAACAAAAGCTATTTCGACACGTTCAAAGCTGGTATTTCACTAAACGAAGATGGCAAAGCTTTTTTGTTGGACCTTTTTTAGATTATATCGATAGTGATAAAATAAGATATAAAGGCAGATTGCAAACCAGAATGAACGCTATGCAGTTAGATGCACATCGGTTTGCAAATACCTTGATTGAGTAGATACTAAGAGAGTTTTGAAATGTATGAGTAAGAGAATGCTTGAATAGTAGAATGGTAGAATGTTTGAATGTTTTTTGCTATTTAGAATAATTTCATTCAGCCATTCACATTGAAACTTATAAAAACAAAACAACATGATTATCTGGGTTTTATACGACATAAAAAACGACGGTGCAAGAAATTTTGTATCCAAAGCTTGTCTTAAATCAGGACTATATCGAGTGCAATACTCATGTTTTCTTGGGACTATGAATGCCAATGAAAAAGACACATTAGAACTACAAATAGAAAAAGTTATTAATGAAGATACCGATAAAGTATATATTTTCAGAATGAACAAAGAACAGCTTAAAGAATGTAGTATGTTAGGACAAGCCTTTGACGATAAACTGGTGACCGACGAAATTAAATCTCTTTTTTTCTAATGCTAAGCTTTTATCCATCACAAATCATTGAATATCTATATTGCCCAAGATACACCTATTTTGAGTATGTGTTACGCATTCCACAGCAGGAAGATAAATTTTACAAAGTTCAAAGAGGAAGAGAAATACACAACAAAAAACTAGAACAAAATAAAGCATATCTAAGAAAGAAAATAGGAGTGAAAAACAAGTGCCTTGACCAATATCTCGGTATTGAAGGCTTAAGAGGCAAAGTTGATGAGGTTTTAGAATTGAACGACGGAAATTTTGCTCCATTAGATTATAAATTTGCTCATTGGAAAGACAAAGTGTATGAAACCTATAAGCAACAGCTATTTTGTTATGCCGTTTTAATAGAAAAAAATTTTAAGTCAAAAGTTAATAAAGGTTTCTTGGTCTATATAAGAAGTCAGCATAAACTTATTGAAGTAGAAGTCTCAAAAAAAGATAAACAAAAAATACAAGACAGTATGAAAGCAATGACTGACATCATAAGTAAAAATAAATTTCCAAGAGCAACAAGTTATAAAAAAAGATGTTTAAATTGCACTTATAGAAATATTTGCATTAAATAAGTTTTCCGAGGACAAATTTATTTTAAAGCCAATAAAAATACAGTGTAATGTCAACGATAAAAGTCAGTTTAGAATACGGAACAACATCAAAAAAACAACAAATTAAGTTCTTTGACATACTAGAAAATATGATTTTAAGAAAGGTAAATACAGTGAAAAGTATAGTAAAAACAAGCAACAAGCAAAAAATCGGCTTAAAAACCAATTCCACCAAAAACAAGGATTGAAACAGGTCTACAATTTGCCCGCCCATTCTGCAATAATTACTTAAAAACCAATTCCACCAAAAACAAGGATTGAAACTTTCATCTACTACAAGTTGATTGGTTTCAGATAGCCTTAAAAACCAATTCCACCAAAAACAAGGATTGAAACGCATTGCTAGTGTGTTTCAAGATATAGTCGTTAGACTTAAAAACCAATTCCACCAAAAACAAGGATTGAAACGATGTTCAAACAACTGCACTTGTATGAATTGGAAATCTTAAAAACCAATTCCACCAAAAACAAGGATTGAAACTTTTTTTCAAAAATCTATATTGCCGTGATGTTTCCCTTAAAAACCAATTCCACCAAAAACAAGGATTGAAACAAGCTATGCATCCTGGTGATTCCCTTGAAATTAATGCTTAAAAACCAATTCCACCAAAAACAAGGATTGAAACCGTTTTGAGTTATCTAATGGAGTTAATATATTTACTTAAAAACCAATTCCACCAAAAACAAGGATTGAAACTAAACTTGCGTATATGCAAGTTTATTGTATTTTTCTTAAAAACCAATTCCACCAAAAACAAGGATTGAAACGCTACAACTAAAAATGTTAAAGCTAATGCCACAGGCTTAAAAACCAATTCCACCAAAAACAAGGATTGAAACCGAAAATGGCTAAAAGAGGATGAAAAAGAAAACGAACTTAAAAACCAATTCCACCAAAAACAAGGATTGAAACTCCCTGTATTTGACGACACTACTGGCGAAGTGCCTGCTTAAAAACCAATTCCACCAAAAACAAGGATTGAAACAAGCCTCCATTATGAGCTTGAAGCCTTCCATCAAAACTTAAAAACCAATTCCACCAAAAACAAGGATTGAAACAAAAATCGACAATTGATTATAGAAGATGCCAAGTCGCTTAAAAACCAATTCCACCAAAAACAAGGATTGAAACCAGAAAGCGAAATACGATATACAGCTGACACCAGAGCTTAAAAACCAATTCCACCAAAAACAAGGATTGAAACATTAATTCCCCGCCTTAGGCGGGCTAGGGAGCTTCCTTAAAAACCAATTCCACCAAAAACAAGGATTGAAACTTATAGAGGTGTAACTTTTACAACCGATATGCCAAACTTAAAAACCAATTCCACCAAAAACAAGGATTGAAACAGGTATAGCTGTCTATTCCTTGTGTTTTGATATAACTTAAAAACCAATTCCACCAAAAACAAGGATTGAAACTTCTTTTTAACGTTTTTGGCAGAGTCGAATTTCCATAACTTAAAAACCAATTCCACCAAAAACAAGGATTGAAACATGCTGTTTTTTAAAGCAGCTAGTTCATTTTTTTCACTTAAAAACCAATTCCACCAAAAACAAGGATTGAAACGAAGTCCAACAAGTCCAACACATAGTTATAGTATTACTTAAAAACCAATTCCACCAAAAACAAGGATTGAAACAAGATTCGTTGACTTCTCTCGGTATAGAAGAATTTACTTAAAAACCAATTCCACCAAAAACAAGGATTGAAACGAGAAAGAAAATCTATTGATGATTTAGTGAGAATGGCTTAAAAACCAATTCCACCAAAAACAAGGATTGAAACAAACTGAAATTAAACTGTCAACTTTTGATTGATACTTCTTAAAAACCAATTCCACCAAAAACAAGGATTGAAACTGGAAAAATACGACTTATTAGAAACCGATATCAATCTTAAAAACCAATTCCACCAAAAACAAGGATTGAAACGAACGAGCAGAGATTGAAGTTAGCAATTACTTTCTTAAAAACCAATTCCACCAAAAACAAGGATTGAAACATGATATCGGCTTTGGCTTTGTCTAAGCCATACCACTTAAAAACCAATTCCACCAAAAACAAGGATTGAAACTTGCTAATGGAGGAAGTGTAACCTACAAAGACCTATCTTAAAAACCAATTCCACCAAAAACAAGGATTGAAACAATATTCATACCAAAAAAATAATATAATCAAAGTAGCCTTAAAAACCAATTCCACCAAAAACAAGGATTGAAACCACCATTACCACCGCCATTACTAACGCTTGCACCTGCTTAAAAACCAATTCCACCAAAAACAAGGATTGAAACCTAACACAATCTGTATATCCAATTGGTACTGTTTGCAATCTTAAAAACCAATTCCACCAAAAACAAGGATTGAAACTCCAATATATTAACTTTCTTATAGCATTATAGATTTTCTTAAAAACCAATTCCACCAAAAACAAGGATTGAAACGAAAAATGGTTAAACACCTCAATATCTGAAGTGATGCTTAAAAACCAATTCCACCAAAAACAAGGATTGAAACTATCCGCGAATGTCATAATGCGTGAAAGTAGAGTAACTTAAAAACCAATTCCACCAAAAACAAGGATTGAAACTTCATCGTGACCACGGACCCATCAACACTAATGTCACTTAAAAACCAATTCCACCAAAAACAAGGATTGAAACTAACTTACTGGTTTTCAGCGTTGTGGACTTGTGGACTCTTAAAAACCAATTCCACCAAAAACAAGGATTGAAACAAAAACCTAATTCAGTGCATATAGTGTTAATATTGACTTAAAAACCAATTCCACCAAAAACAAGGATTGAAACATTGTAAATATATCGTTGCCAATTCCAAACATAACTGCTTAAAAACCAATTCCACCAAAAACAAGGATTGAAACTCTCAATTTTTCTTCAAAATTTGATCCAGTTCATAACTTAAAAACCAATTCCACCAAAAACAAGGATTGAAACCTCGAATTGACATCTATTGAAAGAATTAGGCTTTACTTAAAAACCAATTCCACCAAAAACAAGGATTGAAACTTATTGTGCCTTTTTCAACCCAAATATGCTCAAATCTTAAAAACCAATTCCACCAAAAACAAGGATTGAAACAGTAGGTGGCTAGCTGGTGGCAACATTGATATTGCTTAAAAACCAATTCCACCAAAAACAAGGATTGAAACAAACTTTCATCTCACCTCCTGAACCGCTTTCAAATCTTAAAAACCAATTCCACCAAAAACAAGGATTGAAACATCCTTTCAGTAATTGTGGCTAATTGCTTTTTAAACTTAAAAACCAATTCCACCAAAAACAAGGATTGAAACATTGTAAATATATCGTTGCCAATTCCAAACATAACTGCTTAAAAACCAATTCCACCAAAAACAAGGATTGAAACTCTCAATTTTTCTTCAAAATTTGATCCAGTTCATAACTTAAAAACCAATTCCACCAAAAACAAGGATTGAAACCTCGAATTGACATCTATTGAAAGAATTAGGCTTTACTTAAAAACCAATTCCACCAAAAACAAGGATTGAAACTTATTGTGCCTTTTTCAACCCAAATATGCTCAAATCTTAAAAACCAATTCCACCAAAAACAAGGATTGAAACAGTAGGTGGCTAGCTGGTGGCAACATTGATATTGCTTAAAAACCAATTCCACCAAAAACAAGGATTGAAACAAGTATTTATCTCCAACTGCATCACTCTTTATAGCACTTAAAAACCAATTCCACCAAAAACAAGGATTGAAACTTACTGCGGAATTTTCCTCAATAAAAAACGTTTCTACTTAAAAACCAATTCCACCAAAAACAAGGATTGAAACAAGTCGCACCAGACATACAACACAGGCTATAAAACTTAAAAACCAATTCCACCAAAAACAAGGATTGAAACGCGAGCCTAAATTGTCAAAAGCTGTCAACTTTGCTTTCTTAAAAACCAATTCCACCAAAAACAAGGATTGAAACTTCTCTGATCTTTGCTTAATTTTTCATCACGAGCCACTTAAAAACCAATTCCACCAAAAACAAGGATTGAAACGGGGACTTAAATTTAGAGACGATAAACACTGATAAAGCTTAAAAACCAATTCCACCAAAAACAAGGATTGAAACACTATTGAGGGCGTTAAAAAAGCGTTATTAAGTTTTGCTTAAAAACCAATTCCACCAAAAACAAGGATTGAAACCCCGAACTGGCAGGATCATAAAGGAATAACAAAGGACTTAAAAACCAATTCCACCAAAAACAAGGATTGAAACCTGACTTTTCAGTTACACCAATTGTTACCACTACTACTTAAAAACCAATTCCACCAAAAACAAGGATTGAAACATTAATAATATTCAATGCATGGTCTTGTAGGCTAGCTTAAAAACCAATTCCACCAAAAACAAGGATTGAAACTTAAATTACCATTTTTGAATATATATAAGGTTTTAGCTTAAAAACCAATTCCACCAAAAACAAGGATTGAAACAATGCTTACAGAATCTATGCGCCGACTAATGACCTCTTAAAAACCAATTCCACCAAAAACAAGGATTGAAACATAGCCCAATAGTTTCTTTTGAAAGCCTTTGGCAATCTTAAAAACCAATTCCACCAAAAACAAGGATTGAAACTCAATCCGGCAATTAATGTGGTTGGTAACATTTTTTTCTTAAAAACCAATTCCACCAAAAACAAGGATTGAAACAATTAATAGTTGCCAAGGGCATCAATCAAGCACCCTCTTAAAAACCAATTCCACCAAAAACAAGGATTGAAACAGCGATTACTCTACTTTCACGCATTATGACATTCGCTTAAAAACCAATTCCACCAAAAACAAGGATTGAAACAAGACCCTAATTAAAGGTGAGCCGTTGCAAGACACTCTTAAAAACCAATTCCACCAAAAACAAGGATTGAAACTAATGCAAACGGTATGATAATATTTTGCGGGACCTTAACTTAAAAACCAATTCCACCAAAAACAAGGATTGAAACGTGTTGAAGTCTATAACCCTGAACCTGGTTCATATACTTAAAAACCAATTCCACCAAAAACAAGGATTGAAACAGCCAGTAGAAATAAGACCTGCGACAATAGCAACAACTTAAAAACCAATTCCACCAAAAACAAGGATTGAAACATTGAGCGCAGAGGTGGAATCGAACCCCTCTTTTACTTAAAAACCAATTCCACCAAAAACAAGGATTGAAACAAACTGTTTGGTTAGAATGCGTTACAAGGTTTAAGGTCTTAAAAACCAATTCCACCAAAAACAAGGATTGAAACAACACTTCAATAACAGCAAGCGACCAATCGAGCGAACTTAAAAACCAATTCCACCAAAAACAAGGATTGAAACTCAGTCGGACTTAATGACACAAGAGGTTAAGTTTGCTTAAAAACCAATTCCACCAAAAACAAGGATTGAAACGAAGAAGAATTTTTTGACCAAAACGGTGATAAGCTCTTAAAAACCAATTCCACCAAAAACAAGGATTGAAACTCAAAACAGGAAACCAAAATAACGCCACGGTAAACCCTTAAAAACCAATTCCACCAAAAACAAGGATTGAAACGAAAAAGGGCTTGTTAAAGAAAAGGAAAGTAGAGACTTAAAAACCAATTCCACCAAAAACAAGGATTGAAACCGCCAAAGCTCAAAGATTGCACTTACGGAAGTGATCTTAAAAACCAATTCCACCAAAAACAAGGATTGAAACACATTATAAATTTAATTAACGGTCAACCAGTAGGTGCTTAAAAACCAATTCCACCAAAAACAAGGATTGAAACTTATGAAAGTAGAAGAACTTATCAAAAAATTACAGGCTTAAAAACCAATTCCACCAAAAACAAGGATTGAAACAAACTTCAAGTTGAATAGCTTCGTTAATATCTTGTCTTAAAAACCAATTCCACCAAAAACAAGGATTGAAACCTGTTTAGTAAATTGTTTGGAGCCATACCAAAATTTCTTAAAAACCAATTCCACCAAAAACAAGGATTGAAACTATAAATTGCGAAGTTGATAAAACACTACTATTTAACTTAAAAACCAATTCCACCAAAAACAAGGATTGAAACACACTCCATTTAGCTATAAGACAAAAAAGCCACCAGCTTAAAAACCAATTCCACCAAAAACAAGGATTGAAACATCATCTTTGTATTGTTGTATATTCCCAACATTATTCTTAAAAACCAATTCCACCAAAAACAAGGATTGAAACACGATAAAAAATATTAATTATGGATTTTTCAGAATACTTAAAAACCAATTCCACCAAAAACAAGGATTGAAACGCTCCTCTAAATTAGCTTTACGTTCTTCTTGCAATCTTAAAAACCAATTCCACCAAAAACAAGGATTGAAACATTCAAAATATATTTCAGGAATGTCATCATCATCAACTTAAAAACCAATTCCACCAAAAACAAGGATTGAAACGAATAGAATTTCCTATAAAAACCACTCTAATGTTTCCCTTAAAAACCAATTCCACCAAAAACAAGGATTGAAACTTAATCGTGCCGATACTGAACGGCGACAAGAATATACTTAAAAACCAATTCCACCAAAAACAAGGATTGAAACAAGGCTTCGCCTAATTGTAATACGCTTGTATTTGCTCTTAAAAACCAATTCCACCAAAAACAAGGATTGAAACTTTGACGTGATATTGTGACTTCACTTGTTTTAAACTTAAAAACCAATTCCACCAAAAACAAGGATTGAAACTACAATATGATGAATGGGGTAAATCAATTAACGTCTTAAAAACCAATTCCACCAAAAACAAGGATTGAAACTGAGTAATATTCTATCGTTCCCTAAAATTGCCATTACTTAAAAACCAATTCCACCAAAAACAAGGATTGAAACATCGATACAAAAAGTTGACGACCTGTATATGGAACTCTTAAAAACCAATTCCACCAAAAACAAGGATTGAAACGCAGGTCGCCCTGCAATTGAAGTAGCACCAGGTCTGCTTAAAAACCAATTCCACCAAAAACAAGGATTGAAACGCGTTATAGTTGTTAACGCTGTGTCAATGTCAACACCTTAAAAACCAATTCCACCAAAAACAAGGATTGAAACTACAATTTAGTAAAGTTAAGCAAAAGCCTGTAGTAGCTTAAAAACCAATTCCACCAAAAACAAGGATTGAAACATAATTCTAATTCAGCTTTGTAATAATACATAATGGCTTAAAAACCAATTCCACCAAAAACAAGGATTGAAACGTGTCAACCAATATTGAAACAAAGTACTTACCAGTCTTAAAAACCAATTCCACCAAAAACAAGGATTGAAACCCTTGAAACTTCTCTTTGATAAAATTGGCTTTATACTTAAAAACCAATTCCACCAAAAACAAGGATTGAAACGTATCAGACAAGGATTTAAGTTTGGTGGATGAAAACCTTAAAAACCAATTCCACCAAAAACAAGGATTGAAACAGATTACCATTCCCTGCAAATATAATTGCATCGGCTTAAAAACCAATTCCACCAAAAACAAGGATTGAAACTGGCTGGTTTCAATTCTTTGTAGTCAAATGCCACTGGCTTAAAAACCAATTCCACCAAAAACAAGGATTGAAACGCTGGAGAAGTTAGGAGTGGTAAGACTATTACAGCTTCTTAAAAACCAATTCCACCAAAAACAAGGATTGAAACATTCCGTGTAACCTTGTTTTATCTTTTTCATCATCTCTTAAAAACCAATTCCACCAAAAACAAGGATTGAAACTTTCAAACTTATTAAAAATCACATCGGTGTTAACAATCTTAAAAACCAATTCCACCAAAAACAAGGATTGAAACATCATGAGAATGCTTTTTGAATTAAAGCCAAGCAGACTTAAAAACCAATTCCACCAAAAACAAGGATTGAAACAGTTGCTTACCTTCTATTCTGCGTAAGGCTGCTAAAACTTAAAAACCAATTCCACCAAAAACAAGGATTGAAACTCAATAGTGCTAAACACCCAATATTCAAATTCAGGCTTAAAAACCAATTCCACCAAAAACAAGGATTGAAACGGTAACGTTAACGAGTCAGCGCGAAGCAACTCAGGCTTAAAAACCAATTCCACCAAAAACAAGGATTGAAACTTTCCAGATGTAGTAGCTTGCCACCTCTCCTGGTCACTTAAAAACCAATTCCACCAAAAACAAGGATTGAAACAATGTAGAAAGCACTGAATTCATCAACAATGTGTCTTAAAAACCAATTCCACCAAAAACAAGGATTGAAACAAAGTTTTGCCTCTCCTTATAGTTGGTTCAGAGAGCCTTAAAAACCAATTCCACCAAAAACAAGGATTGAAACCAAGACAAGGAAGGATTGTAATTAATGGGGATAGAACTTAAAAACCAATTCCACCAAAAACAAGGATTGAAACCCAATAGGTGCTGTAACTGTATTTGCTGACCAACTTCTTAAAAACCAATTCCACCAAAAACAAGGATTGAAACCCGGTTCTGTCAAAAGTCTTGTATTCACTAGTATCACTTAAAAACCAATTCCACCAAAAACAAGGATTGAAACATCCAGTTTTTTTCATAATTCTGTATTGTGTATTCACTTAAAAACCAATTCCACCAAAAACAAGGATTGAAACAAAATAGTATTGTTAGCTTCCCCTGGCAAAGTAAAGCTTAAAAACCAATTCCACCAAAAACAAGGATTGAAACGCAAAAAAAATAGCAGTGCTAATTGCTCCTCTGATCTTAAAAACCAATTCCACCAAAAACAAGGATTGAAACAAAAAAGAAGTTAAAAATCTTGAACGCTGGACAGAACTTAAAAACCAATTCCACCAAAAACAAGGATTGAAACAAGATAAAGCAAATAAGTTTGATTATAACTGTGAATTCTTAAAAACCAATTCCACCAAAAACAAGGATTGAAACAGAATCCAGTCATAATCGCCTTCCATGACGTTAGGCCTTAAAAACCAATTCCACCAAAAACAAGGATTGAAACGAGCAATATTTTGCACACATCAAACCTGCTGGAACTCTTAAAAACCAATTCCACCAAAAACAAGGATTGAAACTCTGGTAATCTGTAAAAGTCTATCAAAGCCCTAAGCTTAAAAACCAATTCCACCAAAAACAAGGATTGAAACGTGCATTCGTAAAGTCATTAGTGCTAAGTTGCTTCCCTTAAAAACCAATTCCACCAAAAACAAGGATTGAAACATGCGGTTCGCAAACGGTTTTTTGCTTTTTTTGACTTAAAAACCAATTCCACCAAAAACAAGGATTGAAACCGGTACCTTGATTAAGAACAACAATCGAGGAATCACTTAAAAACCAATTCCACCAAAAACAAGGATTGAAACGACGTTGATACAAAGCTTTTCCTGAAGGTCTTTTCACTTAAAAACCAATTCCACCAAAAACAAGGATTGAAACATTATACGTTTTAAACGTTCGTACAGGCATCATTTTTCTTAAAAACCAATTCCACCAAAAACAAGGATTGAAACGAATTTCAAACACAACTCGTTGACAAAAAAGTTAACTTAAAAACCAATTCCACCAAAAACAAGGATTGAAACTAACAGATTCGAACTAAACATCCCAGATGGGGTTGCCTTAAAAACCAATTCCACCAAAAACAAGGATTGAAACGATAGCAAGGCTGGAATTAAAAAGGTTGAACTCGGTCTTAAAAACCAATTCCACCAAAAACAAGGATTGAAACCCTTTCACCTCGTTATATTGCACGTTTTCAAAAAGTCTTAAAAACCAATTCCACCAAAAACAAGGATTGAAACTGCTTCTACTTATAGTTTAAGCCGTAGAACTATTTTCTTAAAAACCAATTCCACCAAAAACAAGGATTGAAACAAAAAAACTGAATACATCTTATCATAAAATTATCACTTAAAAACCAATTCCACCAAAAACAAGGATTGAAACGATAGCAAGGCTGGAATTAAAAAGGTTGAACTCGGTCTTAAAAACCAATTCCACCAAAAACAAGGATTGAAACGGAGACCACAACGAATTTAGTTTTGTGGATGAAGATCTTAAAAACCAATTCCACCAAAAACAAGGATTGAAACATAATGAGAATGATTTTTGAATTAAAGCCAAGCAGACTTAAAAACCAATTCCACCAAAAACAAGGATTGAAACTAGCGATTTTAGTTGGTGATTTGTCAAAATTAAACTAAACAGTAATGAGAACTCTTACTATTTTATATCCGATTTTCGCAAGTTTATAAAGAAATAACACCTTCTATTTGATAGCCAACGATTTTATATTTTTGAATTACCGCGTTTGGCGATTTCATATGTAAACGAACAGAAATACTGGTGTAATTTCCTTTAGATGATGTTTTGGTTTTAATAACCGCACCTGTATAATTGAAAATTTCTGAAATTTTATCAATCTTAGCTTGATCAGTTGGTATGATGAATTTAAAAATATATTCACTTGGCCAATTTGAAGTTTCTTGCAATCGTTGTTCGAGTTTATTATAAAAGTCTTCAGCTTTAGAATCCAAATCTCACTTTTTTACAAATATAAGCTTATCTTTTTATTTTAAAAACAAGCCGTCTTGTTAAATATATTTATTTTGCAAATCATAATAATTTAATATATGATTTTTGATTCTCAAACGTCCATCGTGCTGTTTATTGGAGCACCTTCTACGGGTAAAACTTCTGTAATTAATGCTTTAAAAGACAAAGGCTATACATGTTATGATGAAATTTCACGTCAAGTCACTCAAGAAGCTCGTGATGAAGGCGTTGAACATTTGTTTAGAGAACAACCTTTACTGTTTAGCGAAAAACTTCTAAACGGACGAATCCATCAATTTTTAAGTGCAAAAGCCTTAAATCAATCGCCAATCTTTATTGATCGAGGTTTGCCTGACATTACAGCTTATCTCGATATGATAAAAATGCATTATCCTGAAAAATTTAAATTAGCTAATGAGAAATATCGATATGATAAAGTATTTTGGTTTCCCTTTTGGAAAAATATTTATACCTCAGATGAAGAAAGATACGAAGATGAACAACTGGCAAAAAACATTGAAACACATTTGATAAAAAGCTATAAATCATTAGATTATGATTTAATTGAAATGCCACATTCTGATATTGAAGACCGTCTAAATTTTTTAATGTCACATCTAAAATTAAAATGAAAAAACCTAAAGACATACTATATCAATACTGGAAGTTTAGCAGTTTTAGAGGACTTCAAGAAGAAGTTATTAAAGCCAGTTTAAATCAACAGGATTGCTGTGTGTTTTTTCCAACTGGAGGTGGCAAGTCTATGTGTTTTCAAGTGCCTGCTCTCGCTAAAGAAGGTGTTTGTGTTGTGATTTCGCCCTTGATTAGTTTGATGCAAGACCAAGTGCAAAACCTAAAGCTCAAAGGAATTAAAGCTATACATCTTAAAGGCGGTTTATCTTACAATGACACGAATAGAATATTTGACAACATCAATAATGCCAAATACAAATTTTTATATCTTTCACCTGAAAAACTGCAAAATCCTCTATTATTAGAACGTCTTAAATATTTGAATATCAATTTGATTGCCATAGATGAAGCACATTGTATTTCGCAATGGGGTCACGATTTTAGACCTGCTTTTTTAGAAATTTACAAATTGAGAGAAATTCATCCTGAAGTGCCTATGATGGCTTTGACAGCTACGGCGACACAAAAGGTTCAAGACGATATTAAAACCCAACTCAAGCTTAAAAATCCAAAAGTTTTTAAAAGCAGTTTTAAAAGACCCAATATTGCTATTCAAGTTTTAAAAACAGATAACAAATGGCAAACCTTGGTTCAGCAGGTTAAAAATGCAAAATCTTCAGTGATTGTTTATGTGAGAAGTAGAAAGTTGACTTTAGAATTGGCTACACTTTTAGAACAAAATAAGATTAGTGCCTCAGCTTTTCACGGTGGTTTGCTCAATCAAGAACGAAAAGATATTCTTGAACAATGGTTGAGCAATCGCAAAAAAGTTGTGGTAGCCACCAACGCTTTTGGTATGGGCATTGATAAACCCGATGTAGATTTGGTATTTCATATGCATTTGCCCGAAAGCCTTGAAAGTTACTATCAAGAAATCGGCAGAGCAGGTAGAAATGGCAAACGGGCACAAGCGACTTTAGTTTTTATTGATTCTGATATTGAAAAATTGAAGTTTATGCAATTAAGATATTTGCCTGATATAAAGTCGATTAAAACACTTTATAAACATCTGATGAGTTACTTGCAAATAGCCTATGGCGAAGGCGAAGGCGATGATTTTGATATAAATTTGAATCAATTTTGCCACAAATACAATCTAAATTTGAACCAAAGTTTTGAGGTTTTAAAACTTTTAGATCGATTGAGTGTGATAAGTCTTGATCAAAATTATCAGATCAATGCCAGATTGCAGATTTTAATTTCACATCAAAATTTATTTAATTTTTTAAGGCAAAACAAATCACTTTCAGATTTAATGACTTTAATTTTAAGAACTTATGGTGGCGTTTTTGATTTGATGACCAATATTAATTTAAATTTTTTAGCCAAGACACTTAAAGTTAATCAAAATAAAATTATAAAAGATTTAAAGACCCTTGAATCAAGAGAAATTATCACACTTAAACTTCAAGAGCAAGATTTAAGCATAAAAATGCTTCAACCTAGAGAAGACGATCTAAGCATCAATATGCATATCAAGCATATTAAAATATATAGAAAACAAAAAATCAGACAAATTGAAGCAGTTGTCAGTTATATTCAAAACGATACAAATTGCAGACAAGTCCAGTTGTTAAAACACTTTGACGAAGAAAATCCTGAAAATTGCGGAATATGTTCTGTCTGTATAAAACAATTGGACGCAACTTCAAAACAAAAATCAAATCCATTAGATTTAGAAACCAAAGTTTTAAATATATTGGCTCAATCTTCAAAACCTTCATCTGAACTATTACAACAAATAGGTTGCAATCAAAATCAATTAGAAGTCGTGATAAAAGAATTGCTTGCACATCAAAAAATAAAAGTAGAGCCAAATAATCATTATAGTTTAAAAAAATGAGAACACTTAGAATTTTATTTATGGGAACGCCAGAATTTTCGGTGCCAATGTTAGAAGCTATTTACCAAAGTGAGCACAAGTTATCAGCTGTGGTTACAGCACCAGATAAACCCGCTGGACGAGGACGAAAGCTTAAAAAATCTGCTGTTAAAGTCTTTGCTGAAAAGCAAAATATTGAAGTTTTACAACCTACAAATTTAAAATCTGATGAATTTTTAAACCAGCTCAAAACATTGAACCCAAATCTTATTGTTGTTGTGGCTTTTAGAATGTTGCCTAAGCAAGTTTGGCAATTTCCAGAATTTGGCACCTTTAACCTACACGCTTCTTTATTGCCCAATTACAGAGGTCTTGCACCGATAAACTGGGCGATTATAAATGGCGAAACCCAAACTGGACTAACCACTTTTTTTATTGATGACAAAATTGACACAGGTCAAATTATTGATACAACAACACTGCCCATTTCAAAAACTGATAACGTAAAAGATGTTTATGAGAAAATCTTGCCCAAAGGAGTGGAATTGGTTTTAAAAACTTTAAAACAAATAGCTGAAAATAAAATCGAACTAAAACCACAAACTGAAAAAGAAAATTTAAAAACAGCACCAAAATTAAATAAAGAAAATACTAAGATAAATTGGAATCAATCTGGAAAAGAAATTTACAATTTAGTCAGAGGACTTTCACCTTATCCTATGGCGTGGTCAACTCTTGATAATATTAGCGAAAAAACTAATTGCAAAATTTCAAAGGTGAGTTTTCAAAAAGAAAAACACAATTTTCATAATAGTCATATTTCTATAAAAGATAAAAATATGCTTGTTGCAGTTAAGGATGGTTTTATAAAAATTGAAGAAATCAAGCTTTCTGGAAAACGTTTACTGAAAACTGCAGATTTATTAAATGGATATAGCATAAATGAGCTTGCTAAAATGACTTAAAACAAAATTTACGGTTGTTTTTGTTAATATTATGTTAAATTTATTAACAATTATTTATATTTATAGACCAAAGGCTTGCGTAGATTGATATTCCATATAAATTTGTGAAGTGTTTATTGTTTAATTAAATCTTAAAAACTATTATTATGAACAAAACAAACTTAATCGATGCGATGGCTGAAGACGCTGGAGTTTCAAAAGCAGCTGCTAAAAAAGCATTAGAATCATTTTTAGACCACGTAGAAGGTGCCTTAAAAAAAGGTGACAGAGTATCTTTAGTAGGCTTTGGTTCTTGGTCAGTTTCTCGAAGAGTCGCTCGTGAAGGCAGAAACCCACAAACTGGTAAAACTATCAAAATTGTTGCTAAAAATGTAGTAAAATTTAAAGCAGGTTCTGACTTACAGAAAGCTGTAAACTAAATTTTAACGCACAACATTCTCAAGGCCTTATTTTTTTTAACAATAAGGTCTTTTTTTTTGTATAAAAATCTCTAACTTGCATAAATGATTTCAAATACAAAAATCCAAAAAGGCAATATTTTAATCGGTAAACCAAGCATGTTAGGCGACATAACGTTTAATAAAGCTGTGATACTCATCGCAGATTATAATGAAGAAGGCGTCGTTGGTTTTATGATTAATAAACCTTTAAATGAAGGTTTGCAAAATTTAGTTCACGATGTACACAAAGATTTTAAAGTGTTTGATGGCGGTCCAGTAGAAAGAGACAAATTGTTTATTATTCATTCAGTTCCTGAGCTTATTTCTGGTGGAATTAAAATCACAGAAGACATTTATTGGGGTGGTCAGCAACAAGATGTGGTAAGGCTAATCAATCAAGGTGAAGTAAATAACAATCAAATCAAGTTTTTTCTTGGTTATTCTGGCTGGTCTTCAAATCAACTTCAAGATGAAATCAACAACGAGGTTTGGATATTAAAAGATGATATCACAAATCAAGAACTTATCAGCTGTTCAGACACCAGTTTTTGGAATAAAACCATAAAGTCTCTTGGTGGTGAATATTTAATTTGGTCTAATGCACCAGATAATCCAAATTATAACTAAACCAATCGGGCTTGGACATTGAGTTTACCCAACAATTCTTTAGCAACAGTATTTTCGTATTCTTTTTTACGATATTTTGATATTGGTTTAATACCTATAATTGCGTTGGTCAAAAACATTTCGTCAGCTTTTTGCAATTCAAAAGGTGAAATGCTTTCTTCCTTGAGTTCAAATTTTTCAGTTTTTTCAATTACATCAATCAATTTTTCTCTAATCACGCCTTTCAAACAGCCATCAGAAGTTGGAGGTGTTTTGATAGTATTGCCTTTTGCTAAAAATATGTTAGCATTAGTAAATTCAACAACTGATTTTTTTTCATTAAGCAGTAAACAATTGTCATAGCCATTTTCCTTAGCGTAAATGCTTCCTAAAATATTGACTAATTTATTATTGGTCTTTAAAGTTGACAACAATCCTGAATTGATAAAATGGTCTCTAAACAATTCGATTTCATAAAAATCATCATCAAGAGTAAAAAAAGGATTTTCAATAGAATCACAAGATATAAAGTAATCAATATCTCTATTTTCAGGATAATAAAGCCCACCAGTTTTTCTGCTGATATTGATTTTAACTTTAGCAGGTTGGTTATCTAAATGGTTTGATTTGATAAGATTTAATATCTCTTCTTCCAAAAATTCAGGTGAAAATTGCAAAGGAATCTGCATTCTCAATAGTCGCATAGAAGACATCAATCTAAAATAATGGGACTCCCAAAAGATGATTTTTGAATTGATCACTCTAATGGTTTCGAATAATGCATCGCCATATTGAAACCCTCTGTTGTCAAAAGGTATTTGAGCATTTTCTGGTTTAAACAGCTCGCCGTTAATGTTAATCATAAAAAAATAAGCTTATTTTGACCCCAATATTTGTTTTAAATCGGCAACCATATTTTCCCAAAGCATTTTGTTTTCATCGACTTCATCTTCTTCAGCATAATCGGTAATCATCAAGGAAACATCCTTAGTAATTTCATCAACTTGAATTCGCATTTCAAAAAAGTAAGGTGTATCTTCATCATCAACCCAGCGAAGTTTAATGCGTTCACCACTTTTTTTGGTTAGTAGTTTAGCTTGTTCTTCGCTTTCACCCCAAATAAAAGTAAAGATTTCACCGCGAGAGTTGATATTGTCAGCAAACCATTCACTGAGTCCAGAAGGTGTTGAAATATATTGGTAAAGTAAGCTGGGAGAAGCTTGTATAGGGAATTCTAATTCAAATTTTACTTTATCATTCATAATAATCAGTTTTTTAAAGAAAAGCAATATATGGATTTATTTCTAAGGGTAAAAGCAAAAGTTATAAAATTGGATTTAAAGTAATTTAAAATTATACTCCAAAAATCGGATTTAGTATCATCTAAAAAAAATAATAATTTTATATTTGCAAACTCAAAATGGCGAGGTAGCTTCCCGAATAACTCGGGACAAGCAACTTCGCTCCTCTGGCGAGGTAGCTCAGTTGGTTAGAGCGTCGGATTCATAACCCGGAGGTCGGCAGTTCGATTCTGCTCCTCGCTACAATTTTTAAGCCCTGATATGCTTGGGGTTTTCTTGTTTTTGTGAGCGTCGGATTCATATACGCCCGAGGCGTACGGCAGTTCGATTCTGCTCCTCGCTACAATTTTTAAGCCCTGATATGCTTGGGGTTTTCTTGTTTTTGTGAGCGTCGGATTCATATACGCCCGAGGCGTACGGCAGTTCGATTCTGCTCCTCGCTACAATTTTTAAGCCCTGATATGCTTGGGGTTTTCTTGTTTTTGTGAGCGTCGGATTCATATACGCCCGAGGCGTACGGCAGTTCGATTCTGCTCCTCGCTACAATTTTTAAGCCCTGATATGTTTGGGGTTTTCTTGTTTTTGTGAGCGTCGGATTCATATACGCCCGAGGCGTACGGCAGTTCTCCCGACACTTCGGAACTGCTCCTCGCTACAATTTTTAAGCCCTGATATGTTTGGGGTTTTCTTGTTTTTGTGAGCGTCGGATTCATATACGCCCGAGGCGTACGGCAGTTCGATTCTGCTCCTCGCTACAATTTTTAAGCCCTGATATGTTTGGGGTTTTCTTGTTTTTGTGAGCGTCGGATTCATATACGCCCGAGGCGTACGGCAGTTCTCCCGACACTTCGGAACTGCTCCTCGCTACAATTTTTAAGCCCTGATATGTTTGGGGTTTTCTTGTTTTTGTGAGCGTCGGATTCATATACGCCCGAGGCGTACGGCAGTTCTCCCCACACTTCGGGACTGCTCCTCGCTACAATTTTTAAGCCCTGATATGTTTGGGGTTTTCTTGTTTTTGTGAGCGTCGGATTCATATACGCCCGAGGCGTACGGCAGTTCTCCCGACACTTCGGGACTGCTCCTCGCTACAATTTTTAAGCCCTGATATGTTTGGGGTTTTGTTGTTTTGTTCAGAAGAAAAAAACCTTTAATTGTCTTCACAACAATTACAAAAATCAACAAACAAATCCGATTTTTCTTCCATTATGAAGTGTAACGTTTCATCATCATTGCTTAGAGTTACGAATGCTCATGCGTATATTGCTATTTCGTAATCGGCATCCTCATTACTTACTTTCCCCTCATACCAACAAGAATATTGGTAACAACGGGCATACGCTTCTGTAGCTTCAACCTTTCTCATTTTTTTCAGCAGGTTAAAAATCGACTTTTCATTAAAATCCCAATCCGTACACTTCTCAAAATATTCTTTGTAACGCTCTTGGTCTTGGTTTACTTTTTTTAGTGTTCCGATTAGTTTGTAGTCCAAGTAACCTATTTCGGTACTATCTTGTTGTACTGAAATCTCTCTTTTCTGTTCAGTGTTTTTATTGGCATTGTTGTTACTTGATTTTGCGTTATAAGTGCAACCTAACAAAAAGACAGTCAATCCAATAAAACAAAATATTAATTTATTTATCATAGGTTTCAAAATTTTTAATCTAAAAATAGGCTTCCTTCAAGTGATGAATCAATGGGAGGCGTTTGTGGTGGTAGAGCATTAAGTTCTTCATTCTTGCCTTAATAGCATTTAATACTGTTCCTCCCTCTCCATCTACTTTTCTCGAAACATCCTCGTGAGGGAAAATGTCATCTATACCTAAATCATATTCTCCCATTATGGCGTTGACTGATTGGGCTGTACTTTCGATTTGCTCACCTGTTAAAGATTCCCAACCTGTTGCCTTCCGCCAATCCGTTGTTGGGTTTCCGTCTTTATCTACTGACATACCGACTGCTTCTATACCGATAGAATTATAATTATTGACGTCTCCTGTTGGTTTCCCTACGTGGTTCGCTCTGTTTTCAAAATTGTTTAACTGTGTTACAGTTCCATCAAAGCCCCGAAAATTTTTGTCCGCAATTTGCGGAACTGCAACCCGATTTTAGCAAAAAAATCATCGGTTAAAAACCGAAAAAATTAACTTTTAAAAGTCTAATAATGGCATAAGCCATTAAAAAATTATTGGCGGATTTTCCGCCAAAGAAAAAGCCCCGAAAACCCCAAAATTGTTCATTAAAAACGGACAAAAAACAAGACCTAAAAAAGAAAAATACCGTTCCAAAACCTCTGAAAATCAAGCGGATTGGGTAAAAAAGAAAAAGAGCGGAAAACGAGGTAACGCAAACAAAATCAAAGCATTATGAAAAAATACAAATTGTGGATAACTTTTTTAAAATTGCCTTTTTGAAGCCTTAAAAATGGACGATTTAAACCCAAAAACGGAAAATTTGCGAAGCAATTACAATTTTATTCGTGGCTTTGCCACACATTTTTTTGCCCCTTTTTTTGGTTCTGCGAAGCAGAACAGGAAGAAAAAATAAAGCCCAAGCGGAACACTTGGGCTTTTCAATATTAGCTTTTTAATTTTATTGATTTTGCGATTAGCACCAAAAGTGAAACACTCTTGAAAATGTCCCTTTCTAATCCTTTTTTATGTAATTACTTTTTATATTATCAGCAAAATAAGGCATCTCTCTATAAGGATTCCCTATTTCCCAATAAATCTTTTCTCCAACTCTAACCACATAATTGTCTATATAAGCAGGTTTGGGCTTTAAATTAAATTGATAACTTGCCCCTTGTCTTATTTTCTCATACAAACAGCTATCTTTAATATCGTCTTTTAATGACAATATTCTTAGAGTGTCTTTTGAACTATCTACACCTCTTATTTCAAAAACTTTACTGTCTAATTCCTTAATACTTATTACTTTTAAAGTAACAGTATCATTTTGTGCATTCAAGGTATTTGTAGCAAAAGCCATTAAAAGTATTATTTTAACTATTCTCATTTTTTTAAGTCGTTTATCAAAATCTCTGGATTTAATTCTTTAGGAATATTTGGGTCATACGGGAACTTGCTAATAAAGATTCCGTTGGGGTCAGCAATAATGTTTGGAGCAACGTGTCTTGGGTCTAAAGCCTCAGTCTTATTATGAGCGTTTAAGTACCCAACTCCTGTTGGCGTTTTTTTCTGTACATCATCAAAGGTTGGAGAACCAATACCGGGCGATTCTTTTCCGCCTATATAGGATTCTATCACTTCGTGCAAAACGGACACCCCATTTTGAACACCATAAAACTCATCAATTTTTCCAGTCATTTCAGGGTTAACCGTTTGACTGGTGATTACTTTCCCATCCCCATTTACTTCGCTACCTCCAAAAGCACCACCCACAAACCAATTGCCTTCATCCGTAAAATTACTACCAGTCGCATTTATATTTACTTCTACGGTCTTGGAGTTTATCGCTTCTAATAAAACTTTGTCAGCATCAGTTTTTGCATTGCCTTTAGCTGTAACTTTTCCACTTTCATCCATTTTAAGTCTAAGATTAGTCGAAGCACTCAGTTGTTTAAATGCCTCCTTAGATTTTTCTCCTGTTATGATTATGATTACATCCCAAGGACTTCTGCCGTCTGGGTCGATGAATCGTATAAGATTATTAAAGCCATATGCGTACGGCGACCAGCTCGGCATTTCCTCCGCTAATGGGTCAACACTCAACCACACACTCCAACTCGGTTGGTAATACCTTGCTCCAAAATAATATAAGCCTGTTTCTTCATCTAACTCTTTTCCTGTAAACTTCCAGGAGTTGTAATAGTCTGCTACAGGTTTGCGTTGTTCTGCCATGGTCTCTCCAAAGGGTAAAGTTAAATGAAATTCATGAGGTGCACCAGTGTTGTCTGTAATAATTTCATTGCTCCCCAAATGGTCGGCATGGTAATAAAATATGGCTGAGGCTTCTGAGTTTTCTTCAGGCTCTGCAAAGGTCTGGTTTTGTAAGATTTTTTGTAATACCTTCTTGTCTTCTTTGCTTTGGTTCTCTTTATACATTATGAAGTCAATGAAACTTTTTCCGTGAATCTTGCCGTTGCTACTAAAACAATATGCCGTTTGTGTTTTTAATACACTTGCATACTTGGGGTTTTGTCGTTGTGGAACGGACAGTTTAACCGCAGGTGCTTGTCGGGTTTCAAGCCGTAATGGTTCAGGACTTCTTTTAAAGTAAGCTTGCTTTTAATCTCGTGGATTTCCATCAGAAAAAAGTTTAAAATTATTTTTGACTACAAATCTGTTGCAAAAGTAACATATCTATTTCAAACAACCAAACTATATCTGTTTTTGATACTACATTTATGTTTTGTATCTTTGCCGTATTGTTTAATTAACTGTAGTTTTTGATACATTTATGAAGTCTAACAGCTTTGGTAAACGGCTCACGGAAGTGAGAAAAGATAAAAAGATGTCGCAGGATGAAGTCGGCAAGCTCGTTGGTGTTCACGGTGCTGTAATTGGCAGATATGAACGGGATGAAGTAAAGCCGTCTATTGAGATAGTCACACAGTTGGCCGAAGCTCTCGAAGTGTCTTTGGATTATTTGGTAGGCTCTACCGATGTATTACTGGAAAAGACCATTGTAAACCGTGTCCTTGATATACAAAAACTAAAAGAGAGCGAAAAACAACACGTTTTCGCCCTCCTTGATGCTTTTATCAAGCAAACTAAGTTGCAGTCTATTATGTAAGAAAAAAGCCCGATTGCTCGGGCTTTTGATATCTAATACATTCTATACTTTAAAACCAAACTATCGCCTAAAATTTGTGATTCAGGCAAATATTTAAAATTAAGATTCGGGCTATACCATTCTGTTTCATACTTTTCATTTACAATATCTTCTAAGTCAATTTTTGTAAATCTACCTGCTCCATTTTTAAACTCCAAAACTGATTTCCCATTTACAAACCCTGTTATTAAGATTTCAACCCCAATAATTCTACCGTCTTTTTCAAATTTCAGAGTATCTGAAATTGGTTTAGATAAGTCAATTATTTTATACTCTTTGTATTCTGGTTCATTAGAACAGGAGTAAAAGAGAGAACCTATAGCCATAATAATTAAAAAGAAACTTTTACTACTCATAATCTTTTGTTCTTTGGTCATTAGGGTTTTTAAGAATTTCAGTAGCTATTTTTTTTGCCGTATCATACTGCCTTATTTCTGAAGATTTCAAACCGCTACCATCAGATTTTATCAACTTATTATTACTGTTTATTATCAATAAATCTCCTTTTGAAATTCTATCTAAAATAATATCCCTTAATTCTTCTGGTGTAGCTTTGGGATTTGCTTTTCCAATTTCTATCCCTACATCATTATTATGAATATCCATATAAAGGTCTGTCTTAACTTCATTTGTTGGTGTTCCGTATTCGTGAGCATCTGACCATTTTCTCGTAAAACCTTCTCCAACATCTTGAGTATTTGTAGCTTGCCAAAAAGCGTGTCTAAACGCATCACTTTCATCACCTTTACCTTGTTTTCCAAAGGTTGCTTCTGTCATTGCAAATGCAGAATTGGCATTTTTTTCAATATCAAAAGCTTTATAGAATTGAGGATCCCATCTAATAATATTCTTCTCTTTATTGTTCAATTGGTTCCACTTATTGACATTCGATGACCACCACTTTGGTGGTCAATCTGCTGGCACAACTGCACGTCCGTCAGGGTCTATGAAATAAATTGGGTTGTTATTAAACGCAGAGTATGTGACCAGCTGGGGAACTCGCTTGCCAACGGATCAACACTCAACCACACACTCCAACTCGGTTGGTAATACCTTGCTCCAAAATAATATAAGCCTGTTTCTTCATCTAACTCTTTTCCTGTAAACTTCCAAGAGTTGTAATAGTCTGCTACGGGTTTGCGTTGTTCTGCCATGGTCTCTCCAAAGGGTAAAGTTAAATGAAATTCATGAGGTGCACCAGTGTTGTCTGTAATAATTTCATTGCTCCCCAAATGGTCGGCATGGTAATAAAATATGGCTGAGGCTTCTGAGTTTTCTTCAGGCTCTGCAAAGGTCTGGTTTTGTAAGATTTTTTGTAATACCTTCTTGTCTTCTTTGCTTTGGTTCTCTTTATACATTATGAAGTCAATGAAACTTTTTCCGTGGGTCTTGCCGTTGCTACTGAAACAATATGCCGTTTGTGTTTTTAATACACTTGCAGGCTTGGGGTTTTGTCGTTGTGGAACGGACAGTTTAACCGCTGGTGCTTGTTGGGCTTTAGCCCGTAATGGCTTAGGACTTCTTTTAATGTCAGCTTGACTTTGATCTCGTGGATTTCCATCAGAAAAAAGTTTAAAATTTATCCTCCGACAATATTTGGTACAAATCTACAAGATGTATTTCAATTCACAAAATATTTATGGTTTTTATCTACCAATATTTGTCTATATATTTGCGTTATCAGACCTATACAAGGTTTTTAATACCATAAATATTACAATATGGCAAGTTTTGGAAGTAAATTAAAAGAGTGCAGAAGTGAAAAAGGGTTTTCACAAACTGAACTGGCGAAGCAAATCGACACCTACCATTCCATTATTGGCAAGTATGAGCGTGACGAAGTAAAGCCCACGGTTGACGTGGTTAAAAAATTAGCGGATATTCTTAATGTTACGGCTGGTTTCCTTTTGGGAGATACGGAAGAAGCAGGGCTTTTTAAAGACCCGATAATGCTTAGAAGGGTTAAGGATATTAGTTCCCTAAATGAAGATGATAAAAAATGTATTCTAGCTAATATTGACGCTTTTCTAAGAGATACAAAGACAAGGAAGGCTTATACACAATAAAAAAGCCCCTGTTTTGGGGCTTTTTGTTCTTAATAATCATATATATGGTGCAATTCATATAACTTTTCACCTACAGCATCTAAAAAATACATTGTATCATAAAATATAGTCGGATTTCCCGAAGCATCTTTTGTTTCTTCACTATAAAGAGAAGAAAAATATACATCTTTGTTGGTTTGTAATAATTCTACAAGAGTAATAATATGATTATAATCTCCGTATTCATTATTCTCTTTCACCATATTAAGTATTCTAATTTGTTCCTTTTTCTCCAGACCATTATACTTCCGCCATTTTTGTATTTTATAACGATAACTAGTTTCTTTTATAACGGGGTAATTTTCTAAGTCAGAAAAGTTAAGTGCTTCTACATTTATTTCATAAATAGTGACTTTATTAAGTGCTGTTTTAAAAGCAACATCTTTTTCTGCTCTGAATTTTGCTGGAAGAAGACGTATAGAATTACTGCAAGAAATAATAATAAAACTTAAAGCAACAATAAATACTATTTTAAGATATAATCTCATATATAATTCCTTTTGTAAAACTATGGTGTTGTATGTATTGTTCCTAATCCATACCCCATGAAATTAAATGGTGTTGGATTGCCATTTTCTCTTGATTTATCTGCAATATACTTAAATAAGGATATATTAAAATCAAATCTATCAATACCACCATTATAGCGAGCATATGTATTAAGTCTTATTGTTCCTGTATTAGGATTCAATAATGTCATTCCTAAAGTTCCATAAACATGAGATAAGTTATTATCGACTGCTGGTCTATATAAAATATTAGAATTAAAAGGATGTGTATTGACTATATTAAAGAAATTAACACTTAAAGAAATTCCATCAAAATCATCCACAGATAATTTGCTACTTTTAAGATCAATCTTACTTACATCAACATAAAGAGGTTGCCCTTCTCCTGTATGATACCAATCCAAAGCTTCATCAAAAGTTACAACTCCATCATAGTCCGGTCTATATTTCAATCCCTGCCAATGCCCATAACCACTTTCCATAAACCTAAACTGTTCTACTTTATCTAACTGATGATAATATTTCCCCTTTTCTTCTGCTTCTTTATGAGACATTCCTTGAGTAAAATCTTCTTTATCCATTATGATAGCTTCACCCTGTAAACCCTTATCGTCAGTTCCTAAAAACTCACTAGTTTCATTATCATAAATTGGATTTTCTAAAAGCCCTGTTGGATCAGTATAATTAATTGGATTACAGAAGAAAGCCCTGTATGGTGACCAACCTGGTGCATCTTCCGCTTTTGGGTCAACACTCAACCACACACTCCAACTCGGTTGATAATACCTTGCTCCAAAATAATATAAGCCTGTTTCTTCATCTAACTCTTTTCCTGTAAACTTCCAAGAGTTGTAATAGTCTGCTACGGGTTTGCGTTGTTCTGCCATGGTCTCTCCAAAGGGTAAAGTTAAATGAAATTCATGAGGTGCACCAGTGTTGTCAGAAATTATTTCATTGCTCCCCAAATGGTCGGCATGGTAATAAAATATGGCTGAGGCTTCTGAGTTTTCTTCAGGCTCTGCAAAGGTCTGGTTTTGTAAGATTTTTTGTAATACCTTCTTGTCTTCTTTGCTTTGGTTTTCTTTATACATTATGAAGTCAATGAAACTTTTACTGTGGGTCTTGCCGTTGGAACTAAAACAGTAAGCGGTTTGGGTTTTGTAGTACACTTGGAAGCTCGGTGTTTTATCTTCGTGGAACGGGCAGTTCAACCGCAGGTGCTTGTCGGGTTTCAGGTGATAGTAGTGCAATACCTGGGCTAAAGTGAGTTGGGATTTGATTTCGTGTATCTCCATTTGAAAAAAGTTTTGCTTTTTAATATGTGTAACATGTTTCGTAAAACTATAAATCATTTCTCATTCAGGCAAACAACGTCTTACTTTTTTATGGAACAAAGTTCTCTTATCTTTGTGTTTTCACTGTAATAAAGGCTGTATATGAGTAATACGTTGAACATAGGAACCAAAATCAGCACCCTTAGAAAGGAGAAAAAGCCGACCTAAAACCCAATGAACTCAAAGACATGATTGAAAGCCTGGAATTGGATTGAAGTTTAAAACTCCAATGTCGCTAGGGATTTAAATTATCCAATCTATATTAAATCCGAAGCAAGAAGCCTTTTACATTTGATTTATTGACAATGACAGATTCTTTACTTTTTCCAGAAGGTTTGCAAACCACTACTTCTAAAGTTAGTGTTACTTCGTCAATTGACCCCAAATACATTTCGCTGATATAAATTCTTTCATCTCCAGTGGTTTCAACTCTTTCCAAAGTTTGTTCCCTTAATGCTCCGTGGTCAACGTATAATTTCCAACTCTCTTTAAACTTTACAAGCTCGCCACCTAATACCAAACTAACAGTATCTTTTTTGGAGAGCAATTTTCTGATGTCTAATGCCTTCACTTCTCCTTGTAATGTATCTGTGACTGACGTTTTAAAATCTATTCTTACTTCTTTTCCGATTAATTCAGGACTCAGGGAATCAAGGGGAATATACTTGATATCCCAAGCACCTTGAGAAAAAACACTTGTAGCACTTATCATCAAAAAAAGGATGAGAACAATCGCATTTTGGACAGTATTGGTGAAATATCTTGTTACGTTCATCATGGAGATTTTTTCTTATTACTATCGTGCAACTCTTGATAAACTTTCTGTTCCTGTGGGTGGATATTTTGATGAGGATCTATTCCCTCATTCGGTTTACCTTCTCGTTTATTTCTCAAGTCCTGAATAAACTCCTTATCAGTGTCATGGTGTGATTCATGCTGAAAGGTATTGGTTATTTCCTGGTCAATAGTTATATCAAAACCATAGTACTGACCATTCCCTCCAGATTCTTCTATATTACCTTTAAAAATGGTTATCGTTGCTTCCTTATACACCCCTTCTTCCCCTTCTACATAAGCAGGTGTGCCGTCAAAATCTCCTTTATCACTGTTCCATTTCAATGCGTTTCCGTCTGCATCATGGGCTTGGTGTAAGCCTAATAATCCATAACCCAATTGCCCTGCTTTATCATGTATCTCAGATTCTACATTGACATGGATTTTGGTTTTATTTTGACTTGCTTCAAATATTTGGTTCATTGCCGTTCCGCTACCGGAAGCATTTACGGTTTTTACCAAGTGCTTTAAATCAGCTGAAGCATTGCGACCTATTTTTAGAGTTCCATCTTTTCGCTGTTTGAATTTGACCGCTTTATCATTTACTCCTATAAAGTATCTGCCGTCTGGGTCAATGTTATTTATTGGATTGTCGCCAAATGCAACGTATAGTGACCAAGAGGGTAAAGCATGTGCCATTGGGTCAACACTCAACCACACACTCCAACTCGGTTGGTAATACCTTGCTCCAAAATAATATAAGCCTGTTTCTTCATCTAACTCTTTTCCTGTAAACTTCCAAGAGTTGTAATAGTCTGCTACGGGTTTGCGTTGTTCTGCCATGGTCTCTCCAAAGGGTAAAGTTAAATGAAATTCATGAGGTGCACCAGTGTTGTCTGTAATAATTTCATTGCTCCCCAAATGGTCGGCATGGTAATAAAATATGGCTGAGGCTTCTGAGTTTTCTTCAGGCTCTGCAAAGGTCTGGTTTTGTAAGATTTTTTGTAATACCTTCTTGTCTTCTTTGCTTTGGTTCTCTTTATACATTATGAAGTCAATGAAACTTTTTCCGTGGGTCTTGCCGTTGCTACTGAAACAATATGCCGTTTGTGTTTTTAATACACTTGCAGGCTTGGGGTTTTGTCGTTGTGGAACGGACAGTTTAACCGCTGGTGCTTGTTGGGCTTTAGCCCGTAATGGCTTAGGACTTCTTTTAATGTCAGCTTGACTTTGATCTCGTGGATTTCCATCAGAAAAAAGTTTAAAATTTATCCTCCGACAATATTTGGTACAAATCTACAAGATGTATTTCAATTCACAAAATATTTATGGTTTTTATCTACCAATATTTGTCTATATATTTGCGTTATCAGACCTATACAAGGTTTTTAATACCATAAATATTACAATATGGCAAGTTTTGGAAGTAAATTAAAAGAGTGCAGAAGTGAAAAAGGGTTTTCACAAACTGAACTGGCGAAGCAAATCGACACCTACCATTCCATTATTGGCAAGTATGAGCGTGACGAAGTAAAACCCACTATTGACGTGGTTAAGCGATTAGCCAATGTATTGGAAACTACCGTAGGTTATCTTCTTGGTGAGACCGAAGAAAGAGAGCTGTTAAAAGACCCTACAATGCTTAGGCGTTTAAATGATATTGCTAAATTTCCAGAGAACGACAAAAATTGTATTCTCTATACCATTGATGCAATGATTAACAATGTGAAGCTAAAGGGATTGAATGTGTAATGTTAATATCTACCGATTAATTAAATAGTCAACAATAAAAGGATTTCTTTCGGGTGCAGAAATAGAACTGTTTATATATCTTACTTCTTCCTTTTTTGTAAAATCAAACCACCAAATGATTGGTTTTATTTTACCGTCATTGTAATATCCTAAAAGTACAAGTTTCTTGCCATCATTTAACCAAAAAGCATCTTCGATAGACTCATCTGAACCCAAGGTAAGAAAGTCCATTATTTGATTGTCGGTATAGATGTACACTTTTTGGTCAACTCCAAAAGAAATGTTTTGAACTGACTCTATTACTGTGTGATAGGAATATAAATCTACTGTCCAGCCAAATTTTGACTCTTTAGTAAATTCATCAAGCGTAACAAAACTATCCCTGTTATAGTCTTCCCATTCATAACTAAATGATTTCTTAAATTCTTGTGAAAAGTCATTTAGATTAAAGTTAGGTTCATTCTTTGTCCAACTTTGCAACCATAAGTCTCCAGTCTTTGAAATGAATTCTTTAAGGTTATTTGGTAACCCTATTGATAGAGTGTCTTTAGATTTAGTACTGTCTATTTTTGAATAGACTGTAGGTTCGTTAACATTGTTTTTCAGACTTAAATCCTTGCAACTTAAGACCGCAAATAATATGCACAAAAAAATTAGTTTCATCATTGTTTTACACCTTTTAGTGAACTGTCAATAGCTGGAGTTAGCGGTGGCGCTCCTCCATTAAAATAACTATAAATCCCAGTTGCGATATCTTTACCTATTCTATTAGATTGTGTAGACATCTTACTAACGTCACTTTTGTTTGTAATAAACCCAACTTCAATCAAAACAGCAGGACCAGTAGAGCTAAACTCATTTAAAACTCTTAAGCCATTTCTTTCAGTAATGCCATCTCCTCTTATATCCATTACAGTTTGATTAGCTGAAATAGATTCTGCCAAAGCCTTATTATTATCCGCATTTGTACCATTGCCTTTGTACAGAACAGTAAATCCACTTGCGTCCTCGTTACCCGCAGAGTTTATGTGAACACTTACGAAGGCATTCGCTCCATTCTCTTTAGCATTGTTAGTACCTTTAGATTTGAAAACCAAATTTAATTGTTAAAAAAAGAAATAATGATTATGATATGTATCTTTCTTTTTTTGCTTCTTTTTTTCTTTGTTAATAACTGTAATTTTGTTGATAACTTAAATAAAAAAAGAATGGGGTGAACTTTTCTGTAGTCCAGGTTAATGACCTATTTTCCGTATTAGTCCCCATTCTTTATTAACCAGGTTACAAGGACCAAATAGAATACCAGTATTTATTTACCTTTTAAAGGTGTTAGTCAAAGTAACCATTTTAAAAATATAAAATTATGAAAATTAAAGACACAGTTGGCATTGACATGAGCAAATTAACTTTTGATGCATGTATTCATTCTAACCAAGAAAACAGAGAGTTTAAAAACACAAAAAAGGACTACAAGAAATTAGTCGATTGGGCTTATAAAAGTTCAGATCTGTCTAAAGAAAGTATCCTATTTGTTTTTGAACATACGGGGTTATACTCCCACTGTTTATCAGTTTATCTAACCTCAAAGAATATTCCTTTCCTTTTAGTTTCTGGTCTTGAAATCAAGAAATCTATGGGAATGGTTAGAGGTAAAAGTGATAAAGCTGATGCAAAGCTGATTGCTAAGTATGGTTACAGAATGAGAGATGAAATCACCCCTACAAAGCTCTCTAGCGAAGAAGAACAAAGTATTAAACGCCTTCTTAATCTTCGCCAAAGATTAGTTAAGCAACGATCTGGCTATAAAGCTTCTTTAAAAGAGCAGAAGCGAGTTCTGATTAAAAAACATAACAAAACGCTCTTATCTACTCAGAAGAAAATGATTACTTACTTAACAAAACAAATTAAGGAAGTCGAGAACGAAATGATGACTATTTTAAAAGACAATGAAAGAATTTTAAACAACTTTAAACTTATAACCTCTATAAATGGTATTGGTCCACAAACAGCTCTTTTTATCATAGCATACACCGCTAATTTTACAAAATTTAAAACGTATCGAAAGTTTGCATCTTATTGTGGCATAGCACCATTTCAGAATCAGTCTGGAACAAGTATAAGGGGTAAAACTAAAGTTAGTCATCTAGCCAATAAAAAGATAAAAACCTTACTTGATCTGTGTGCAAAAACAAGTATTCAACACAATACTGAAATGAAAATATACTATGAAAAAAGAGTAGCCCACGGAAAAAATAAAATGAGTACGATAAACATAATAAGAAACAAACTACTGTCAAGAATTTTTGCTGTTGTAAATAGAAATGAACCGTATGTGGATACTATGAAACACGCAGCTTAGAACCTGTTGAAAATTTTAACATTTTTTAGTTGTTTTAATCATAGAATACCTTTATTTTTAAGGGCTTTTCTTAAACTATAAGTTGTGAACATAGTTAATAAAATATCTGATTTACGTAAAGAAAAAGGGCTATCAAGGGATACTCTCGGCAAATTGGTCGGCACTTCGGATGCTATAATTGGCAGGTATGAGCGTGAAGAAATAATACCCTCAATTAATGTGGCTAAAAAAATGCTTTATCGATTAGAACTTTGCAAAAGGTCAGTCAAAAGGAACGTGATGCTATTTTGCACGTGCTGGATTCCCTTTTGCAGACAGCACAGCTTTCTACAACTCAACAAAAATTAATGTGATTATGAACCTTCAATATATTTCAGATAATACGGGCAAAACCACAGGGGTTTTTATTCCGATTTCGGAATGGAACGAACTTAAAAACAAATACAAGGATATTGAGCAAGTTGATATTCCTTCTTGGCAGATAGAAGAAGTCCGTAAACGTCTTGACGACTACAAAAATAACCCTGAACAGGCTTTGGATTTTGATGCCACTATGGACGACATTGAAAAGGATTTGTAGATGTATAAAGCCATTATCTTACCCCTTGCCAAACTGGATATTGCCGAAGCTACCTCTTGGTACAATTCTAAACAAAAAGACTTAGGCAAACGATTTATCAAAGAAGTCCGAACTAAAGTTTTGTTTATTCGTGAAAATCCAAAAGCTTCTGCTGTTCGTTATGATGATACACGCTGTACCGTTTTAGATGTGTTTCCTTTTATGATTCACTACACCATTGATGAGCCTAACAAAACCATTATTGTAGTTGCTGTGCTTCATACTTCGCTTAGTCCCGAGAGGTGAAAAAACAGATAACTTCTTTAAAAAAAATGTAGCTACTCTGTAAAAGCTAAAAAGCCACCCGATTTGGATGGCTTTGTATCTAATCTTCCATTATTAGATGATTGACTATTACCCAATCATCTTTATTTTTTTCTAATCTTAAATTTAACGTTTTACTGGTAGACGATGAATAAATTTGAACCCTAACATATTTCGGATTTTTTTTTGGCATAGTAAAGTCTCCCAGTCCAACATAATGTTTTTTCTTTAATTTTTCACGCTCCAAAACTTTAGCTCGACATTTCCCCTTCTTCAACACTAATGAAGATGATGTAGAAAGTAATTCGTTTGAAACAAAATAGACTCTATTCGAAGAATAAATACTATCAAACTGAACACTATTCAAAACAACATTTAAAATCGCTTCCTTTTCTTCATTATACTTATCTATATCAAAAGACTGGGCGATAACGTTCAATGAAACGAACGAACAAAACGCTAATATTAAAACCTTTATTTTTCTCATTAATTCCCAGTTTTAATATCATCAATCAATTTTGTGGCTTCTTGTTTTTGTTCATCTGTTGCATTTACATTTTTCATTTGGCCAAAACCTCTAAACTCATATCCATTACCATCAAGAAGCCATTTACCGTCAACATTTTGAAAGGTAAATGACCTGCCACCATAATTACCTGCATCAGTATCAGATGAAGTACTTAATGCATAAAAAGACATAGTTTCTACGGTCTTGCCATCAACCTCTATCGATCCTTTTGTTATGTCACTCGCTAATAAAACTGCGTGACCAGCCATATCTCCAACCTCTCCCATAAATGTAATATCGCCAAGTTCTCCTTTAGAAATATCAGAAACAAATTGTCTATCTGTTCCATCTCCAGCTTTAAACCAATTCATACCGCCAGTTTCGTGTGAACGACCCTTAAACCCACCGCCTTTTGTAGAAAATCCAGTTTTTAATGTTGTCATAGCTGATGCATCAGCACCATTCATATAAGATGTCCAACAACTTTCATAACAAACCGTTTCTGTTGGAACTTTACCCGCTTTATATGTCCAACCACCATCTCCGCCATACCAGACACCAAATGGAATTCCCTTATTAGCCATATTCTTAGCTACCCAGATTAATGCAGGTATATTTTCTCGGTCGTCTGGGTCAACAAAATAGATCGGATTGTTATTGAATGCTGCGTATGGTGATATGTTGGGGAACTTATGAGCCAACGGGTCAACACTCAGCCATAAACTGGTTTTGGGATTATAATAGCGGGCGCCGTAGTAATAGTTGCTCGTTTCCTGGTCAAATCCTTTGCCATTGTATTTGTAACGGGTGTTGTGGGAATTGAGGTGTTCATCGGTGAGGAGCTCACCAAATGGCAAATATTCGGCGTGTTGGCTAATGTCCCCATCATAATTTGACACATAATTTGAAGAACCGAGATGGTCACTGTGAAAATAAAAAACTTCTACATGTTGCAAGTCACCAGCATAGCCGTGAGCAAAATTATTTGAACTTGTTGTGTTAAGTTTTAAACTCCGATTAGAGTGATAAGCCTGATTTATTTCCATATAATACATACCCGCTTCTTTTACCATCTTCAGCACTGTTTTAGTCTCGTATTTTACCGTCTAGATTGCTAAACATGATGGCAATATAAACAAATCAATGAATTCTTTAAAAAAGCTGATATGTGAAGTCGTTACAGACTTCTACTATGCTTTATGCTTCTTAAGTAATTATAAAGCTTCAAATCTCAGTCATCGAAGAGCGGGGCATTTGAAAAGCGAATCCTAATTTAACTTTCAGAGAGTGCGATAGCGTGATTGCAAAAAGAGTCTTAGCACTCGTTATAAACGAGCGCTAGGGAGGGGACTATTTATTTACCATTGATTTAGGTACTCTTAAAGTAAAAACTGCATAATCAAAAAAATTATCATTCTTATTCAAAAATGATTTTATCTTATTGATAAGTAATTTTTCATTTTTCTTCGAAAGTAATAAATCACAGTAAAGCCTTACATTATTATGCTTGAAAATAACTAATATATTTCTTCCAGAGTAGTTGTTAATATCATCATTTAGCAGTGATTTTTCTAAACTTGTTAAAAGTTTTAAGAATTTCATCCTATAATTTTCATCAGACCAAATATATTCGGATTTTTTTAAGAGTTTATAGTGTCTAAATGGGTCTTGATCTAATTCACCAAGTATAGTATCACAATTAATTTTATACATTTCTATTTTAAATAAAGGAATATCAATATTATCATTAAATACAAAATCAGTGAATGAATATTCTTTAATAAATTTGTCATAGTCAATAAATTTATTGTTAAGTAATTTATTGTCAGTATTATCTTTGCCATAAGAGTATATTATAGCATTTTCTGAAGAATCGTTTGCAACACCAAAACCATATTTAATTAGAAAATCATCAAAATGTTTTTCTCCAGAAGTATGATTTAACCAATCATATGCAAATAAAATATCTTTATTAGAATATGGATAATAATCAATAAAATTTAAAGAGTACGTCTTATATAAATATTTTAAATTTTTATGACTTTCTTTTATTTGATCTAAATATCGATAATAACTGATTATTATATATAATAATCCCAAAATAAGTAAAACAATTATAGAAAATGTAAGTTTCTTTCTCATACAACTTTAATTGTTATTATGATATTGATTGATTTTTTTATATTCTTCTTTCGAAAAATTTATAATAAGAATATTTTCTTTTGACTGATTTCCAAATAAAAGGGATGTGTTAGAATGCCCGTCGTAGATGCCTTGGTTTATATATTTTCCCTCTATTACTTTTGAAAAATATCTTATATTAATATCAGTTTCAGAATAACCGCTTGAATAACTTTGGACTTTCATGCCTTCTAAATTAAGATTTATATCTAGATCGTTATTATATTTGAAATCTTTTGGAAGAAAACTTAAATCAATTTTAAAACTAGATAAACTAGGAGAAATCCGATCATCTGGCCAAGCAGTCTTATTATATTCTTTTTCTTGTTTTGTTAAAGCAATTGTAGTTCTGTGTTTTTCTTCATATAGAGCCTGACTAGCTACTTTACTTAATTTCCCAGAATAAAAACTATTCATTCGAAGTTCTGTCAATATCATCTAAATTTTATAATGGTTTATCCACATTTAAAAAAACTACATTTATAAATAATCATGTTACTTATTAGGCTTCCAATTTGGGCGATAAATAAATTCTTCCTTAACACCATCTCTGATAATTATTAATTTATTTTGATTTGCTGGTTTTACGATACTGTCGCCTATCTTATAAAATTTATCCAAATTTTCAGTTCCTGTTATATATAAATACTCTTCTTTTTCCTTAATTATTAAATGAGTTGGTTGAGATCTCCTTCTAAAAGTAGTATCACCAACAATTAATCCCTTAAATTCTTGTTTTATTTCTTGTTTAATTGCTCTATCGTTTGATAAAAAATTTAAAAGCCATACAAAAGCAACAAAGGCAACAAAGAATAAAGCTATTTTTATAATCTTCCTCATTAGAATTTGTTCTGTAAAAACGATTCACCCCAATAAACTGATGCCCCTCCTCTTGCTTCACCAGAGAAGGCTCCACCAACTGTCCAAGTGTGCCAAGTTGGTGGACTTGACTTTCTTAAAGTGTACTGTTGTCCAGTCCATAATTGCCCTTTAATGTTGTCTTCATTTCCCCAACTGTAATTTATATTTTCTTTACCACCACCTATTGAATATCCCGCATAATTTCCTTCCCAATTTTCAGCATTAAAAAATCGCTCTTTGGAATTATCATCAAAATTTGAAATAAACCCTGACATTCCTACTCCAGCATCTAATCCTACACCACCTCCACGATAACCAAATAAATAGGTTTCTCCTTCACTATCACCATCTAAAAAATGTATTATACCTTCTCCAAAATGCATTCCACCTCCCAAAACTCCTGTGTATCCTAGATCAATCCCCACAGCATCTATATCTTCTGAATCAATTCCAAGTTGTCTAGCAATTTTTATAGGGTCTACCTTTAATGGATCATTAGTGACATAATCGGTTTTAATTTGATGTGTTATATCATCACCAGGTAATATTATTCTTCCTATTTCGTCTCCACAACTATTTGTGAAAATTATATCATCTGGCTCCTCCACACTCCGTCCATCCGAGATCCAATTTTTGGTTTACTATTTGATTAATATAAAAAGGTAATCTATCATCATAAAACCTATACCTTATTAGTTCTTTAGAATTTTCTTTTTTAAAAACATACAAAAATCCCTTCTTGTCTCCGTTTTCAAAAATTATTAAACCTGAGGAAAAAATATAATTATCTCCGCTTTTGTGCATCATTTCGAATTCATAAAACTCTTCTGACAAATTTACAGGCATAAAGTTTTGATTCTGTGAAATTTTATGATTAATAGCCATATTAAAAATAGTATCAACTATGTTTTTATCTTCTATTTTTATTTTTTTAGAATCGCTCCAATATTCATTAGTAACTGTCACCTCCATAGGACTTTCTAGTGGTTTAAATTTATTAAAATCAAAATCCTTGTTACATGAATAAAAAAGTAAAAATATGAACAAGCAATATACAGTTTTCAAAGCTTTAAAAATTTTTATTAATATTAATCAATTTGTCTCCAGTTTTTAGGTTTCTTATATCGGCTCCTAGAAAATTACCAATTTCAAACTCAGTACCACTTAATTTGGACCGCTGAAAGTTTAAACTTCCTGAAACAGGTACTGCACCTTTAATTAAAGAAATACCTACACCTGTAAAATCATCTGAATTGGTAAATTCTAAATCAAATGTTTCATAACCTGCAGAAACAGATTCAGCTATTCCTTCAAAAGAAAACTTGTTTAAGCGTTTTCCTTGTTTTGCTTTATAAAAATTAATTTGAATACCAATAGAAGCATCAAACCCAAAACTTAAGCCCGCAACTTTATAACCTTTTGCTGATGATTTATTCTCTAACTGAATATACTCAAACAAACCTTCAACACCAGAACCTATAGCTATTTTACCTCCTATTTCAAACCCGATTGCATCTATTTTGTTTGGTACATATTCATCAATAGATAAGTTTGGTAAAAATTTTGTACTCGGTATACCATCTCCAATTGAAGTATTTAAATAAATTTCACCATCTAAAATATTGCTATACCAAATTCCAATTTCCATACCATTTTTATCTTTAATTATGACATCATCTGGCTCCTCCACACTCCGTCCATCCGGGTCTACATAATTAATCGGATTATTCATTGTATAGTTGTATGGCGACCAAGCTGGCATCAGGTGTGCTTTAGGGTCAACACTCAACCACACACTCCAACTCGGTTGATAATACCTTGCTCCAAAATAATATAAGCCTGTTTCTTCATCTAACTCTTTTCCTGTAAACTTCCAGGAGTTGTAATAGTCTGCTACGGGTTTGCGTTGTTCTGCCATGGTCTCTCCAAAGGGTAAAGTTAAATGAAATTCATGAGGTGCACCATTGTTGTCTGTAATAATTTCATTGCTCCCCAAATGGTCGGCATGGTAATAAAATATGGCTGAGGCTTCTGAGTTTTCTTCAGGCTCTGCAAAGGTCTGGTTTTGTAAGATTTTTTGTAATACCTTCTTGTCTTCTTTGCTTTGGTTCTCTTTATACATTATGAAGTCAATGAAACTTTTTGCGTGGGTCTTGCCGTTGCTACTAAAACAATATGCCGTTTGTGTTTTAATACACTTGCATACTTGGGGTTTTGTCGTTGTGGAACGGACAGTTTAACCGCTGGTGCTTGTCGGGTTTAAAGCCGTAATGGTTCAGGACTTCTTTTAAAGTAAGCTTGCTTTTAATCTCGTGGATTTCCATCAGAAAAAAGTTTAAAATTATTTTTGACTACAAATCTGTTGCAAAAGTAACATATCTATTTCAAACAACCAAACTATATCTGTTTTTGATACTACATTTATGTTTTGTATCTTTGCCGTATTGTTTAATTAACTGTAGTTTTTGATACATTTATGAAGTCTAACAGCTTTGGTAAACGGCTCACGGAAGTGAGAAAAGATAAAAAGATGTCGCAGGATGAAGTCGGCAAGCTCGTTGGTGTTCACGGTGCTGTAATTGGCAGATATGAACGGGATGAAGTAAAGCCGTCTATTGAGATAGTACACAGCTGGTCGAAGCTCTTGAAGTGTCCTTGGATTACCTTGTGGGCGCTACAGACACGCTACTGGAAAAAAACATTGTGAACCGTGTCCTTGACATCCAAAAACTAAAAGAGGACGAAAAACAGCACGTTTTCGCCCTCCTTGATGCATTTTTAAAACAAACAAAATTGCAGAGTATTATGTAGTAAAGTAAAAGCCCCGATTAATTCGAGGCTTTGGGTTTAGAAACTTTTTTTGATATAGTATCTCCTGTATTCCATCAAAATTATCCCGCTTGATAACTAATTTACTTTGCTCCTTATCAAGATATTGCAATATATCATCAGGCTTATCTTCAAAATAATAACTTGGAAAAGAATATTGATTATCTCTAACTAAATTGTGTTTTTCAGTTAGAGCTTCATCTACGTAAATTGATACAACGTTGGATTTTATTGTCAAGTAACAGTTTTTTACTGGTATTGTATCATTTGTATCCATAATTGGAACTTTTTTATACTGTATCCATCTAAATTTTTGTTCCTTAACGGCATCTGTTTTTACTACTTCTTTTGAGGATTTCGTAATCGAAAAACCATTTAAGTTATTGTTTTGCGTTACATCAGGCTTTGACTGCTTACAAGAGGAAACAAAAAGAAACACAATCAATATTTTTAATAAATACTTCATTCTGTTGCAGTTCTAGTTTGTTTATATAATTTCCAATCGACATTTCCTTTAGCAGTATTCATTGCGTTTCGATTAGCCTTTGTCTTATCTCCTAAATAAGTCGCTCTAGCATCTAAATATTTCATGTATTTTCGTTCGTTATTTTGTATAGACTTATACGTAGATTGCGTGGATGCATCTAAATTCTTCCAATCATCAGTAGCACGACTTAAACTACCCCACCAAGCCATTGCATTGTACCAGTCATCAGAATGCTCTGTACCATAAGAAGCATCAAACTCTCTCATTCCTTGCACAAACGTGGGAATATTGCCTTCAGCCATTGCTTCATGGTCTCCTTCATACCCTGGTGTTGTACCTTGTTTATTATAATGCCTTTCTAGTGTAGGGTAATCTGATAGATTTCCTTCAGCTCTTGCCATATGATACCTACTATGCAAACCTTCATGCATTATTACTTTTGCAATCAAAGTAGGGTCAGCAGTTAATCTACCTCCATTTAAAAAACCATTACTTCCTACATTAATATTATATCCATTTGCACCTCTTGTCGATGGGGCATAACCCATATAACCCCCAGAAGATGGAGATATAAATACATTATCTTGATTTTTAATAAAACGTGTGAAAATAGTATTAAAAGTTCCTGTTCTGTTTAGAGCTCTAATAATTTTAGAATAATTACCACCCCAATTTAACCATATAATTTCCCTGCCATCTGGATCAATTGCATTAATAGGATTATTAGCTACATATGCATACGGTGAGATGCTTGGATATTTCTCCGCCAGCGGGTCAACACTCAACCACACACTCCAACTCGGTTGGTAATACCTTGCTTCAAAATAATATAAGCCTGTTTCTTCATCTAACTCTTTTCCTGTAAACTTCCAAGAGTTGTAATAGTCTGCTACGGGTTTGCGTTGTTCTGCCATGGTCTCTCCAAAGGGTAAAGTTAAATGAAATTCATGAGGTGCACCAGTGTTGTCCTTTAGCTTCTTTTGATAAGCCTACTTCAATTATTTCCCTAAACATTTCAAATTCAATATTTTGGACTAATTTAACCAATGGATCTCTTAATTGAGATAACTTACTTAATCTAATATCTTGGTCAAAAAAACCGTAATCTCTGTGTCTTTTATATCACTTCATAATACCCGCTAAAATACTAAATATCAATCATATAAAATAATTATTTTTGATGTTTTTTAGTGAAATTTGGTTTTTAGAGATTCCCTGAAATAAGTCTTAGTTTTCATACTTCTTTCAATGATGCTTCATCTCAAACCAATTCTTTGACATCACCTTATCAAAACGAAACAGAAGGTGAACAAACAATCTATGTTAATGCTTTAGATAATTCTACAAATTGCGAACAAATTTTTGAAATATTACTCCGGGCTGTTCCTATTCCCGAATTAAACAGCCCAGCTGAATTAAGAGTTTGTGATAGTGATGAAGATGATATTGCATTATTTGATTTGACTCTTGTTGAAGATGAAGTTTTAAGTAATATAGAAGATACAAGCAATTTACTAGTCAGTTACCACACCTCTTTAGCTGATACTGAAATTGGCATAAACTTTATATCTAGTCCAACTAATTTTGAAAACACCTCACTTCCTCAAACCATTTGGGTTAGGGTTACAGATAGCAGTAATTTGAATAATTGCTTTGCCATTACTGAATTTGAACTTGGCATTGACTTTTTACCAATAGCTTCTACACCCGAGAATCTTTACTTGTGTGATTTAGAAAATGATAATGTAGAACCTTTTGATTTGAGTCAGCAAAATGAAGCTATTTTAAACGGTTTGTCAGGCACTGAAAATTCTATCTCTTACCACAAAACTTTAGCTGATGCTGAAAATAATTTAAACCCTATTGAAGGCAACTACACTAATGAAAACAATCCACAAACCCTTTATGTCAGATTAGAAAACAATAATGCAACACCCTGTTTTTCAACCACATCTTTTGAAATTGAAGTTTTAGAAACACCAATTATAAACCTTGAAGATGAACTCATTTTATGTCAGGGTGAACCTTTGATTATTAGCATTGATAACAGTTATGATGAATACCTTTGGTCTAACGAGGAAACTTCATCATCAATTACAATTTCAGAGCCAGGTAGTTATGAAATTACAGCAACTATTAATTACCCAGAATTAAGTTGTGAAACTTCAAAAAGTTTTGAAGTACTATTGTCTAACGAAGCTTCAATAAACGATATTACGGTTGTAGATTGGTCTCAAAACAACAATTCAATCACTATTTTTGTTGAAAGCAAAGGCGATTATGAATATTCAATAGATGGAATAAATTATCAGGATTCTAATATTTTCAACACTCTGACAGACTATGAATATTTGGTTTATATCCGAGATAAAAATGGTTGTGGTGAAATCTTACGAAGGGTTTATTTATTGGATTATCCTCAATTTTTCACTCCAAATGGTGATGGCATTAATGACAGGTGGCAAATCATAAATTCAGTTCAGGAAATATTTACCAAGATTTACATTTTTGACAGATACGGGAAATTAATCGCTGATATAAATCCAGCAGGAATTGGCTGGGATGGCACTTTTAACGGTAAAGCTATGCCATTAAACGATTACTGGTTCAGGGTAGAACGTGAGGATGGCAGAGTGTTTACAGGACATTTTACCTTGAAACGCTAACTTGGTTTACCTAAAAAAGTCACCTATTATATTTCTTAAAATTCTCAGCCTGTTCAAAGCATTCTTTTTGGTAAGCTTGAAAAAAGAAACCTTTTTAGCTTTCCGTTTTACTTTCTTTTGAATTTGCTTACTGTTTCATCATGTGAAGTCGCTTCTAACAGGGCGTTATCAGCTTCAGTGAGCTTTTTGATTCAGTTGTTATTGTTGATTCAAGCAGAGTTGGGATGAGTTTTTTTTAATCTGCTGTTATAGCTATCCCTGTCTTTTTATGCTACGTATTTACCTGTGAAAACATATCTGGTTTCTCTGTCTTTTGCTATACGTATTGCAATAGGAAATTTGTTGTATTTCTTTGTTGTTTTTGTGAGCGTCGGATTCATATACGCCCGAGGCGTACGGTAGTTCTCCCCACACTTCGGGACTGCTCCTCGCTACAACTTCACAGCCTAATGTTTACAAGGCTTTTTGACATTATAAAATAACGTGAGTTCGATATAAATTCCAATAAAATATATTCAGATAAAATACAGATATTTAATCATTTGTCATGTCGAAAGAGCGAAGCATGAGCGACGAGACATCTCAGTAGGATGAGATTTCTCCTCATTATTTGTTCGAAATGACAAAATTTGCTTACAAAATATGTGATCATCTGATTTACAGCTTTCAATAAATCTAACTCACATTAAAATACTCTCAAGATGTCTTGATGATGCTCAAAATTTGATTCTCAGGTTTTCAATGTTTTTATTTATATTTGTAATAAAATTTTGACATTATGAAAGCCTTTTTTAAACTCTCCATTTTATTATTGATTGTAAGTTGTAAATCTGAACCTAAAAGCGACAACAAAACTTCAGAACATCAACAAAAAACTGAAGCAAAAAAAGAAAGTCCTTTTAAAGTGATGCCAATAGAGCACGCTACTTTTGTGATGACTTGGGCTGATGAGGTGATTTATGCAGACCCCACTGGCGGAGCCGATGCTTTTAGAGATATGCCTAAGCCAAGTTTAGTCTTAATTACTGATATTCATCCAGACCATTTGAATATAGAAACTTTACAAAATATACCGCAAACTTATGATATAGTTGCACCTAAAGCGGTTTATGAAAAGATGCCAAAAGAATTACAAAATAAAACTAAAATACTTTCAAACGGTGAATCTTTTGATTTTCATGGTTTTAACATAAAAGGTATTCCAATGTATAATGTTACTGAAGGGCGTTTGAAGTTTCATACAAAAGGTCGGGGCAACGGTTATGTGCTTTCTAAAGATAATTATAAGGTATATATCAGTGGCGATACTGAAGGCATTCCAGAAATGAGAAGTCTAAAAGATATCGACCTTGCATTTATGTGTATGAATTTGCCATATACCATGTCTCCAGAAAAAGTCGCCGAAGCTGTGCTTTCTTTTCAGCCTAAAAAAGTTTTGCCTTATCATTACAGGGGTTTAAAAGATGATAAACCATACATTTATGATGTAGAAAAATTTAAAGAATTGGTTTTATCTCAGAACGATGCAATAGAAGTTAGTCTGTTAGATTGGTATCCTAATCAAACTAACTAAAAATTTGCTCTATAACTTCAAGTGACTTAGGCGATTTAAAATTTTCAATATGCAACTCATAATAATTAATTAGAAGTTTTAAAATATCTGAGCGTTGTTTTTTTGATAGTTGCAAATGTTGGTTATTGTTAAAGTCGTTTCTTATAAATTCAGAAAACAGATTTGAGAGTCCAAGATTTAATGTATAAGGACTTTCAAAATTTTGAAATAAGCCTTCGCTGAGGTTAAAATAAATTTCATCCTTATGAGTTGAAAGATGTGGATAAAAGCCTAAAAATGAAGAAAGTTTTAAAATAAAAGCAATATGAAAATTGGCGTATTTTGTTGTGTTTTCTAAATATAAAACACTCTCATTTATGAATTTATATAGTTTTACATTTTGTTCTTCTTCAACAATGACTGACTTTAGGATTTCAGATAAAAACATCACCAAAGATGATTTATAAACATTACTCTGTAACTCGTTGAGATGATGTGAGAGTTGAACTTCTTTAAAATATTCTAAATGGCTTTTGTTGCGGTATTGCATTTCAATATCGATCAAGCTTAAAGGCTGAAACATAGAAGCTCTAAATTTTCCTTTTTTTGACTTCAAAACCCCTTTTACCATAAAGGTTACACTGCCTAAAGCCTTGGTATAACATTTTACAATTAAGTCAGAGTCACGATATTTTACGTTAGAAATAACAACAGCTTGGGTTTTGACAAACATTATCTGATAATCATAATTTTACTTACTTGATTTTCAATTTGATCTTCACGAGTAATAAGCACCATATAGACGCCTGAAGCCACTAAATGTTTACCAAAAGCACGTGTATCCCATTGAATACTTCCGCCAGAGACAAATTTTTCATACACCAAGTTACCCGTAACATCGGTGATTTTTACGTTGGCATTATCAGTAAGACCATCAATGGTAACAACACCAGAAAAACCAGGTTTTACTGGATTGGGAAACACCCTGACATTTTCTAGATTATCAACGCCGTCAGTTACTCTGCTCTGAAACGAAACCAAACCTCTATCAGTACCAAAAAAGACCTCGCCTGTTGCACCATTGATTTCAATGCTAATTACACTATTGGAAGGCAATGGCGAATTGTCTTGTGTAAATTGATTTAAAGTTTCTTGACCTGTAGAATTAACTTGAAATACGCCAGAATCTGCTGTGGCTATCCACATATTACCAGCACCATCGGCTTTAATGTCTGTGATGAATTGTTGAAACAACAACTCTTGAGGTACGCCGTCTTCTAAAAAAATAATAGGCGATACATTAAGTTGAGCATTTTCATCAAACATTGCTTGTGGATTGAAAGCCACACGTAGTCCTTCTGCTGTACCAATCCAAAGTCTATTGTTGTGGTCAAATTCCATAGCCGTTATGGCAGGATTAGGCTCAAACACCTCTGGTAGATCAACGCCCTCAACATCTCTAGCAATTTTACCGCTTAAACCTGTTGATGGCTGATAACCAAACAACCCAAATCTAAAAGTTGCTAAATAGACATTACCTTGATTATCTGTTGCAACTTTGCCAGAACTTGTGCCAAAAGGTTCAATAAAAGTGTCTGATAAATCTGCTATTTCAATTTGATTATTGCCTGTTAATCGTTTTAAAGGATTTTCTGTAATAGAATTACTCATATATAAATCGCCTTGGTTATTAAAAACCGAAGCTCCAATTCTTGTGTTACCTATTATAGGACCATTCCCTCCATCAGTATTTTCTAAATTTGAATTTGTTGGATCTAATCGGATTACAACTTCTTCGTTTTCTAAAATCAGTAAACCATCTCTGTAACTCGATAAATAAACACGACTTGGATTATTGATATCTACAGTTGCATCACTTATCAGCCTAGTATTTCCGAGATCTTCAGTCGTTAAATTTGACCAATTTTCACCAGTAAAATGACTCACGCCTCGATTTTCTACTCTAAAAGGAACAAAAAAATGATTATAACCACCATAAACAACCCAAAGTTCATCTTGAAAACTGGTCAAGCTAAAAACAGAATTTAAAATTGGTCCATCTGGACTTACTCTTTGGAATGTGGTGGCGTTGATATCGTCCATGTGCAAAAGACCCAACTTAGCATCGCCAATAAATAAATTGTCATTTAAAATTCTAGCTGTATTAAAATTGGTATCTAATTCTATGTCTTCAAATAAAGCATTGACAAGACCAATTTCATTAAGTTGAGCATTTAAAATGTGAACGGTATTTGGTGTCACAACAATGAGTTGGTTTTCATCTTGATTTAACTGCTTGACTTCATTAGGAAACTGCCTGATAAAGTTTAAATTATTATTTTCTATTTCAAATAAACTATTGTCAACTCTAACGGTAAGGAGTTGATTTTCAAAATTGATAATGCCACGCCAGTCGGACGAGCCTATGGTTTGCCAAACATCAAAGTCAACTAAATTTGGATCATCAACATTGGCAAATCGAACAGAACCGCCAAAAGTTGAAGCGTAAATAGTTGAGTTAAAAACTGCGGTTTGTGTTACATTGATTTGCTCTCCATTTTGACCTATAAAAAAAGAATCTCCAAATTCTAAATTGGCAAGATTATATTCTGCAATGCCAAATTCTGTTGAGATAAACACCTTATCTTCAAACTCTAAAAAATGATTAATGCTTTTGTTATCAGGAGCAATGGTTTGTTTATTCAAAATATCAACAATGGTAAACACTTGCCCATTGTTATCCATAACTACTTGCAATAGACCATTTTCATAGCCAATAATGCTTAAACCAAAAGCTTCAGAATAATGAATTGCACTGATTTCGCTACCTTCTAAGCCATTAACCGCATCCGTTTTAAGTTGAGTTTGAGAAATAGGATTGTATTCAAAAATAGCATTTTCTGCAGCTGCAACAACCCTGTCATTGCCTACTGAAATATCTCGGATATCTAAGTATGAAAAATAGCCCGTCCATTGATTAGAAAAATCTTGAGCCAACCCTAAATTGTAGATAAAAAGACAAAAAATTAGTTTTACAACTTTCATATAAATATAACTAAATCAGTCTATGTTTTATTGTAGATATTAGACTGTAAATGTAATTATAAAAATTATAAAACGGGTTTAAACTTAAATTGCAAAATATGTCTTTGTTTTATCATTTTTTTAATTTAAAAGCCTAAAATATTTTTATATTTGTGTTTTATTAAAATAAGTCTAATTTTTTACCATATCCATAATTATGAAATCAAAAATTGAAGAATTTGTAAACTCAGTAGAACAAAAAAACCCAGGAGAAACAGAATTCTTGCAAGCTGTAAAAGAAGTTGCAGAAACAGTTATTCCTTTTATAGAGAAAAACCCACAATATCAAGACAAAATGCTTTTAGAGCGCATGGTAGAGCCTGAGCGTATCATCACCTTTAGAGTAACTTGGTTAGATGACGAAGGTCAAATACAAGTTAACCGAGGTTATCGCGTTCAATTTAACTCTGCTATTGGTCCATATAAAGGCGGATTAAGATTTCATCCTTCCGTAAATTTGAGTATTCTTAAATTTCTCGGATTTGAGCAAGTTTTTAAAAACAGCTTAACCACACTTCCACTTGGAGGCGGAAAAGGCGGTTCAGATTTTGATCCTAAAGGAAAATCAGATAACGAAGTGATGCGTTTTTGTCAAAGTTTTATGACAGAATTAGCCAAACATATTGGGAATGATACAGATGTTCCCGCTGGCGATATTGGCGTAGGTGCTCGAGAAATTGGCTATTTGTTTGGGCAATACAAACGCCTGCAAAATGAATTTACAGGTGTTTTGACTGGTAAAGGTCTGTCTTATGGTGGATCACTTATGAGACCAGAAGCTACAGGATTTGGTGTAGTTTACTATACTCAAAATATGTTGAAATATGTAAATGAAGGAATAAAAGGCAAGAAAATTGCAATTTCTGGTTCAGGAAATGTTGCCCAATATGCATATAAAAAAGCAATTCAGTTAGGAGCAATAGTTGTTACCTTGTCAGATTCATCTGGATTTGTATATTCATCAGAAGGATTTCACTCAAAAGAATTTGCCTATTTACAAAATCTAAAAAATGTTCGCCGAGGGAGAATTTATGAAATGGCAGATGAATTTGACCATGTTGAGTATTTTGAAGGAAAAAAACCTTGGGATATTGGTACAGAAATTGATATTGCAATGCCCTGTGCTACTCAAAATGAACTTGACCGTGACGATGCTTATAAACTAGTTAACAAACAAGTTAAAGTTGTTGCTGAAGGTGCCAATATGCCATGTACCTTAGATGCTATTAATCATTTTAAAAAGGAAAATGTGATTTTTTCACTGTGCAAAGCTTCTAATGCAGGCGGTGTAGCAACATCAGGTCTTGAAATGACGCAAAACTCTATGCGATACGGTTGGACTTCTGAAGAAGTTGACCAAAAGCTGAAAGACATTATGGAAAACATCCATGATGCTTGCATAAAATATGGCAAAACTGAAGATGGCAGTATAGATTATGTCAAAGGTGCTAACATTGCAGGCTTTGTAAAAGTTGCAGATGCAATGCTTGCTCAAGGTACAGTTTAAATTTACAATTCGCTAAAAATCAAAAAAGCTCGGTCATTTGCCGAGCTTTTTTTGCTTAAAATGTGACCGACGAAATAAGTAATTTAACGTGAGTTCGATATAAATTCCAATAAAATATATTCATATAAAATACAGATATTTAATCATTTGTCATGTCGATAGAGCGAAGCATGAGCGACGATACATCTCAGTTGGATGAGATTTCTCCTCATTCTTCGTTCGAAATGACAAAATTTGCTTACAAAAAAATGCAATCATCTGATTTACAGTTTTCAACAAATCGAACTCACGTCAATTTATACCAATTTGAACGAATAATGCTATTTAAAACCGTTGAAACGCTTAGGATTGTGCATTTCCCATAGCCAACGATTTAAACCGCTGGTTAGGGTTTGCAAATATTTGATTGTGAATGGATTTATCCATTTTCTATGATTTCAATTTTTTCCCCATAAGTAATTGGAATAAATTTTAACACATTCATCCCAAGGAAAATGATAGGCTAATTTTATCCATCTATTATTTTGACTTATTTTACTGAAATTCAGTATAAAATAAAGAAATATTGCTCGGATATTTTAAAAATTTTTTATCAAAAAATTATTTAAATGCTGGTTACTTTTTAAGTTAAGTTTTTTTCTTAACCTGTATCTATGCACTTCTACACCTCTTAGTGAAATTCTTAAAAGTGGAGCAATTTCTTTAGAGGTCATATTCATTTTAAGATAAGCACAGAGTTTCAAGTCTGAATTAGTAAGATCTGGATATGATTTCAATAGTTTTTTAAAAAACTCGTCATGAATTTCATTTAAGTTAGTTTCAAAAACATCCCATTCATTTTTATTGTTTAAAGCATTATTGATTTTAGTCAATATATTTTTGAGTTTATATTTATTTTTAAAAGCGTCTTGATTATTTTTTATCTCTTTCTGAAGTTCTAATAAGATTTCATTCTTCTTGGCTAAAGTCAGTGTAGTATTAGCTAATTCTTTACTTTTAAAATTAAGCTTATCAATAAGTTTTTCTTTTTCTTGTCTTTTGGATTCTTCTAATTTATGTCTTTCATAGTCTGCAATTAATTTCTGCCTATGTTTTTTTAGTTTATATTTATTAATTTTAAAAATCAAATAAATTATCAATAAACATAATAAAACATAAACTATCCTCATATAAACAGAAGCATACCAAGGTGGAGAGATAGTAAATTTATATGAACTCAAGTTTACTATACCTCGTTTTGTGTCTTCAGTATAAAAATGAAGCACATAGTCTCCGTGATTTAAATTTTGAAAATTGATCACACCATCATTTATTGTTCCTTTTTTTAAAGTTTCATAAGAGTTTAATTTATATTTTAAATCGATGTTCATAGAAAAAGGATAAGCGATGTCTATATAAATATCTCTTGACTTTTTATAGGGTAAATATTGAATGTCTAAATTGAATCTTTCTTTTTCATTTCTGATTCCAACAACTTCAGGTTTTTGATAAACTTTATTAGGAATGTGATGATCAAGTTTAGTGAGATCGATTTCAGAGAATCCGTCTTTTAAAGTTATCAAATAAATGGAATCTTTTTTAAAAATTATATTCTCGAAATTTTTGACAAGTCTGTCTTTTAGTTGTTTTGAGTTAAGGTCTATATGAAAATCATCAAAATCTGTCATATAAAAAGTTTTACTCTCTATATCTAAAAACCAGAATATCTTAGCATCATTAAATATTGGTTTTTTATTTTTTAAAAAATTAAAATCTTCAAAACTTTCCAATTTACCTTCAAAAGGATTGTATTTGAACCACTCGCCGTTATTGAAAACAGTAAACTGATTTTTGATACTCATTATCCTTGTATTTGCATCAATTTTACCATTGGGTATTTCAACTTTTTCAACAATAACTTTGCTAAAAGTAGAATCGAATTCAACCTTATATAAACCTTCATAAAGACCTAATAACCATAAATCTGAATTATTATATAACTGAAAATCTTTAATAGGAAAATTTAAGTTAGGGATGTTTTTTATCGAGTCTTTATAATGTCTCAATCCTGTATAAGTTCCTATTAAAAATTCGGATTTTTTTTTGTTTTGTAATTTTTCAATCTTAAAGCTACCTGTTTTAGTTTCAATCTTTTCAAGCTTGTTGTTTATATAAAAAAAAGTCCCTGCATTGTGGTTGATATATAATGTATCTTCATTGTTATAAAGATTCCAAGTATGACCTTCGGTACCTGGCAAAATTTCTAGTTTTTTGTCTTTAAAAGTATAAACCCCAAGATTGCTTCCAATATAGGTCTTGTTCTTTACAAAATCTACATCATAAACGGTTCCCAATTCACCTGTACTTTCTGTGAAAAGCTTAATAGGTGAACTCAACTCAACTTTATCTATTCCATAATCTAAACCAATCCATAATATTTTATCAAAACTCTCTAAAGAAAGGACTGTATTATTTTGCAATCCATTAATTCTATTTAATACTTGAATGTCATTATTATTTAAGTTATAAGCAATTATTCCGTTTTTAACAGTTCCTATCACAATAGTTTGAGAATCTAAGACTTCTATTTTGTTTATTTCCCATTTTTTTAATTTTTCCCATAGAGAAATGTTTCCAAGGGGTTTAATTTTTAAATCAGAATATTCATAAATTGTACTTTTTGTAGCTATTATTAATTTGTTCCTAAATGTGCTAAAATCCAAAATTTTTTCTCCGCCAAGACTATCTTGATCTACCAATTTTTTAAATCCTTCATCCGTTAATACACAAAGCCCTCTATGCCGATCTGAAATATACAATTGATTGTGAAATGACGTCATAGTTTCTGGATTCATCTGTGCAACAATTGATATTTCTTCTCCATCATAAACGTAGATTTTTCCAAAAGATCTGAGATAAATGAGTTCTCCAATTGATATAATCTGCCATATTTCATCAATTTCAGAAAAATCTTTAGCTTTATCTTTTAGGGATTTATAGACCAGTTTGCCTGTAGAGTTTTTTTCCCAATAACCAAACTCATTATAAGCACCCGTATATATGAGAGAATCTTTTGCATGCACAGATCTAACGACATTGTTTCTTGGTAATTCATAGATAGACCAACTTAATCCATTATATTTTAATAAACCTTGATTATTTGCTAGGTAAACAAATCCTTTATCATCAATATCGATATCCCAATTTTGAGCAAAGACTTTATAAACATTTGGACTAAAATTAGTAATAGGTGGTAGCAATTCCTGTGAATAAAAACTATAAAAAGGAAATAAAACAATCAGAACTACTAACTTAAGATTTTTTATTATTAACATTTATTTGAATATTTTGCTAAAGTAAAACTTCACTTTTAATAGCTTGAATTAAAGTCTATCTCAACTTTAGAAGTTTAATGAATCATCCTTTTATGAATTTATATAAATTGGTCTTTTGTTACCCAAAGTTACAATTTAATTTTTGTTAGATATTATAATGCAACGCTTAAAGCAGTATCTGATTCACAAAATGATAACCTTTGCACTTCAGTCCAAATGGATTGCTTTGACCAAGGTATGTATCGAGCATAACTAGATGCTTAGCATAAAAAACGATTACACAATTTTTTGTATATAGAATCTTTTGTTAACCTGAATAACCACTAAAAAATTACAGAAATCAGTATTAAACTTATGACATCCCATAGTTTTGTAAATATATTTATTTTTTACCTATAGCACAAGCCTAAAAGATGTCTTCAACAAAAATGTGGTCTCGCTTTAGAGCATAAAAAACACCTTGATTATATTGGTTTTAAATGATTATCATCTCAGAATGCAAGGTCAAGCGATTGGATAGAATTCTTTTTGTATAACTGTCCAAGGTCTATATCTTTTCTTCCCTAAAAAATCATGAGACTTAAATCTCGAAATTAGACTATTAGAATTAGAGGTTTTCAAATCACGTAATATCATTATATTTATCTATTAAAATTTTAAAAACCCTACAAAACTTTTACAGCTCAGTAGGGTTTTAATATCAGGTCAATTCAGCTTGTTATCCCATAAAAGGATATCTATAATCTGTTGCAGGCACAAAAGTTTCTTTAATCAATCGTGGAGAAGTCCAACGCAGTAGGTTTAATTTAGAACCTGCTTTATCATTAGTTCCGCTTGACCTTGCACCACCAAAAGGTTGTCTGCCGACTACAGCACCTGTACATTTATCATTGATGTAGAAATTTCCTGCACAGTTTTCAAGTTTTTTGGTAGCTAAAGCCACCGCATAGCGATCAGTTGAAATGATAGAACCTGTAAGTGCATAAATGCTTGTATCATTGACTAAATCTAAGGTTTCTTCATATTTATCATCATCGTAAACATAAATGGTTAGCACAGGACCAAACAGTTCGGTTTCCATGGTTTCATATTTCGGATTTGTGGTTTCAATCACTGTCGGGTTTATGAACCAGCCTTTAGATTTATCATAACTTCCACCAACTATAATTTTAGCTTCATCACTTTTTTTGGCTTGATCTATGTATTTTGCGAGTTTATCAAAAGCGACTTCATGAATGACGGCGTTGATAAAATTTTTCATATCATCTGGTGAACCCATTTTAAAAGATTTGACATCTTCTATCAACATTTTTTTTACTTCTAGCCAAATACTTTTGGAAATGTAAGCCCTTGAAGCCGCACTACATTTTTGACCTTGATATTCAAAAGCACCTCTAGCCAAAGCTGTTGAAACCACTTTTGGATTGGCAGATTTGTGAGCAACAATAAAATCCTTGCCTCCAGTTTCACCCACAATTCTTGGGTAGTATTTATAGTTGTGAATATTTTGACCAATTTTTGACCAAATTCCTTTAAAAACAGTCGTGCTTCCTGTAAAGTGAATACCCGAAAATTCCTCGTGAGCCAAAATGGTATCTGTAATCATTTCAGGATCACCAATAATCATATTGATAACACCGTCAGGAATACCTGCTTGCTGAAAAACTTCCATTAAAACATTGGCAGAAAATATTTGACTGTCGCTAGGTTTCCAAACCGTAACATTGCCCATCAACGCAGACTAGTAGGCAAGTTTCCAGCAATTGCCGTAAAATTAAAAGGCGTAATAGCATAAACAAAACCTTCAAGAGGTCGGTGTTCAACACGATTCCACGCTTCAGAATCAGATTCTGGTTGTTCTTCAAAAATCTGACTCATATATTCTACATTAAATCTCAAGAAATCAGAAATCTCACAAGCAGAATCTATTTCGGCTTGAAAAACATTTTTGCCTTGACCAATCATAGTTGCAGCGTTGAGTTTTTGACGATAAGGTCCTGAAATTAAATCTGCAGCTTTAAGAAATACAGTCGCACGTTGTTCCCAAGGTAAATCCGCCCAAGCTTGTTTGGCATTTAATGCTTCGTCAATAGCTTGTTGTACGTGTTTTTGTTCTGCATTGTGATAAACACCAACTTCGTGCTGATGGTCGTGAGGTGGATTGATCGGTTTTGTATTGCCTGACTTAATTTGTTGACTTCCTATGTACAGAGGTGCTTCTATATGAGACTCATACATAGTTTTATACGTTTGCAATACTTCTTCTCGCTCTGGTGTACCTGGAGCGTAAGACTTAATAGGTTCATTGACCGCTGGTGGCACTTGAAAAAATCCTTTTCCCATAATTATTTAAGTTTTTAATTTTATTTTGAAAGTGTCTAAAGATAAAAAATCTATAACAACTAAGAATATTAAATTGATAAGGTTTTCTAAAAGTTAAAGAGAGATTTTAACGTTTTAAAATTTACACTGTAAACCACTAAAAAAGATATAAAATAACACTCATTATCTCTAATATTAGTAAATTGCAAATTATAATAATCAGAAAATATTTTAACATGAGTAAGTATGATGTCATAGTAGTAGGAAGCGGTCCTGGCGGATATGTTACAGCCATAAGAGCTTCGCAGTTGGGTCTAAAAACAGCAATTGTAGAAAAAGAAAGCCTCGGTGGTGTGTGTTTGAATTGGGGTTGTATTCCAACAAAAGCTTTACTAAAAAGCGCTCAAGTTTTTAATTATTTGAATCACGCTGAAGATTACGGCTTAAAAGTTGAAAAAGCCGATAAAGATTTTTCTGCTGTGATCAAGCGTAGCCGTGAAGTCGCCAACGGGATGAGTAAAGGCGTTCAGTTTTTAATGAAAAAAAATAAAATTGATGTCCTTGAAGGCTATGGCACAGTTAAAAAAGGAAAAAAAGTTAGCGTAAAAGATAACAAAGACAAAACCACAGACTACGAAGCTGACCATATCATTATAGCTACTGGTGCACATGCAAGAGAATTACCTAATTTACCTATTGATGGCGAAAAAGTGATTGAATACCGAAAAGCCATGACATTAGACAAACAACCCAAATCTATGATAGTTGTTGGTTCGGGTGCCATTGGTGTTGAGTTTGCTAGTTTTTACAGCGATATGGGAACTGATGTAACCATTGTGGAATTTCTACCAAATGTTGTTCCTCTTGAAGATGAAGAAGTTTCAAAACAATTTGAACGCATTTACAAAAAACGCGGGATTAAAATCATGACAAATTCTTCTGTAGAAAGCGTAGATACATCAGGCAAAAAAGTCAAAGCTAAAGTAAAAACCAAAAAAGGCGAAGAAACATTAGAAGCCGATATCGTTTTGTCTGCAGTAGGTATTAAAACCAATATCGAAAACATAGGTTTAGAAGATGTAGGCATCAAAACCGATAAAGATAAAATTGTAGTTAATGATTATTACCAAACCAATGTCCCAGGCTATTACGCCATTGGCGATGTTACTCACGGTCCAGCTTTAGCTCACGTCGCCTCTGCTGAAGGCATTTTATGTGTTGAAAAAATTGCTGGACAAAAAGTTGAACCGATTGACTATGGCAATATTCCTGGATGTACCTATTCTAATCCAGAAATAGCAAGCGTTGGTATGACTGAAAAGCAAGCCAAAGATGCAGGTTACGAACTTAAAGTTGGCAAATTCCCATTTTCAGCTTCTGGTAAAGCCGTCTTTGCTGGCACTAAAGACGGTTTTGTGAAAGTGATTTTTGATGCTAAATACGGCGAATGGCTTGGTTGCCATATGCTTGGTGCTGGTGTGACCGATATGATTGCCGAAGCTGTTGTAGCTCGTAAATTGGAAACTACAGGACATGAAGTCTTAAAAGCTATTCACCCTCACCCAACCATGAGTGAAGCCGTTATGGAAGCGGTTGCTGATGCTTATGGCGAGGTTATTCACCTATAAAAACACTTCTCCAAGGGATTTTAATTCCCTTGGATTTTTTTGTATCTACAAAAACTTATTGCAGGTTTTTAAGCTTAAATCTTTTTGTTAAGTCGTCTTTTTATTTTGTCTAATTAATAAAAAATTAATTCAGTTATTTGTTTATGAAACCCTTAAATAGCAAAACGCTATTTTATATTTTACTTGGGCTTTGGTTTATTATTGATTTAATTCAAATCTCAACAACAGGTATAAAGCACGACGAAGCCTATTATTATGTTTGGGGTCAATATTTAGATTGGGGATATTTTGATCATCCGCCAATGGTAGCAGTGTTAACCTATCTTGGAGACTTATTTTTTAACGATCTTTGGGCAGTACGCTTTTTTAGTGTTGTTGTTCATACATTAACCGTTTGGATAATTTGGCAAACCTTAGATGATAAATACAGAAAAACTACTTCACAAGTTTTGTACTTTTATGGATTGGCTTTTAGTTTGCCGATGTTTTCTGTATATGGTTTTTTGACCGCACCCGATACAGCCTTACTTTTCTTTTTTGCAGGCTTTACTTGGGCTTTTAAGCATTTTTTAACCCGAAGAAAAGCATCAGACATCTTTTTGTTAGCCATTACTGTTGCTGGTATGATTTATAGCAAATACCACGCCTTTTTGATTATATTTTTAGTTTTGGTTTTGCATTGGCGACTTATCAAGCAAAAGCGATTTTGGTTTCTCTTTGTAATGGTTTTGATACTTGTTTTGCCACATTTTATTTGGCTATTTCAAAACGATTTTATTTCATTCAAATACCACTTAGTTGATCGCTCTCAAGGTTTTAAAATAAAATACATTTTAGAATTTATACCAGGACAGTTTGCTGTTTTTAATCCTTTTTTCTTGAGTTTGTTTTTGATTTTAATTTTCAATAAAAAGGAAAATGATAATTTTAAAAAAACTATGCGATTCGTCGGTGCTGGCATTCTATTATTTTTCACCTTGATGACTTTGAAAGGTCGAGTTGAGGCTCATTGGACAACTATTGTAAGTATTCCTATAATTTATATTGTTTATCCCTATTTACTCCAGTTGTCGCAATCTTATAATTCCATAAAATATGTTGTAGTTAGTTTGGTTAGTTTAGTTTTAGTAGCTAGAGTTTTAATTTCGTTAGACAAACTTCCAGCTCAGAGTTTTGATGACAATAAAACATCTTACTACCAGACAATGAAAGAATTTGTAGAAGATAAACCCGTCATATTTAAAGGTTCTTTTCAAAAACCTGCGACCTATTATTTTGCAAACTCAGAAGCCAAAGTGGCTAATAAACCTTTTTATAGAAAACGACATACCCAATTTGAATTGTGGGCTTGGGAGAAAAAATATTTTGGACAAAAAGTTTTTATATATGATATGAATTCACATTACGCCTCTGAATATCAATTTAATGATAATCTTTTTAAAGGTTGGTTTGTTGATTACTATCAAGATTCAAGATATATCAAAATTAAATATGATATAAAGGATAAGACTTTGAAAAAAGGGAAAACTTATGATATCATTTTAGAAATTTCAAACACAACCAATATTGACTATCGCTTTGATGATAAACAAATGCCTCTTAGTTTTTACATTGCTTTTTTAAAAGACGACCCAACAAAATTTGAATCTGTGCGTTTAGTCTTGCCAGAGCTTAAGACATTAAAGGCAAATGAAATCAAAACTTTAAAAACAACTTTTAAAGTACCTGAAACATTAAACACCAGCATTTATACTTTTACAATAAGTATAAATTCTAAGCTTGGCTTTACTACAAATTCAAAAGATACTTTGATTAAAGTTGTTGATTAGACTTCAAAAGAATTTTACACAAATCAAAACGGTAAGTCATCTTCAGGATCTTCTTCGTTAAGATCATCTACAGGTTCAAATTGATCTGTTGGCGGAATTGAAGCATCTTGATTTTGGCTTTGGTCTAAACGCTCTATTCGCCAACCTTGAATAGAGTTAAAGTATTTGGTCTCGCCTTGTGGACTCACCCATTCTCGACCTTTAAGATTAATTCCGATTTTCACGTTTTCACCTACAGAAAATTTATCAACTAATTGGGTTTTGTCTTGAATAAATTCAATGTTCAAAAACTGTGGATATTGCTCTTCTGTTGTGATGACGACTTCGCGTTTGCGAAAACCGTTGCTTCCGTATTCTTTAGTTTCGCCAATTACTTTTATTTTGCCTTCTACTTCCATAATATTATGATTTTTTTGATAATAAAATACACCAAGTCGCAAAGGTATCATCTCCTTTTAAATATTCATGAGCTTTTTGGTGTAATCCTGTATCATCAGAATGTTTAACAAATTCAAGCAGATGTTCTTCTTTCAAAAATTCATCTATTTGATGTTTTTCTGGTAAAGTCTCAACATTACCAAGCTTACCGAGATCATTTCCAGTTAAAATTTTACTGTTTTTGATGTTTTGAGGGATTTGATCTACGCCTATACCCAATTGCGACAAAGGCTTTGGCACTTCAAACATACCTCTGTTGGCTCTTGTGTACCAATTCCCTCCCATTCTAGCCACTTGATCTAACTTGTACTGATCTATTTTTCCGTTTTCGTCTAATACAGATTCTGATATATGCAATTTTACGACTTCTGAAACAATCAAATTTCCAGCTCCTCCTTCTTGACCTAACTCAATAATATCTTTTACTTTACATTCAAATTGAACAGGAGATTCTTCAACCCGAAAAGGCTTAACAATATCAGATTTAAGCATCGTTAAACCGCTTTTTACAAATTCGTTAACACCTTCGTTATATTCTGTGCTTGACAAAGACATTTGCTGAACAATATCATAATTAACAATATTGATAACAACTTCTTTGGTTTCTTTACAATTGACAAGCGTGTGTTTTGTTGTGTTGTTTCTCATCCGCCTTAATGGTGAAAAAATCAATACTTGGTGGATTGGAACTAAACATATTAAAAAAACTAAACGGTGATAAATTTGGAGTACCATCTTTGCTCAAAGTGCTTGCAAAAGCAATAGGTCTTGGACCAACGGCGACAACTAAGTATCCATAAATTTCTGGTGTTTCTAAATCGGATGAATTAAAACTTATCATTTTTTAAAATTTGTCTTACAAAGTTAAAACATTCACTTTAAGATATAGCTCTGTGCTAAGATATTTCTGTTTTGATTTATTTTAACGTGAGTTCGATATAAATTCCAATAAAAGATATTCATATAAAATACAGATATTTAATCATTTGTCATATCAGCAGAGCGAAGCATAAGCGACGAGACATCTCAGTAGGATGAGATTTATCCTCATTCTTCGTACCAATGACGTTTTTTTTATAATATTCACATATTTAGATAATTACAACGTTTATTCTTTTCTTTTTTGCATCGCCCAAAACCCTTCAACTGTGCTCAGGACAGGCTTCAACAAAAAAGTCTAGGCTTACAAATATTTATCTAAATTTATCGTTCAATGCCTATCCAGCACGTGCGGGACTCACTTCAAATTTTACGATAAATTTTTGTAGGTCGATTTTTTCGATTCTAACTCATAAAATGTCGCTTTTCATTAAATGAAATTCAAAATTTCCAAAGGCTCGAAATGTCAAAATTTGCTAACAAAAAGATGTAATCATCTGATTTATAGATTTCTATAAATCGAACTCAAGTTATTTTAACTAATGTTTTAGTTATGTTAAAAAACTGAGTTAAGCCATCAGTTTTTATTAGTCTTTAAAAATATTAACTTTACCACCAAAAGTGGTTTTTTCATTCACATACTTTGGATTGCCATAAACATCAATATTGCCACCAACAACAATTTTGGCTTCGCAGTTTTCTGTAACAAAAACAACCGCATTGCCTCCGTAAGTAACTTTAACAGTTGTGTTTTCGGTTTTTAATTTTTTCCCTTTGTATTCACCGCCAGTATTGACTAATACATCTTGATCTTTACTTTTTCCGCTAATGTCAATGATTCCGCCTGAAAGTGCTTTGAGCTCAAGAGATTGCGTTTTAAACTCGCCAGATACAATTGAGCCTTCGGTAGCACGAACAAAAAATCGGTCTGTTTTAATCAGGTTTTGAATTTCTACTGTAGAACCTTGAACGGCATTAAGTCGATCAATATTTTTAGTGTAAACTTTAAGTTTTAAAGGAAAATCACCGTCAAAAATAGTTTCTAATGATAAACCTATTTTGAGTTCATAGTCGCTAACTTTATAATTTATGGCTTCCAAAACACGTTTGTCAGCTTCAATTTTGTTGACTTTAGCGTTGGTCGTTAATTCAACTTGTATGCCTGCTGAAATTCTAAGAGCCTGAATGTTTTTATTGATAACAACTTCTTCGGTTTGTGTAAATCCTAAAACAGGTAAAAAACCTATTAAAATTATAACTAAATTTTTCATGAGTGTTGATTAATTATATTAATAATATCTTGCTTTTGTAAAACGCCACTTTGTTGCCAAACGGGTTTTTCGTCTTTAAACAAAATCATTGTAGGAACACCGCGAACTTGATATTGTTTTGCTAAATTTTGATTTTTGTCAACATCAATTTTAATGATTTTGATGTTGTCTTTTAATTCAGATTTCGCCTCTTTTAAAATGGGTGCTAACATTTTACATATTTCACACCAATCGGCATAAAAGTCAATTAAAACAGGTGTTTTACTTTTAATAATGCTGTTAAAATTTGAATTCATTTTCTTTTTTTAATGTTAAATATAAAAAATTAAGTTGAACTTTAGCTTTTAAGACTTTTGAGTTGATTGACGTTTTACAACTAATCCAATCACAGCTGAAATCATAACGCCAAAGGCTAAGTAAAACATTATGGCTTGACTGATATAAGTGTTTAGATTAAAAAGTTGCTCGGCAAATTTTTCACTCATTCCTCTTGCTACATTGGTCGTTCTTGCCACTTCAAAAAAGTCTGGAGAGACATATTGAGACATCACATAAACGGGTCCTGGCGATAAACCTGCCACGAGCAGACTCAATAATGAACCAGAAATAAAGGCTTTTTGCCAAGTCATTTCGCCCTTATAGTAGTCTTCGCGTTTTTGTTTTAAACTCATATAAATACACAAACTTAAAGGAAGCAACATAACGAGACTTACAATAGACTGGTAATCGATATATTTGTCATGTAGCCCTAAATATTTTTCAATATAAATCCAAATCAAATTAATACCAGTAAAAATCGATGCCCATTTGAATTCAATTTTAAATTTTTCCATGACTTTATTAGGCTTAATTTTGTTCAACCAAAACCCATTGGCCTTGATTGAGCATAGGAAGAGCTTTTTTATATTTTAAGCTTTTGTTTTCCCCAGTTTCAATATTTTTAATGGTCACAATATCGTTTCTTCCTATTTTAGGTTTGTCTCTAACTATAGTTTCTACAACTTGATTGCCTTGGTTGCTAGCATTTTGACCAGCCTGTCTTGAAGCGGCTGCACGTTCATCTAGATTTTGAATTTCGTCTTTTCGGGTTTGAACTTTTTCAGGTCGGCGGGTTTGTCTAACTTCTTGAATATGAGTGTTGTCTCTTTCAGGTAATTCTCCTTTAAACAAGAATGACACCACGTCTTTATTGACCTCATCAAGCATAACTTTGAAGAGCTCAAAGGCTTCAAACTTATAAATCAGCAAAGGATCTTTTTGCTCGTGTACGGCTAATTGAACGCTTTGTTTGAGTTCGTCCATTTTGCGTAAATGGTTTTTCCAAGCTTCGTCAATAATAGCGAGAGTGATGTTTTTTTCAAAATCAGTTATCAATTGCTTACCGTTGCTTTCGTAAGCTTTTTTCAAGTTAGTAGCAACTTGAAGTGTTTTTTGTCCGTCGGTAAAAGGCACAGCAATACGTTCAAATTTATCGCCTTGAGTTTCATAAACTTGTTTGATGACTGGAAAAGCTTGCTCAGCACTTTTTACCATTTTTTCTTCATACTGTTTATAAGCTGTTTCGTAAACTTTATCAATAAGCTTGTCTATAGATGTTTTTTTGAATTCCGTTTCATCAACAGGTGATTCCATAGAGAAAAAGCGGATGAGTTCAAAATCAAAATTGGCATAATCTTCTGCTTGTTTGTTGATGTTGACAATGCTTTCTGCTGTATCGTAAATCATATTGGCAATATCTATACGCAAGCGTTCGCCAAATAATGCGTGAAAACGACGTTTGTAAACCACCTCACGTTGAGCGTTCATAACATCATCGTATTCTAAAAGACGTTTACGAATACCAAAATTATTTTCTTCTACTTTTTTCTGGGCACGTTCAATAGAGTTTGAAATCATTTTATGCTGAATCACTTCGCCTTCTTTGAGCCCCATACGATCCATGAGTTTGGCAATACGTTCACTACCAAATAAACGCATAAGATTGTCTTCAAGAGAGACATAAAACTGTGAGCTTCCTGGGTCTCCTTGACGACCTGCACGCCCGCGTAACTGTCTGTCCACACGTCTAGAATCGTGGCGTTCTGTTCCGACGATGGCTAAACCACCAGCTTTTTTAACTTCATCGGTAAGTTTTATATCTGTACCACGTCCAGCCATATTGGTCGCTATGGTTACCACACTGCTTTTTCCAGCTTCGGCAACGACCTCGGCTTCGCGTTTGTGTAATTTGGCGTTAAGAACGTTGTGTTTAATTTTTCTGATGTTGAGCATTTTGCTAAGCAATTCAGAAATTTCAACAGAAGTTGTTCCTATCAATCTTGGTCTTCCTGCTTTTGATAATTTGACAACATCGTCTATAATGGCGTTATATTTTTCGCGTTTAGTTTTGTAAACCATATCTTCCTTGTCGTCTCGTGCTATGGGTTTGTTGGTCGGAATTTCAATCACATCCAGTTTGTAAATTTCCCAAAACTCGCCAGCTTCGGTTACCGCTGTTCCTGTCATCCCTGACAGTTTACTATACATTCGGAAATAATTTTGCAAAGTAATAGTTGCAAAAGTTTGGGTGGCATCTTCAATTTTTACATTTTCCTTAGCTTCAATAGCTTGATGTAAACCATCAGAATATCGGCGTCCGTCCATGATACGACCAGTTTGCTCATCAACAATTTTCACTTTGTTGTCCATGACTACATATTCGGTGTCTTTTTCGAATAACGTGTAAGCCTTTAGCAATTGACGCATAGTGTGAATACGTTCACTTTTTACGCCAAAATCTCTATAAAGTTCTTCTTTCTTTTGAATTTCTTCTTCTTTAGAAAGCCCTTCATTTTCTATTTTAGCGATTTCTGTTCCTATTTCGGGCATCACAAAAAAGTCAGGATCATCTTCTCCTGATAGAAAATCGACACCTTTGTCGGTTAAGTCAATTTGGTTGTTTTTTTCTTCAATCACAAAATACAAGTCTTTGTCAACGGTTGGCATTTCGCGATTGTTGTCTTGCATGTAGTGGTTTTCAGTTTTTTGCAAGAGTTGTTTGATGCCTTCTTCACTCAAATATTTGATGAGAGCTTTGTTTTTAGGCAAACCTCTAAAGACTCGGTAAAGTTTCAGACCACCTTCTTTAGTATCGCCATTAGCAATGAGTTTTTTAGCTTCGGCAAGTTCTTTGACTAAGAATTTTCTTTGAATCTCAACAAGCTGATTGATTTTAGGTTTCAGTTGGTCATATTCATGCACATCTCCTTTAGGAACTGGACCAGAAATGATTAAGGGTGTTCGAGCTTCGTCAATTAAAACCGAATCGACCTCATCAACAATGGCATAATTGTGTTTGCGTTGCACCAAATCATCAGTTGAATGGCTCATGTTATCACGGAGATAATCAAAGCCAAACTCGTTGTTTGTTCCGTAAATGATATCGCATTTATAAGCTCGGCGACGTTCAGCAGAGTTGGGTTTGTAGTAGTCTATACAATCAACACTCAAGCCGTGAAATTGAAAAATTGGAGCCATCCAAGCACTATCACGTTTAGCCAAATAGTCGTTGACTGTGACGAGATGAACACCGTTGCCCGTCAATGCGTTGAGATACATCGGTAAAGTCGCTACTAAGGTTTTTCCTTCCACTGTTTGCATTTCGGCTATTTTGCCTTGATGCATAACGATACCGCCGATAAGTTGCACATCGTAATGTATCATATCCCAAGTGATTGGTTTTCCAGCGGCATCCCAAGAGTTAGACCAGATAGCGTAATCACCATCAAGATTGATGTAGTCTTTTTCAGCAGAAAGCTCACGATCAAATTCTGTAGCTTTTACACGAAGTTCAGTGTTGTGAAAAAAGCGTTTGGCGGTTTCTTTAACAACGGCAAAAGCTTCAGGCATAATGTCATCCAAAACTTTTTCAGAATTTTTATAGACCACGTCTTCTAAGTCATCTATTTGGGTATAAATATTTTCTTTTTCATCGATATCTTCACAAGTATCGGCATCTTTTTTTAGTGCTTCAATCTTGTCTAACTCTTCTGCGTTAGCCGCTTTAATTTTAGCTTTAAAATCAAGTGTTTTTTGTCTAAGCTGTTCTAAATCAAGTTTCTCGAGTTCAGACTCATAAGATTTGATTTGATCAACAATTGGATATATTTGTTTAAGGTCTTTCTTGGTTTTATCACCAACAAAAGTTTTAAGTACGGTATCTAAAATGCCCATAATGGATTATAAATTTTTGCAGTTTCAAAGTTAAAACAAAAAGTATGCTAAGATTGTCAGTTGCGTTAAAATTTAGTTGATTAATCTTTTTTTGTGCCAAATTGTCAAGGTTGTGTTAAAACCAGAAATTTGTTTGAAAGAGAACTCATGCGTGTTCAAAATATTTTACCTACCCTATGTGAATTAATTTTTAGTTAACATATTGATATTGAAATCATTTTGTTTAAGTTCTATAGGAGTGGTGAGCAAGTTACATCTCGACTAAGTTTGCTCAATCTTGTCGAGAGGTTCGATGTTGAAACATTTGGTTTTGCCAAAAGCTGTGACATCAAAATTATCTTATTAAATGTAAAAATTTTATAAAAAAAGTCTCTTTGAAGAGACTTTGGATAACTAAATTATTTGAAAATCATTTAATATTCATCTTCGTTCCAGAGATAATCTTCATCAGTAGGATAATCTGGCCAAATTTCTTCAATAGAATCGTAAGTATCACCCTCATCTTCAATAGACTGTAAATTTTCTACTACTTCAAGAGGTGCACCAGTTCGTATGGCATAGTCTATCAATTCGTCTTTGGTTGCCGGTCAAGGAGCATCACTCAAATATGACGCTAACTCTAAAGTCCAGTACATTTCTTTAAATTTTAATATTTCTGCAAAAATAGATTTTTTGACGTAAAATGCAAGTTTTTTGATGATTATTTTAAAAGATTTCTAAATTATTCAAATGGTGCTGTAAATAACTGAATATCAGTATATAAAAAGGTTTAAGTTAAAATATCCAAAGCATATGAATGATTAATTTTAATTTTTGTTTGAAAACGTTCAATTTGAAGTTTAAAATAACGCCATTTTTAGTTATAAAAACTTAGCTTTGCAAAAACCTATTTTACAGTCTTATGAATCCTCAAAAACCTATAAAATCTGCTCTGATTTCTGTATTTCACAAAGATGGATTAGAGCCGATTATCGAAGCTTTAAAAAAACACAATATTCAAATATATTCTACAGGTGGCACTCAAAAATTTATAGAATCTTGTGGTGCTAAGGTAACTGCTGTAGAGAGTCTTACCAATTATCCTTCCATTCTCGGAGGTCGTGTTAAAACGCTTCACCCAAAAGTCTTTGGTGGCATTTTAAGCAGAAGAGATAATGAAAGTGACAAAAAAACTTTAACCAAATTTGACATCCCCGAAATAGACTTGGTCATTGTTGACCTTTATCCTTTTGAAGAAACGGTAGCTTCGGGATCAAATCATGAAGATATTATTGAAAAAATAGACATCGGTGGTATTTCACTGATTCGTGCGTGAGCCAAAAACTATAAAGATGTGTTGTGTGTGGCTTCTCAGTCAGATTATCAAGCTGTTTTAGATATTTTGAATAAGCCTGTGGCTGAAAGTAGTTTTGAAGAGCGAAAAGCTTTTGCCGTTAATGCCTTTGCTGTTTCATCTCATTATGATACTAAAATATTTGGATATCTCAATCAACCCCAAACCAATGCAGAGTTGAGATTGTCTAAAAAAGAGGTTATGCCTTTACGTTATGGCGAAAACCCACATCAAAATGCAAATTTCTATGGTAATTCTGATGAGGTTTTTGAGCAATTGCACGGCAAAGCTTTGTCTTATAACAATTTGTTAGACATAGATCTTGCGGTAAATTTGATTAACGAATTTCAAGGAGAAGCACCAACATTTGCCGTTTTAAAACATAACAATGCTTGCGGTTTGGCACAACGCGATACAATTTTAGAAGCTTATAAAGATGCTCTGGCTGGCGATCCTGTTTCGGCTTTTGGTGGCATTTTAGTTGCAAACACTAAAATAGACAAAGCAACAGCTGAAGAAATTCATCAGCTGTTTTGTGAAGTCGTCATTGCACCAAAATTTGAAGACGAAGCCCTTGAAATTTTAAAAGGAAAGAAAAACAGAAGAATTCTTATTTTAAAACAAAGTGCTTTTAAAAACAAAATGATCAGAACTTGTCTTAATGGTGTTTTGGTTCAAGACAGAGACTTAAAAACCGACCAAAAAGAACATTTTAAAACAGTAACTCAAAAATCGCCGTCTGATACTGAAATAGATGATTTAGTTTTTGCTTCAAAAATTTGTAAGCATACCAAATCTAATACCATTGTTTTAGCTAAAAACAAACAACTGATTGCAAGTGGAACTGGACAAACTTCACGTGTAGATGCACTCAAGCAAAGTATTGAAAAATCAAAGCATTTCAAATTTGACTTAAAAGGAGCAGTCATGGCCAGTGATGCGTTTTTTCCATTCCCAGATTGTGTAGAGATTGCTGATAAAGCAGGAATATCTGCCGTGATACAACCAGGTGGCTCTATCAAAGATGAATTGAGCATCAATTATTGTAATGAAAATAATATGAGCATGGTGATGACAGGAATACGACATTTTAAACATTAATTGATTACTTTTGCCAATTGATTATTAAACAACAAGCATGGGTTTTTTTGATTTTTTAACCGAAGATATAGCGATTGATTTAGGAACAGCCAATACACTGATTATTCACAACGATAAAGTCGTTATAGACGCACCGTCTATAGTTGCCAGAGATCGTGTGTCTGGAAAAATTATTGCAGCTGGCAAAGAAGCTTCAATGATGCAAGGCAAAACCCATGAGAATATAAAAACCATTAGACCATTAAAAGATGGTGTGATTGCAGATTTTGATGCCAGTGAGCAAATGATAAGCATGTTTATCAAAGAAATACCAGCCTTAAAAAAACGCTTGTTTTCACCATCATTACGCATGGTAATATGTATCCCAAGTGGTATTACAGAAGTGGAAATGCGAGCGGTAAAAGATAGTGCAGAACGTGTTAATGGCAAAGAAGTCTATTTAATTCACGAACCTATGGTTGCCGCTATTGGTATTGGTGTTGATATCATGCAACCCAAAGGCAATATGATTGTGGACATTGGCGGTGGAACCACAGAAATTGCTGTGATTGCACTCGGCGGAATTGTTTGTGACAAATCTGTTAAAATTGCTGGCGATGTTTTTACCAATGATATTATCTATTATATGCGCACGCAAGAGACAATCTTTTTGTAGGTGAACGAACCGCAGAAAAGATAAAAATACAAATTGGGGCGGCGACAGAAGATTTGGAAACTCCTCCTGAAGATATGAGTGTGCAAGGACGAGACTTGTTGACAGGAAAACCAAAACAAGTAGAAATATCTAGCCGTGAAATCGCTAAAGCTTTAGACAAATCTATTCTACGAGTGGAAGATGCCGTAATGGAAACCTTGTCTCAAACACCACCTGAGTTGGCGACTGATATCTACAATACTGGTATTTACTTGGCAGGTGGCGGTTCTATGCTAAGAGGCTTAGATAAAAGACTCTCTCAAAAAACCGATCTTCCTGTTTTTATTGCCGAAGACCCTTTAAGAGCTATTGTAAGAGGTACTGGCATTACTCTAAAAGATCTTGAACGCTTTAAGCCTGTGTTAATCAAATAAATGAATATGCATGCAAGAGATTATAAAGTTCTTTATCCGAAACAAAGTAGGAATTTTATTTGTTGTGCTGTTTGTCATATCTATTCAGCTTACTATTCAATCTCACACTTATCACAAGTCAAAATGGATATCTTCAACTAATATATTTTCTGCTTTTTTATTAGATGTGAGATATAATTTTACTAAATATTTTGAGCTCGATATAGAAAATGAAAAACTCCAGCTCGAAAACATTTATTTGAAACAACGTTTGTATAATATCAAACTTGCTGAAAACGATACTGTTTTTTTAGATTCACTTTATATTTTTAAACCTTGTCAGGTCATTTCCAATTCATATTCTAAAGTAGATAATTATGTCCTCATCAATAAAGGTTTAAGCGATGGCGTTGATGTAAATTATGCTGTAAGTTTACCAAACGGAATTCTTGGTATTGTTGAAAAAAGCACTAAAAACTATTCAAGAGTTATTTCAATACTTAATACAAATTTATCAATCAATGCAAAATTAAAAGGTAGCAACCATTTTGGTTCACTTCAGTGGGATGGCTTAAGCCCTAATACCATTTACCTTCAAGATCTGCCGCGCTCTGCAAGTTTTATTGTTGGCGATACAATTGTAACGGGTAGCAACTCATTAATATTTCCCGAAAATATTCCAATTGGGTTAATTAAAGATTATGAGCTAAATGAAAATATTGGTTACTACAATATAGAAGTCAACCTATTTGAGGACATGACCAATATCAATCATGCCTATGTTATCATTCCTAAAAAAATAAAAGAAGCCAAACGTTTATTAGACACGAATGATGAATAGTTTTAATATAAAATATATCATACAATTCATACTTTTAGTACTCGTTCAGGTGCTTGTTTTAGACTATGTGCTTTTGTCAGGTTATATTAATCCTTATATTTATATGATGTTTATATTGATGTTGCCCTTTGATATCAACAGATTATACCTTTTACTCATAGCATTTGTTTTAGGAATTACGATAGATTTGTTTAATGATACTGGTGGCGTTCATGCTGGCTCCACTTTGATAATAGCTTATCTTAGACCAGTTATTTTAAGATTGTCATTTGGTTTGAGCTACGATTACAATAGTGTAAATTTAAAAAAAGCAGATTTTAGTAAACAAATCATTTACGTGGTGTTGATGGTGTTAATACATCATTTTTTAATGTTTTCTTTGGAATATTTTAGCATAAACTATGCCTTGGATATTTTAAAAAATACTATATATTCAAGTATATTTAGTTCAATTTTAATTATAATAATTCTGAGATTATTTAAACCCTAATGAGAAGATTTTTTCCATATATATTGATTTTTTTTTCAGCTCTAATATTCCTTATAAGACTGTTGTACCTTCAGGTTTTTAGTGATTCTTATACAGATATATCAGAAAACTTAGCTATTAAAGTGGAATACGATTATCCACAACGTGGCTATATTTATGATAGAAATGGGGTTTTGCTTGCTGGCAATCAACCAGCCTACGACGTCATGCTTGTCCCCAGAGACCTTGATGCTTTTGACACAGTAGAATTGGCAAAGCTTTTAAGTTTAGATAAAAAAACGCTAATCAAAAGAATAGAAAAAGCCAAACGATATTCTTATTATGCACCTTCGCTGATAACCGCACAACTCACAAAATCTGAATATGCTTATCTACAAGAAAACATGTATAAATTTGAGGGTTTTTACATTCAAAAACGTTCTTTAAGAGATTATCAATTAGATTTAGGAGCAAACTTTTTGGGATATATCCAAGAAGTCTCCAATAAAGATATTAGAGAAAAACCTTACTATCACTCTGGAGATTTAATTGGGCGACAAGGTGTAGAACAGTATTACGAAAAAAAATTAAGAGGTGTAAGAGGTGTAAAATACATACAAAAAGACCGATTTAATAATGATTTAGGCTCTTTTAAAAACGGTCAATATGATACCTTACCTCAAAAAGGAAAAGACTTAACGATAGCTATTGATGCCAAACTTCAGGCTTATGGCAAAAAATTGATGAAAAATAAACGAGGTGGAATTGTTGCTATCGAGCCTCAGTCAGGAGAAATATTGACTTTAATCACTGAACCAACTTATGAACCAAGTTTTCTTATTGGCAGAAAACGATCGAGAAATTATACGAAATTATATTACGACACCATTACCAAACCCCTATACAACAGAGCTTTGCAAGCACAATACGCTCCAGGCTCGCCTTTTAAAGTCTTGACGGGTCTTATAGCTTTACAAGAAGGTGCTGTAGATATTAAGGACAGCTACACTTGCTACGGTGGGTTTCAATACGCAAGAGGAAAAGTCTTAGGGTGTCATCATCATCCCAATCCTATCAATATGATAACGGGAATTGCACATTCTTGTAATTCTTATTTTTCGCGAATTTATCTCAATACTATCAACAATTTTGAAACTCCACAACAAGGTATAGAAGTTTGGCACAATCATCTGAAAAGTTTTGGTTTAGGTCAATATTTAGGTTATGACTTACCCATTGGTCGTAAGGGGTTTATTCCCGATTCATCCTATTACAACCGAATGTATAATTACCCGACTTATAAATGGTATGCAACAGCCACTATTTCAAATGCCATCGGTCAAGGCGAAGTTTTAGCTACACCTATTCAATTAGCAAACATGACAGCGACTATTGCTAATCGAGGTTGGTATATCAAACCGCATATTTTAAAATCTATTGAAGGCAATGCTATAAAAGATACAACTTATACCAAAAAACATTACACCACAATTGACAAAAAACATTTTGAGCCTATTGTAGAAGGGATGCATCAAGTTTATAAATATGGAACTGCAAAATATTTACAAATCCCTGGCATAGAAATAGGAGGAAAAACAGGAACGGCAGAAAACAAAAAAGTAATAGATGGTAAAGTTGTTCAACTTAAAGACCATTCCATTTTTGTGGCTTTTGCTCCAGTAGATAATCCAAAGATAGCTATTGCTGTATTTATTGAACACGGCTATTGGGGTTCGCGTTATGCTGGTAGAATAGCCAGTTTGATGATTGAAAGATACATAAAAGGTAAAATTACAAGAACTGATATGGAAACTTGGCTTTTAGAAAATAGCCCTAAAGAAGATTATGAAAAAATAGATTTTATGGTCAAAAATGATAGCATTTTAGAGAATCTTAATCTCAATGAATAATACTTTTTTTAAGATAGATTGGTTAAGCATTTTGCTTTTTACATTGTTAGTTGGACTTGGGTGGTTGAGTATTTATTCTACAACTTTGACCGACGCCGAAGCTAAGAACTACTTCGATTTATCTACTTTTTATGGAAAACAATTACTTTGGATTATCTTAAGTTTTGTCATCATTCTTTTTGTTTTAACCATTGAAAGCAAATTTTATGAACGTTTCAGCTCTATCATTTATGTTTTTTCTCTCATACTTTTGCTGGGTTTATTGTTTTTTGGAAAAACCATAAATGGTCAAACGGCGTGGTATTCTTTTGGAAGTTTTAGTTTGCAACCTGCCGAATTTGCAAAAGCAACAGTTGTTCTCGCCGTGGCTAAATATTTAAGTGGTCTTAATGTAAATATCAACAAATTCAGACATCAAGTCAATGTTTTTTTAATCATAGCTATTCCCGTTTTACTTATACTTTTGCAACCCGATACAGGTAGTGCTTTGGTTTATTTTTCTTTGCTTATAGCTTTATATAGAGAAGGTTTGCCAGGGTTTTACATTTGGGGTGTTATACTTGCTATAACTATTTTTGTAGGCGTATTAGTATTAGGTTCAACCCTTACATCTATTGCATTTGGCCTTATCTTTATAAGCATTATTTATTTTAGAAAAAAAAGGAAAAACAGTATTTTAAAACCCGTTTTAATAGGTATTTTATGTTTCGGCTTTATTTTTAGTGTGAATTTTATTTATAATTCAGTATTGAAACCCCACCAAAAAGAACGCTTTGAAGTGCTAATAAACCCTAATGCAGACACAAAAAGTAGCGGTTATAATTTATATCAAAGTGAAGTGGCTATCGGAAGTGGTGGATTGACAGGCAAAGGTTTTTTAAACGGCACTCAAAAACAGGGCAAATTTGTACCTGAACAACATACTGATTATATTTTTACAACCGTCGGTGAAGAATTTGGGTTTGTTGGAAGTGCAATTGTTGTTCTGCTTTTTGTAGCTTTTTTAAGTCGAATACTATATCTTGCTGAACGTCAAAAAAGAACTTTTAGTCGGGTTTACGGCTATGGCGTGTTCGGTATAATATTTATTCATTTTTTTGTAAACATCGGGATGGTTACAGGATTGATTCCCACCATTGGAATTCCGTTGCCTTTTTTTAGTTATGGTGGTTCAGGCTTATGGGGATTTACAATTTTGATTTTTATCTTTTTAAAACTTGATGCCGATAGACAAAAATTGGGGAGCTAATCTCAGCCTAAAATCATTCCAGCTATTGTTGCAGACATCAGTGATGCTAATGTGCCACCAAGCAAAGCACGCATACCAAACTGTGATAAAGTTTTGCGTTGCCCTGGTGCTAAAGACCCAATACCACCAATCTGAATACCAATAGAAGCAAAGTTGGCAAAACCACAAAGCATATAAGTCGCCATAATGATAGACTTTTCATATTTAAAATGAATAGCACTACCCAAATCCTTTAGCTCAGCCAATTGAATATAGCCAACAAATTCACTGGCAACCAGTTTTATACCTAAAAGTTGTCCCATCAACATTGAATCTTCTTTTGCAACACCTATTAACCACATTACAGGATAAAAAATAGTGCCTAATATAGCTTCGAGAGAAAATTTTTCATATGGTGTGTTTTGAGCTACAAAATCGTTTAAACCTACAAGACCGCCAAAAGCGTCTAACCCGTAATTGATCATAGCAATTAAAGCCACAAATACCAATAGCATTGCACCAACATTAGCGGCCAATCGCAAGCCTTCGGTTGTGCCATTGGCAATGGCATCTAAAATATTAGAGCCAATTTTATCCATAGATACTTCTGCTGAATTGTCAACTTTAGCTTGTTGCGGATAAAGAATTTTTGAAATGACAATAGCACCAGGTGCGACCATTACCGAAGCGGCTAATAAATGCCTTGCAAACTCTAATCGCATAGCTGGATTATTACCACCTAAAAAACCGATATAAGCGACTAAAACACCACCTGCTACTGTAGCCATACCACCAATCATTACTAATAAAATTTCTGAACGTGTCATGCGTTCTAGATAAGCTTTTATCATTAAAGGTGATTCGGTTTGCCCGAGAAAAATATTACCAGCAACGCTTAAAGCTTCAGCACCTGAAACGCCTAAAGCTTTAGAAAGAAGCCAGGCTAAACCACGAACAACAACTTGTATGATGCCGAGATAAAATAAAATTGAAGTTAAAGCCGAGAAAAAAATGATGGTTGGTAAAACTTGAAACAAAAAGATATAACCATAAGTGTCTTGATCCATCAAATCACCCAACAAAAATTCGTCGCCAGCTGCTGTAAAGTTTAAGATTTGAACAAAAATATTGCCGACAAAATCAAAAATAGCTTTTACCCATTCTATTTCTAAAATACCAAAAGCCAATATCAACTGTAAAATTAACCCAATAATAACCGTACGCCAACTGATGACTTTTCGATTGGCACTAAAAGCAAATGCAATAGTCAACAAAACAAACATTCCTAAAAGACCACGCCACAAACTTTTAAAGCTAAAGCCTTCTATAGGAATAATTTTTTGTGGTGCTTTTTCAATATCACCTATCTTTAGTGTTTTTTCTGTTGAGGTAAATGATTGGATGCTGTCATTTTGTGTTTGTAAAGAATCAAGTTGGTTGTTTTGGGCTTTTAATTTTGAAGTGGTTATAACCAAAACAAAACATAAAAGGAGAAAGGCGTATATTTTCATATGTATAACTTAACTTCTTTTGGATATTTCATCTCTAATTTGAGTCGCCTTTTCGTATTCTTCATTTTGAACGGCATCTTCAAGTAATTTATTTAAATCTTTCAAACTTAAACTTTTTAAATCAAAACTGGATTTAATTTCGGTTTCAACTTTTGATTTTGGGGATTGAGTTTGGCTTGAAGATGTTGAGGTTTTCAATTGAATACCTGCTTTATCCAATATGTTTTTATAAGTAAAAATAGGTGCTTTAAAACGTAATGCCAAAGCAATAGCATCACTTGTCCTGGCATCGATAGTTTTTTCATTTTTACCCTTTTTACATATTAAACTGGCGTAAAAAATACCATCAACAAGCTTATGAATAATGACTTTTTGAATTGTGATATCAAAGCTATCTGAAAAGGTTTTGAACAAATCATGGGTCAATGGTCTTGGTGGCTTGATGTCTTTTTCTAAAGCAATGGCAATAGATTGGGCTTCAAAAGCACCAATAACAATAGGCAATTGCCTTGAACCACCAATTTCGCTAAGCAATAAAGCATAGGCACCAGTCTGAGTCTGACTATAAGAAATTCCTTTAATGTCTAATTGCACTAAATCCATAAAACTCAAATAAAAAACGATCTAAAAAACAACGATAATTGCTCGTTTATCTTAGACCGCTATTTTAGGTGCAATTTATAAAATTAAGCGTTATTAGCCTTAAATTCCTTTAATTTTTCAGTCAATCTAGGCACAACTTCAAAAGCATCGCCAACTATACCATAATCGGCGACCTTAAAGAATGGGGCTTCTTCATCAATGTTGATGACTACTTTTGTTTTTGAAGCGTTGATTCCCGCTAAGTGCTGAATGGCACCTGAAATTCCAATGGCAATGTACAGATTTGCGACTACGGGTTTTCCTGTTTGACCGACGTGCTCACTATGTGGACGCCAACCCATATCACTCACTGGTTTTGAACAAGCCGTAGCTGCACCAAGCACTTCGGCTAGTTCTTCAATCATACCCCAATTTTCTGGTCCTTTTAAACCACGCCCGCCAGAAACTACTATTTCTGCATCGGCTATGCTAACTTTATCTTTGTTTTTATCGACAGATTTAACTTCAATTTTTGTGTCTGAAAGTTCTGGACTAAAATCGACTGTTTCAACGTTTGTTTCTTTTTCATGCAATCCAAAAGCGTTGCTAGAAAGTCCGATAATTTTTTTATCTGTAGTGACTTCAGCCATACCAAAAGCTTTGTTGGTAAATACGTTTCGTTTGACTTGAAAACCATTTTCAGTTTCAGGAAGTTCAACCACATTTGAAGCATAACCTGCTTTTAGAACAACCGAAAGTAAAGGTGCTATATATTTGGCATTATCACTTTGGCTTAAGACCACAATGTCAGCATTGGTTTCTCTAACAGCTTTGGTCAAAATTTCTGAATAGCTTTCTACATTAAATTTATCTAAACTTTCATTTTGAACATTTAAAACTTTGTTCACACCATATTGTCCTAAACTGTCAGTGTTTTCAGCATTTATGGTTACTGCTACAACATCGTCTTGTGTTTTTTCAGCGATTGAAGCCGCATAAGAAGCCACTTCATAAGCCACTTTTTTTAGCTTTTTGTTTTCTGATTCTGCGTATATAAGTATTGACATAATTTTGTTTTTTTAATGTATTAAATCACTTTAGCTTCGTTGTGAAGTAAATCAATTAGTTCATCTAAATTTTCAGCATCAATCATTTTGATTTCACCTTTTGGTGCAGGTTTACTGAATTTTTTAAATTCAACTAACGAATTTTCGGCAACAGGGTCTTTAACTTCCAAAGGTTTTTTTCTTGCCATCATGATGCCACGCATATTTGGGATGCGCAAATCTTTTTCTTCTACCAAACCTTTTTGACCTCCAACAACTAATGGTAAATCGCAAGTTAATGTTTCTTTACCACCGTCAATTTCTCTGATAGCTGTAGCTTTTTGGTCTTCTACTTCTAAAGACACACAGGTGTTGACAAAAGTAGCACCTATCATTTTAGCCACCATACCAGGCACCATGCCACCGTTGTAATCAATAGATTCTCGACCAGCAATGATCAAATCATAGTCGCCATTTTTGGCTACATCGGCAATTTCTTGAGCCACTTGAAACGCATCTACGGGCTTAGCATCAACTCGTATCGCTTTGTCTGCACCAATAGCAAGTGCTTTTCTCATAGTTGGTTCAGCATCTTTTTCGCCAACAGTAACCACATCTATAGATGCTCCTTGCTTTTCTTTAAACCACATAGCACGGGTTAAACCAAACTCTTCATTGGGACCAATCACAAATTGAACACCATTTGTGTCAAAAGCAGTGTCGTTATCCTTAAAATTAATTTTAGACGTCGTGTCAGGAACATGACTTATACATACTAATATTTTCATTGTTTGATATTTTTAGCATTATTATAACGTATGCGAAGATAATATTTTATGTTGAAAATTACTATGCATGCATAATAAAATTTTATTAAATTGATAACCTTTTAAGTCATTTGATTGTTTACTTTTGTGGTGCTTTTATAATTTTGAAAAATATGAGAACAATACAATTTAGAGAAGCGGTTTGTGAAGCCATGAGTGAAGAGATGCGAGCTGACAAATCGGTTTATTTAATGGGTGAAGAAGTCGCGGAATATAACGGAGCTTACAAAGCTTCAAAAGGCATGTTAGACGAATTTGGTCCAGAGCGTGTGATTGATACGCCGATATCTGAACTCGGTTTTAGTGGTATAGGTATTGGTTCAGCTATGAATGGCAATCGACCTATTATTGAATTTATGACTTTTAACTTTTCATTAGTTGGAATTGATCAAATCATCAATAACGCTGCAAAAATACGTCAGATGTCAGGTGGTCAAATCAATATCCCTATTGTTTTTAGAGGGCCAACAGCTTCGGCTGGTCAACTTGGAGCAACGCACTCACAAGCTTTTGAAAATTGGTATGCCAATACACCAGGTCTTAAAGTCGTTGTGCCTTCAAATCCTTATGACGCTAAAGGGCTTTTAAAATCAGCTATTAGAGATGATGACCCTGTCATTTTTATGGAAAGCGAGCAAATGTATGGAGACAAAGGTGAAGTGCCAGAAGAAGAATATACCATTCCGATTGGTAAAGCCGATATCAAAAGAGAAGGTGAAGATGTGACCATTGTTTCTTTCGGAAAAATTATCAAAGAAGCCTACAAAGCCGCTGAAGAATTAGAAAAAGATGGCGTCTCTTGCGAGATTGTAGATATAAGAACCGTTAGACCTTTAGATTATGAAGCGATTGTAAATTCAGTAAAAAAAACCAATCGTTTAGTATGTCTTGAAGAAGCTTTACCTTTTGGTAATGTTTCTACTGAAATTGCATATCATATTCAGCATTATGCATTTGATTATCTCGATGCACCAATCATTAAACTCAATACGGCTGATACACCTGCACCGTATTCACCCGTTTTACTTAAAGAATGGTTGCCAAATCATGAAGATGTGATTAAAGCGGTGAAAAAAGTAATGTATATTTAAAATTAACAACCTTAAACCCTAGCTTCATTTGTTTAATGCAAGTGAAGCTTTTTTATTTTTATGAATAAATTTTATTTTACATATTTTGTTTTATTTTGCGGGTTTCTTTCATTAGCCCAAACCAAAGTCAGCGGTTATGTTTATGACGAATCTGACGAACCAGTTCCATACGCCAACGTTATTTTTAAAGATTCAAGAGTTGGCACCATCACTGACGAAAACGGAAAATTTTATCTCCAATCAGATAATGATTATGAAGCCATAGAAGTGTCTTTTATGGGTTATAAAACTTACACTTTACCCTTAAACAAAAGTGCAACTTATGATATCGAAATCAAATTGGAGTCAGACGCAGAAGCCCTGTCTGAAGTTACGATTTATACAGGTAAAACATCCAAGAAAAACAATCCCGCTATTGATATTTTGAGGAAAATTTGGGAAAACCGAAGAGACAACGGTGTCAAAAAGTTTAAGCAATACCAATACGACAAGTATGAAAAAATTCAATTTGACCTTAATACCATTGATAGTGCTTTAATCAAAAGCCGACTGTTTAAAGGCATGGAGTTTATTTTTACCCAAACCGATACCAATGAAGTTACAGGCAAAACTTATTTGCCCATTTTTATCAATGAATCGGTTTCTAAAGTTTACGGCGATAACATCATCGATAAAGAAAAAGAAGTCTTACAGGGTAACAAAAACTCAGGTTTTAGCAACAACCAAAATCTTATCGCATTCATCAAAGATTTGTATGCAGAATATAATGTTTATGACAATTACATCAAGATTTTTGATAAAAGTTTTGTCAGTCCATTATCAACCACTGGCATAGATAATTACAACTATGTTTTGGCTGATAGCACATTTATTGGCAACAAATGGACTTACCACATTGTTTATTACCCCAGACGAAAAAACGAATTGACCTTTAAGGGTGATTTTTGGGTCAATGATACCACTTGGGCTATCAAAAAAATCAATTTGGCAATGACCAAAAGTGCCAACATCAACTGGGTAAAGGATGTTTATATAGAACAAGAATTTGACGTGCTTAACGATTCTATTTTCTTAATGACACGTGACTATTTTATGACTGATTTTACCTTTAGAAAAAAAGAAGATTCTCGTGGTGTTTACGGTAAACGCACAACCTTATATGATAACTATAAATTTGATGTAAAAAAAGACAAAGAATTTTACGATAGACAAACCGATCCATACAAAGAACAAGTCTTTAATCGCGATAGTATTTTTTGGGCAAAAAACCGTTTAGAACCACTCAACAAAGACGAAAAAGAAATATACACCTTAGTTGACACCTTAAAAACAGTTAAAGCCTTTAAACAAGTTTATGATGTTGCCACCGTTTTGGCAACCAACTATTATGGCTTTGACGGTTGGGATTTTGGTCCAGTATTTTCCACATTCGGATATAATGATATTGAAGGTTTGCGTTTAAGAGTTGGCGGAAGAACTTATTTTAGTCAAAATGATACTTGGCGTTTGCAAGGTTTTACCGCCTATGGTTTCAAGGATGATAAATTCAAATACGGCATATCTGGTAAAGTTATGCTAGACCGCAAATCTAGACTCATTCTTTCGGCAGGAAACCGTCGTGATGTAGAACAACTCGGGGGAAGCTTAACCAGCTCAAATGATGTTTTAGGAAGGAGTTTGTTGTCTGGTACACCTTTAACCCTTTCGGCAAACAACACCTTAACCAATATCAATCTATCGAGTCTCGCTCTTCAGTTTGATCCTTTTTATAACTTCAATTTGCGTTTAGAAGGCAACTATAGAACCTTAGTTGGTGCTGATACAAATGTGTTTAGCTTAGCTTTTTATACAGACGAAGCCAGAACTCAACGTCAAGAAAAAATCACTCAAACCGAACTTTCTTTAACCGCAAATTATACTCCAAACAGAAAAGCAACAGGTTATGGAGTTGAGCAATACGTGGTTAACCCTGGAAAATATCCAGAGTTTATGCTCAAATATTCCAAAGGTTTAAAAGGCGTTATTGATAGCGATTTTGATTACGACCGATTACAACTCCTTTACAGACAACCTATTTTAATGGGCGGATTTGGGCGGTTTACTTCAACAATTGAAGCAGGAAAAACCTTTGGTGGCGTACCACTCGGATTGCTTAATGTCGTCCCAGGCAATGAAACCTTATTTTCTATAGAAGGAACTTTTCCCTTGTTGGATTACTATGAATTTGTAACCGATGAATATGTCAGCCTTCATATGGAGCATAATTTTAACGGTAGGCTTTTTGCCAGAATTCCTCTGTTAAGAGATTTAGATTTAAGAGAAATCGTCACTTTCAGAAGTATGTATGGCAAATTGTCTAACGAAAGTATAATGCTCAACGCTTCAACATCAAACCCTGTCTTATTGGCTCCAGACCAAAATGTTTACTATTCTTATAGTTTTGGAATAGGCAATATTTTCAGAGTTTTTAGGATTGACTTTCACTTTAGAGGCAACTATTTTGATATTCAAGATTCGAGAACTTTTGGAATTACTGGTGCTTTTGGGTTTTATTTTTAACCCGAATTATCCACAAACCCAGACAAAACTGTGTATTCGTCGCTATTATGGAGGATTATAATTTGGGTTTAAGAAATTTGTTTTAAATCACTTAAAACAAACACTGTCCAAAATTAAGGAATAGCTCTGTCATGATTGCTCGTTATAAAACAAGCAGTGCATTCGTGGCAATATAAAAAGAATTATAACGAGAAATCATTAGTGCATTCGTGGCAATATAAAAAAAGAATTATAACGAGAAACCATTAGTGCATTCGTGGCAATATAAAAAAAGAATTATAACGAGAAATCATTAGTGCATTCGTGGCAATATAAAAAAAGAATTATAACGAGAAACCATTAGTGCATTCGTGGCAATATAAAAAAAGAATTATAAAACGAGAAACCATTAGTGCATTCGTGGCAATATAAAAAAAGAATTATAACGAGAAATCATTAGTGCATTCGTGGCAATATAAAAAGAATTATAAAACGAGAAACCATTAGTGCATTCGTGGCAATGTAAAAAAAGAATTATAAAACGAGAAACCATTAGTGCATTCGTGGCAATATAAAAAAAGAATTATAAAACGAGAAACCATTAGTGCATTCGTGGCAATGTAAAGTGCATTCGTGGCTTTAAAATTAAAGTTTTCGAGTTGACGACTAAAGAAGTAAAAATTCACAATATCTCACAATCTACTATCAACTTTGTCTGTAAAGATATTTCTATACACAAAAGGATTTTGATCTTTTATAATTAATTCAGATTCTTTTAAAGTTTTTTTGTAAAGTTGCTTGAGCAATAAAGGTTTTACAATTTTGACATTATACATCCACTGAAATAACCAACCCATCAACTCTCTATTGATACCACATTTTAAGTATAAGATATAATCGCCGTTAACACTTTTAAATTTTTGTGATTCATGCCAATGATGATTTTCGATAAACCGACCCAAAACTGGAGTAAATTTAATTTCAATATCATAGACTTTATTGTTGATATTTTTGGTTACGCCAAAACGGGTTTTGAGTTCCTTTTTAACCTGATTTTCTAGTAATTTGAAGTTATTAAAAGGTTTGCCTAACTCAATATTTTTAAGTTGCCTTAAACCAAAAACTTCGACTTCTTTTAATTCAGCATTAAAACAAGCCAAATAGTAACTGTTTCTGTGATAGACCATCTTAACAGGGCAAACCACTACATTTTCAGTATCAACATCTAAATTATCACTGGTTTCATCGTCTTTTATCAATTTTATTTTTAGCCTTTTTTGCTCCTTGATAGCGGTTTGTATCAACTCTAAATTAAACTGAATGTAACTAATCAGTCCGCAAATTAGCAATAATATTTAGTGTAGATAAAACTGATTGCTGATTTTTTAAACAAGAATCTGTTACAGATCTAAGTATGGCAAAGTTATCACAGCCCTGTTCTGATCTAAATTGTCCAGAGATTTTCTGTTTTACTTTTATATTTCTTATTGCTCTTTCAGAGGCGTTGTTATCTGGAGGTACATCCAGATGATAGAGGAATGTAAAGATATAGTTCCTGTATTTTATAAGTCTTTTTTTAAAAGTTATTAATTCTTTATGTTCTTTTGGCGGATCATGATTTAAGATGATATCCATTCTTTTTTCTATACTTTTCTTTATTGGACAATCCTTGTTAAAGGCTATATCTTTTATATTTTTCTTAAAGTTGATGGCTTTTAAAAATAAGTTTTTGCAAGCTCTACTCCATTTATGATCGTATTTTTCAGTTAGATAGTTTAAATCCCGAAGTAAATGTGCCATGCAAATTTGGTGTGATTGAGCGTTGGTATTGAAATGACTCTTCCAACAATCGTGCACTAACACAGCATTTTCAAAACCATTTTCAAAGGTTTGTTCTATACTTTTTTGTCCTCTATTATCAGTTATGGTAATAAAGGTTGCTTTTTCATTTTGCCATGTCCACGCCCAGTTTTTGTCTCCTGATACTTTTACTCTGTTTCATCGCTACCGATAGGTGATTTTGAGTTTGCTATTTCTTGTTTTATCAGATTATATGCAGGTTCAGCTTTAGTGACAAGTTTGTTTAATAAATAGTGTATTCCTCCTTCACTTATAGGAATATTAAAAACCGTATTGAACATTTCTTGCATTCTCTTAAAAGGCAAGTATTGTCTGGTATGAAAATATCCTATTAAACTTTCAATATTATTCCCATAGCTTACGGGTGCATTTGCTTGTGATGGATAGTCGCTTTTTGTTTCACAACCGCAAGGACAAACTTTTTTATAAACCTTGTGGTTCTGTGACTTTTATTTTTATTTCAGGGATGTCAAATACCTGTCGACTTCCTGCATATTGATGTGGAAGTGATGAAAGGTCGTTTCCACAACAGTTACAATAATCTGGTATGTGTTCTTCTGTAACATCAGGTATCTCAACCATCTTCAAAGTATTGCCTTTTCTTCCTGTTTGCCCACCTGGCTTACGCCCTGTCTTTATTCTTAGGCTTTTCCTCTTTGGTCTATTTTCATCCTTTGAGGGTGGTATGGAGCTATTATTACTGTTTTTTGGAGTTTCATATTTGGTAAGTCGTGCTTTAAGTTGACTATTTTCTAATTCTAAAGCAATTAGCTTTTTAGAAAGTTCTTCTACCTTCTGCAAGAGTGATTCTATAAGCTTATCCTTTTCCAACTTTTTTTCTTACAAATGTAGGGTGGTATGTTTGTAACAAACAAATTATTAACCAATTAGTTATCAATCCAAAAAGTTAAAAATGTTGATAAAGGTCTGATTTTTAAAATCAAGCTCTAATGAGTGGCTTATTTGAAATTTTTTTTAAAAAATTGAAATAAGCACAAAGAAAATATATGCTCAGTTTGTATTATCCAAAATTTATAGTCTTATTTTTGACACTGATTAGTTACAACTGAATTTCATCAGTAAGGATTTGATTGTAGAAATTGGTGTGATAAATCTCGGTGGTTTCTATCGCAACCCTTTCAGATTTAAAAGGAGTTGCTGTATGGATATAAAAATATTTTTGACCATCTTTATAAAAATGCTTAAGCATTTCACTATCCTCCAACATAGACTGAATAGCACTAAAATCTCGATTGATTTGACGTCGAGAAACCTTCATATCCTGAGCTTCTAAGCGTTTCAGAATATCACCAATGCCAATAGACTCAGCCTTAAGCCAAGCTTTAATATCCTGTAATCTTTCTAAATACCTACTCACGATAGGACGTTTATTGTCTTATTGTGACAAATTAAATAATTTGATGTTGTTATTAGTTTTGATGGTAAATTATTTTAATCAAATTTTTAGTTTATCAATTGTCTTCCAACAACCAACTGCTGGACTGAATTTTATCACCCAAACCATCTAAAAGCTTAATCCCTAATTTGTTACAAATTTCTGCTTCGGGAATACTTTGATTGTCTTGATCTCCACCATTAGCAAAAATAAATTCGTAATTATCTTTATACTCATCAAATATTTTTTTGATAGATGCTTTTACTGTTCGGTCTTTATCTATAGACAGAAATGCTTTATCAACAGGTTTAATGTTACTGACAATAAACAAACGTTCATCTTCATCTTGAAAGGGTTTACTGCCTTTTAGTTTTCTTTGCAAATCGTTATTAACGATGACAAAAAGCTTATCAGCATGATCTTTAGCATTTAAAAAATATTCTAAATGCCCTTTGTGAATCGGATTAAAATATCCCGAAACAATGATGGCTGTTTTTTTCATGACTATTATTTTAGAATAGATTTAAGATATTCATAGTAATTGCCCTTAGTGTTTTCTATTTGTTTGGCGATATGCTGTTTATCAATCCAATTTTTGTTTAAACCGATTTCTTCTAAGCAAGCAATTTTGAGACCAGTTCGTTTTTCTACAGCTTTTACAAATTCGGTAGCTTCGGTAAGGGCTTCGTGGGTTCCTGTATCTAGCCATGCAAAACCACGACTAAGAATTTGCATTTTAAGCTTGTCTTCACTTAAATATTGTTGGTTTACTGATGTGATTTCAAGTTCACCTCGGTTTGATGGTTTAACATCTTTGGCTATTCTAACCACCGAATTAGGATAAAAGTAGAGCCCAACTACAGCATAATTAGACTTTGGAATTTTAGGTTTTTCTTCTATACTGATTACATTTTTGTTTTGGTCAAATTCTGCTACGCCATAGCGTTCAGGATCATTAACATAATTGCCAAAAATAACCGCTTTTTGCTCATTTTCAACATTTTTTACAGCATTATTGAGCAAATTTTGTAATCCTGCACCGTGAAAAATATTATCGCCCAAAACTAAACAAACGTTGTCATGACCGATAAAATCTTCACCAATAATAAAAGCTTGAGCTAAACCATCTGGCGAAGGTTGCTCTTTGTAACTCAATGCGATGCCAAATTTTGAACCGTCGCCCAACAATCTCTTAAAATTTGGCAAATCTTCTGGTGTTGAAATGATTAGAATATCCTTTATACCTGCGAGCATTAACACCGATAAAGGGTAATATATCATCGGTTTATCATAAATGGGTAATAGCTGTTTAGACGTTGCTAAAGTCAGTGGATGCAATCTGGTTCCTGATCCACCTGCTAGTACTATGCCTTTCATTTTGAGTTATTTTTGAGATTAGTTATAAATATTGCTTTTCATAATATTTTTGATAGTCGCCACTGGTAACATTTTTTAACCAAGCATGGTTTTGGAGGTACCAATCTATGGTTTTGCTTAAGCCTTCTTCAAAGGTAACTGAAGGCTTCCAACCTAATTCTTTATAGATTTTTGAGGCATCAATAGCATAGCGCAAATCATGTCCTGGTCTATCTTTTACAAAAGTGATAAGTTTTTCACTTTCGCCTGCTGTTCTGTTGAGTTTATCATCCATTTGTTGGCAAAGGATTTTTACGAGATCGATATTTTTCCACTCATTAAAACCACCAATATTATAGGTTTCTCCAAGTTTTCCTTTTTGAAAAATCACATCAATTGCAATGGCATGATCGATAACATAAAGCCAGTCTCTTGTGTAATTGCCATCTCCATAAACAGGTAAAGGTTTATGATTGATGATATTGTTTATAAACAAAGGAATGAGTTTTTCAGGAAATTGATTTGGTCCATAATTATTAGAACAATTGCTGATAATATAAGGTAAACCATAAGTTTCTCCAAATGCTCTTACAAAGTGGTCAGAACTGGCTTTAGATGCGGAATATGGTGAATTGGGATCGTAGGGTGTTTCTTCTGTAAAAAGTCCTGTTTTTTCTAAAGTACCATAAACTTCATCTGTGCTGATATGATAAAATAATTTTTCGCTGTTGCTATCTTTCCACACATTTTGTGCTGCATGAAGTAAATTTAAAGTCCCCATAATATTGGTTTCTACAAATGCAAATGGATTAGTAATTGAGCGATCTACATGAGATTCGGCAACTAAGTGAATTACGGTGTCAAATCTATGCTTTTTAAAGAGTTGTTCTATAGTTTTTCTATCGCAAATATCTACTTTTAAAAATGTGTAGTTTTCAGCTTTTTCTATGTCTTTTAAATTTTCAAGATTGCCTGCATAAGTCAATTTGTCAAGGTTGAAAATTTGAAAGTTTGGATATTTTTTTATAAATCTACGAACCACATGACTTCCTATAAAACCTGCTCCACCAAGAATCAGTATTTTTTTTTGATATGACATTTAAGTATGTTTAGAATAGTTTTTCCAATACCATTTTACAGCTTGTTGTAAACCCTCTTCAAATTTATGGGAAGGTTTATACCCTAAAAGATTTGTGGCTTTATCGATTGAAGCCAATGAGTGTGGCACATCGCCTTGGCGGTTTGGACCATGATTTATAGGTATATCAGCAATTTTAGAATCGTATTTTGATAAGAATTTTTTTAACAAGTTTGACATTTGTTTGATTGTTGTGCGATCTCCTACGGCTGTATTGTAAACTTCATTAAGTGCTTTTTTGTTAGTTGTTGTTAAAGCCAAAATGTTCATCTGAATGACATTGTCTATATAAGTAAAATCACGAGAAAAAGTGCCGTCACCGTTTATTGTTGGACTTCTGTGCTTCATGAGTTGAATGACAAATTTTGGAATTACGGCAGATATGCACCGTTGGGATCTTGTTTTCTGCCAAAAACATTAAAATAACGCAAACCAATTGTATCTAAATCATATATCAATTTAAAGTTTTCTGCATATAATTCATTGACATATTTAGTGATGGCGTATGGCGATAAAGGTTTACCAATGTTGTCTTCAATTTTTGGTAAAGATTTAGAATCGCCATAAGTGGAAGAACTAGCAAGATATACAAAACGTTTAACCCCGTTATCTTTTGAAGCTACAAGCATATTTAAAAACCCATCGATATTGGCTTTGTTTGTCAGAATTGGGTTTTCAATAGAGCGTGGCACAGAACCTAAAGCGACTTGATGTAGAACAAAATCAATGTCTTGACAAGCAGATTTACAAGTTTCAAAATCACGAATATCACCTTCTATAAATTCAAATTTCTTTTGGTCTAAAATTTCTTTGATATTTTGATGGTGACCTGTTGCAAAATTATCTAAGCCTCTGACTTGTATATCATTTTTTAACAAAAACTCACAAAGATTTGAACCTATAAAACCAGTCGCACCAGTAACTAATATTTTTTTATTTTTTAATGACTCAATATTCATATATTAAAAATTAAAGTTTTGCATCACTCTTTTCACCTAAAACACCTTTGACATCATAAACAACGGCATTGGGTTTTTTGAGTTTATCAAAATCAATATTTTGAAATTTATCATGAGCAACACAAAGCACAATAGCGTCGTATTGTTGATTTGGTAATTCCTTGCATGAGTCTAAATGGTATTCGTGTAGCACTTCTTCAGGATTTGCCCAAGGATCGTAGATTGTTACATTTGTTTCGTATTCGCTGAGTTGCTTGACCACATCCACAACTTTGGTGTTACGGACATCTGGACAGTTTTCTTTAAAGGTTATTCCTAAAACAAGAATTTTTGCATTTTTGACTTTTAAATCGTGTTTCAACATCAATTTAACGACTTGGCTTGATACATATTCTCCCATTGAGTCATTAAGTCGTCTTCCTGCTAAAATAATTTCAGGATGATAACCAATTTCTTGTGCTTTTTGAGCCAAATAATAAGGATCAACACCAATGCAGTGACCACCGACTAAGCCTGGTTTAAAAGGTAAAAAATTCCATTTGGTTCCAGCGACTTCTAAGACGGCATTGGTGTCTATTTTCATCAAGTTGAAGATTTTTGCTAGTTCGTTAACAAATGCAATATTGATATCTCGTTGTGAGTTTTCTATCACTTTAGCGACTTCTGCTACTTTTATGGAAGGGGCAAGGTGTGTACCAGCTGTTATAACTTCAGCATATAGGTTATCTATTTTTTTGCCGATTTCAGGTGTTGAGCCAGAGGTTACTTTAAGGATTTTTTCTACCGTATGTGTTTTATCTCCAGGATTGATTCGTTCTGGTGAATAGCCTACATAAAAGTCTTTATTAAACTTTAATCCTGAGTTGTTTTCCAAAACAGGAACACATTCTTCTTCGGTGGCTCCTGGATAAACAGTGCTTTCGTATATAACTATATCATCTTTTTTAAGAACTTGAGCTACGCTTTCAGATGCTTTAATCAATGGGGTTAAAATTGGTCTGTTATTTTTATCAACAGGTGTTGGCACAGTTATGATGAAAATATTACAAGACTCTATGTGTGATAGTTGGGTGGTACAAAACAAACCGTGTTCTGTTTTGTCTAATTTGTTTTCTTTGATCAATACACGTTGTAGAATGTCATCGTCAACTTCAAGTGTATCATCATGACCTGAATTAAGGTTGTCAACTCTGGTTTGATTGATATCAAATCCTAACACGTTGTATTTTGTTGCAAAAAGTCTAGCAAGAGGTAAGCCAACATAGCCAAGACCTATGACAGCTATTTTATTGTTTTTCATAAGATAAAATTAGTTTTTTCAAAAGTAATACTTTTTATTTATTGCTTATCACATTTTTACAAATCTATACCTCGCTTAACTTTTTATTAATTTGAGTGTTGTTGAATTTTTAATTTATTCTAATTCATCTATTAACTCATCAGTAATTTCTAAATTGTGATAAACATTCTGAACATCATCGTCATCTTCAAATTTGTCGATTAAACTCATTATGCTTTTAGCTTGATCGATATTTAGTTTGATGGTGTTAATTGGAATACGTTGAAGTTCGGCGTTTTTTGGTTCTATATTGAGTTTTTCTAGAGCTTCATTCATTTTTCCAAAATCATTAAAATCGGAGTAAACTACTAGTGCATCATCATCGTCTTCTATATTTGTAGCTCCGGCTTCTATGAGTTCTAACTCGAGTTCTTCCTTGTTTATTTCTAAGGAGCTTTTGTCAATTAAAAACACGCCTTTACGGTCAAACAAAAATTCTATCGAACCGTTTTTGCCTAGGCTGCCTCCAGCTTTGGTAAAAATAGAGCGTATATTAGCCACCGTTCTATTGGTGTTGTCTGTAGTGCATTCCACAAAAATAGCAATACCATGAGGGCCATAACCTTCAAAAGTAACCATTTCATAATGGTCTGCATCTGTTCCACTTGCTTTTTTGATGGCTCTTTGAATGGTGTCTTTAGGCATGTTGATACCTTTTGCATTTGCAATAGCATTCCGCAGTGTAGGATTGGTTTCAGGATCAGGGCTTCCACCTTCTTTTACAGCAACTGTAATTTCTTTTATAGCTCTGGTAAATTGCTTTGCTCGTTTTTTGTCTTGGGCACCTTTTCTGTGTTTGATGTTTGCCCATTTACTGTGTCCAGCCATAGTATAAAAAATAGTGTTATGTTAGTAGCTTCAATTAAAAACGAAAATATAAAATATTTTAAGGTTATAAACAAAATAAGCCATTATGAATTTTTTTAAGGATATATCTCACAAAGCTTTTTTAGCATTTAAACGATTTCCAGCAACCTTAACTTGGTCAGTTTTAGGCAGTATTTATTTGATGATGATTTATAATCAGAATGATTTAGATACAGTGACTAAAAATACTGGTATCCAATTAATCCTGATTTTAGGAGTGTCATGGTTTATTGCTGTTCAGTTTGTTTCTGAGGCTTTAAGCCATTCTATACTCTATCGGTTTGTATTAAAACTTTGTGTTTTAACGGGTTTGATTTTATATTACATCTACGGACTTAGCGAGAATTTGCCTAATGCTTCGTTAGCCTATGGTCAATGGGCTTTGCTTATGCTTGCTGGTCATGTTTTTGTTGTTTTTGCTCCTTTTATCAAATCTTGGAACAAATATAAATTTTGGGATTATCTCAAATCTATCATTATTGCATTGGTCAGGAGTGGTATCTATACTGTGATTTTGTATGTTGGCTTAGCCATTGCTATTTCTACGCTCGAAATTTTATTCAAAATTAATTTCAATGATAATATTTATTTTCAAACTTTCATTTTTTGCTTAGGTGTAGTCAATACTTTTGTGTATTTAAGCGACTTTCCAAGGTTGGATAAATTAGGAGGTCAACTCGAACTACCTAAAGCTGGAGAAGTATTAGTGCTATATATTTTGATTCCGTTAAGCCTTTTATATTTACTTATCGTGTATGTATATGCATTAAAAATTTTGATTGAATGGGAGTTGCCCGAAGGTTTTGTAACTTATTTGATATCGGGTTTAAGTTTACTTGCTTTTGTTATACACATCAGTATTGAACCTTTTAGAAAAACACATGTTTCTAAACTCATACAAAAGTTTTACCCTTATTATTTTTATGCTATTCTACCGCTTTTACCGCTTTTGTTTGTTGCACTTTATAGGCGTATAGCAGATTATAATTTTACTGAATTACGCTATTTGGGTTTGGTTTTGGCGTTTTGGATTTGTGGGATGCTAATTTATATGTTAGTGTCGCATAAAAAAGCATTGAGTTTGTATGCAAAATCGATGTTCGTTTTGATATTGCTTTGCACATTTTACCCATTATCAGCTTTCAAAATTTCAATTAATGCTCAAGTCAAAGAGCTTGCTGAGCTTATGGAAAGTGTTGACAAAAAAACTGAAAGAAGCTTTACCAATAAAGAATATGATCGATTTAAAAGTATTATTTGGTATATAAATGAGCGTAATGCTATGGAAAAAACAAAAGCTTATTTTGGTTTTAACCCAGATAGTTTATTTTCTGATACGCTATCTTATAATTTACCTCGAAAAATAGTTGATAAATTAAACATTAAAATATTAGCCTCTGATGATAAAACTCAAACGCTTAAAGATGCCATAGCTAAAAAGCACAAATCAAATCCTCAAAACAGCTATCATTTAAATTCCTTTAAACCAAATTACGCTGAAAACATCTCAGATTATACAAACTATACTGAATTAAATTTGCAAAACTATCGAGAGAAAGATAAAGCCTTAGTCATGTATTATGATGATAAAAACATTATTAGTTTAAGGTATTATGATGAAGTGTTATTTGAAACCGACATGAGTATGTATCTAAAAAACATCACAGATAAATATGATGACTTAGGCGATGCACAACAAGATGAGTTTACATTTAGATTTAAAAATAACAAAGGAAATTTTATGATTATTTTTGACCGATTGCAGTGCAATTATACTGATAATCAAATTAAAATTTTAAACGCTCATGTCAAGTTGTTTTATAGAACTTATAAGCAATTAGAATTATAAAATCCAAGTTTATTTAAAAGCAGAAATTCCTGTAATGTCAAAGCCTGTGATCAATAAATGAATATCATGTGTACCTTCATAAGTTATCACACTTTCTAGGTTCATCATATGGCGCATAATGCTGTATTCGCCTGTAATTCCCATTCCTCCAAGCACTTGTCTGGCTTCTCGTGCTATATCAATAGCCATTTCTACGTTGTTGCGTTTGGCCATAGAGATTTGAGCTGAACTTGCTTTGCCTTCGTTTTTTAGTTGACCCAGACGCAATGCGAGAAGTTGAGCTTTGGTGATTTCAGTTATCATTTCAGCTAATTTTTTTTGCTGAAGTTGAAAACCTGCAATGGTACTATCAAACTGCGTTCGTTCTTTAGCATATCTCAAAGCCGTATCATAACAATCCATGGTCGCACCAATCGCTCCCCATGCAATGCCATATCGTGCAGAATCTAAACAAGATAAAGGTGCACCAAGTCCGCTTTTGCCAGGGAGAATATTATCTTTTGGTATTTTGACATCGTTAAAAATCAACTCACTTGTTGCTGAAGCTCTTAATGACCATTTGTTGTGAGTTTCTGGTGTAGAAAAGCCTTCCATTCCACGTTCAACAAGTAAGCCATGAATTCGTCCTTCTTCATTTTTAGCCCAAACTACAGCAACATCAGCAAACGGTGCATTAGAAATCCACATTTTAGCTCCATTGAGTAAATAATGATCACCTTTATCTTTAAAATTAGTTACCATTCCACTAGGGTTTGAGCCGTGATCGGGTTCTGTGAGACCAAAAGCACCCATCATTTCTCCTGAAGCTAATTTTGGTAAAAACTTCTGCTTTTGTTCTTCAGTGCCATAAGCCCAAATGGGAAACATAACCAAAGATGATTGGACTGAAGCTGTAGAACGAACACCACTATCGCCACGTTCAATTTCTTGCATAATTAAACCATAAGAAATTTGATCAAGACCAGCTCCGCCATATTTTTCAGGAATATAAGGTCCAAAAGCCCCAATTTCTGATAAACCTTTGATGATGGATTTTGGAAATTTGGCGTTTTGAGCGACTTCTTCAATAATCGGACTTACATCGCGTTTGACCCAATCTCGTGTAGCTTGTCTAATAAGTTTATGCTCTTCGGTGAGTAAATCGTCTATGTTGTAATAATCT